>PMBS01000231.1 GCA_003153015.1 Myxococcales bacterium
CCAGGCAAGATCAAGATGATCGCCACCGCCGCAGCCGAGGGCTCCACCGCAGCCGCTTCGGTGGAACGCTACCTGCGGATCCAAGGCCCGCCGGAATGACTCTCGACTCTCTGACCGTGCGAACGTCGGGCAGATGCGGGATGGTTGCTCCGGGCGAATGGTCGCGAAGGAAACCGGCAAGCTCACGGTCCGTCTCGCGGATGTGATAGATGAGCCAGTCCTCGAGCATGAAGGAGACGGAGAGCTTGATTTTCTTGCGCACCCCTTCGCGCTTGGTGCGTGGCACGATCGCGGCGCACTCGCCCATGGTGTCCGGAAAGGCATCGCCGAGATTCTTGGAACTCCACAATCCCGCGATGGCCGCGGAACGGCCGAGGATAGGGGCCGACGAGCTTGCGGGCCGGGCCTTTTGCGACGCGGGCTCTATCGCGTCCATGGGGGTGAAGAACAAACTGGCTCTGCCTGCGGCCGGCATGAGCGTGGCGGTCCATGGCGGGCGGGTTCTCTGATCCAGAAGAACCCTGTTCGAATCGCCTAGGCACCCCCGACCCCTAGCTCCTCGCCTGGCACCAGCTGTCTGCATTATTGGAGATCACGCCTGCAAGACTATCGGCAAAGGGGTTCGAGGTAAAACGCGGTTCAGGACTGACCACCCGGTCCGGCTCGAAGCGAAGCACACGCTGACCTTGCGCCGCTGACATCGCGCGACCGCCGACCGGTATGCTGCGGCGGAAATATTCACTAGTCAGTTACAGACGTTCTCGATAAGAATTACCGCCGCGAGATAGATTTACGCACCTCACGAATTCATTTGGGAACCCTCAAAGGGTTCACTTCGCCCTTCCGCCACCCACCCACCCCTCCCCGCTCGCTTCGCTCGGCCTCGCGCGGTGGTGCGCCACGCGCGGCGCTGGCGAAGCCAGCAGGCTCCCCACGCGACAAATAGCACCAACATTTCGGGTAGGCAGCATGGACCCCGCCGAGCGATACACCATCGTCAAGAAGATCGCAGATGGGGGAATGGCTGAGATTTTCTTGGCCACGCAATCCGGTGCGCAAGGATTTCGGCGCAACGTCATTCTAAAACGGATTCTCCCAGCGCTGTCTGAGGATCCTCAGTTGCGCAACATGCTGGTGGACGAGGCGCACATCGCGATGAGCCTGAACCACGGCAACATCGTGCAGATTCTCGATCTCGGGGAGGCTGGCGGTCGCACGTTTCTTGTGCTGGAAGTGGTGGATGGCTGGGATCTTGCGACCATCCTCGCACGGGCCGAGGCGGTGGCGCTTCCCTTCCCCACAGCGCTCGCGCTCTATACCACCGCCGAGGTCTGCCGGGCTCTGGCCTATGCGCACAGCAAGACCCGCGATGGCAAGCCCCTCGGCATCGTTCATCGCGACGTAAGTCCGGAGAATGTTCTCATCAGTGAGCAGGGGGAAATCAAGCTGGCGGATTTCGGGATTGCCAAGGCCATGGACAAGCGCGAGAGGACCCGAACCGGCGTCATCAAGGGCAAGCTCGATTTCATGTCGCCAGAACAGGCCGCCGGCGAAAAGTTGGACGCGCGCTCCGACCTCTTTTCCACCGGCGCCCTCCTCTACCTCATGGCAACCGGACAGCGTCCCTTCCGGGCCATGTCTGATCTGGATGTCTTGCTGCGCGTTCGCAAGGCAGATTTCGTCGCGCCCGACAAAGCCTATTCGCACATACATTCCGAGGTTGCTCGCATCATCAAGAACGCCATGAAGAAGCAGCCGGCGCGCCGCTATGCCAGCGCGAACCAGATGATGGTGCAGGTCGAGACATTGCTGCGCCAGGCGTTCGACTCCGCAGGACAAAGCGAATTTGCGCGTTGGCTGCACGAGCTGGCGGCCCGCGACGGAATGCCCACGGTCGTGCGCCGGCAGGGGCTTTCGTTTGCGCCGGATTTGTCCGCCGATCCTTTGTTCGAAGGCACTATCGTTGCCTTGCGCGAGCCCACCCCTATCACCGACCTGGCGCTGCAACCGACACAGCTGCGGTCGGACCCTCCGCTGTCGGGAGAGCCGGCGGGGGACAGGGCGCAGGGACCTGCTCCGAATGGGGTCTCGCGCCGCCCAGGCAAGATTCTGCACAGGATCGGGGTCTATCCGATCGTATTTGCGCTGTCGTTGGCGGCAGCGGCGATTGGGTTTCGCCTGCTCGTACCCTCTGTCGCACACAAGGCCACGACCGGAATCAAGACGGGTACGCTTTCTGGCAAAGGCGCGGCGCCCCTCTCCTCGCCGGGGGATGATCTACCCACGCGGCCCCTGCCCGCTGCGGATCCGCACGCAAGCGGCCGAAGCGCAGACAGAACCCACGAGTCGAGCTCGCCGATGGTGCTTGTCCGCTTTGTGACCCGGCCCAAGGGCGCCCGGGTGAGGAGTGGATCCCATACACTCGGATCCACGCCCTTGCAACGCGACTTTCCTGGGGGCGTACGGGCGGAATTCAGTTTCACCAAACCCGGCTACGTTTCGGTCAAGCGCATGTTCACGGTGGGAACCAGCGACACCACCATCGCGGTGGATCTCGACAAGAAAGCCAAGAAGAGAAGAACCACCAGACACCGCGGCCGGTAAATTCGTCTGGGCTCGGCGGATTGAGAGGCACCGTTCGCCCGGACGTCATCCGCCCCTTGGGGTCCGCAACCTATCGCAATCGCGTGGATTTATTGCGACGCGTCGGGCCAAGCGGCTGCAACGACAGGGCTCAGGGTGAACGAAAACGTGTCGATACCAAGAACGGAGCAAGACAATGGGTTCGAAGCGGCCTTGGACGCGTAAACTGTGTCCAAGACGTGCATACAATCAGTTCCTATACCCATGGCCCCTACTCGCCGTTCGTGGGCGCACTTCTTCCGGTTGTCGTAGCGATATTGCTATTGGCTCTTTGGCTCATGCAGAGGAAGACCTGCGCGGCGACGCCCTTGTGGTACAGAATCTCGCTCGGCGTCTGTCTCGCTCTGGCGATTGGTAACTACGCCGCGTTTGGCGAGTTTCGCTACGACAGCTACATGAACGAGTGGGACGTCACCCACTACTACATTGGAACGAAATACGCGACCGAGGTGGGCTACTACGGCCAATACGAGGCGATATGGCTAGCCGATCATGATACGGGATTGCGAAGCACCGCGACCGAAGTGCGAGATCTGCGCACCTACAAGATGGTTTCCACCGCCGCGCTGATCGCACGTGCCGACCAAATACGCGGACGATTCTCGCCCGCAAGGTGGCGGGAATTCTGTGCAGAAATAGCGTGGTTGAAGGTGCAACTGCCCGCGCCGCGATGGTCGCTGCTTTTCGAGGATCACGGGCACAATGCGCCCCCAACGTGGACGGCTGCGGTGGGAACCATCACCAACCTGCTCTCGATTCGCAACGATTTCTCTCGCTGGTTCATGCTCCTGATCGACCCCGCGTTGCTGCTGCTCGCCCTCGCAGGACTGGTCTGGGCGTATGGGTTTGAGGCCGCGGCCCTGGTGGCGGTACTCCTGGGGACTCACTATTTCTTCTCGTGGGGGCACCTGAAAGGCACTCTGGTTCGCACTGACTTTGTTGCCTTCGCGTTGTTTGCGATCTGTCTCTTGAAGAAGGACCGCCCCCTACTGGCGGGCATTTGCGGTGCCATCGCAGCCTGCTCGAGGGCGTTCCCGGTGTTGTTTCTGGTCGGTCCGCTCGTGGTGCTCGCGTCGCGCTACGTTCGGGAACGCCGGCTGGATCCAGCGCTTTCCCGGTTCTTTGTGGCTTGCGGCGCAAGCGCGGCAGCTGCGGTCTTGTACTCCATAGTTGTCTTTCACGGTGCAGGCATTTTTCGTGATTGGGCCTCGAAGATGGCCATGCACGTTGGCTCGCATACCAGCTGGACGGTCGGATTCAGAACCATATTCAACACATTGGGCGAGACGAGCGTTTCCGGACATTCCGCCGTCCCGGTCGACCGATGGGTTGATACCTGGCTTACCCGCGAAGACGTGATCCTCCTCTGGGTCGCGCGTGTCTTGGTCCTATTGCCCGCGCTCTACTTCATGCGTTTCATGGCTGCAGCCTCTGCGTATGGCTTTGCTTACGTGCTGATGTACTACCTGCTCGCGCCGGTCTACTACTACGCGATGGTCTTGTGCCTTCCACTGCTGTATTTCGTCGCAGAGCCGGCGAGTTGGTCGCGCACACTTGGTATCGCATGGCTCTTGCTTACCGGGTCTTTGGGCTATCTGCTCTACTATGGCTGGCAGCCACTGCACTCCATCTGGCTCTTCAGAGGTCATGGTCTGGGCTTCACGACCACGCTCTACATGACGTGGTTCATTGGGCTGACAACGCTGCACATGATCGCGCACTCGGCCCACGGGGCGATGGCCCAGCAGCGTACGGGCGAACCCCGTGCCTCGTCCGTCGGCTACTACATCAGCAAGGCACCGCCCGGTTGACCGGTCTGGTCAACCACCGCACCTTCCCGGAGCGCGTCTCCGCCATGTTGGGCCGGGCGGGATGCATCGACGACCCAAACATGGCCGAAATTCTGACGGGCGGAACTAGGGGGCGGCTGCTCCGCCGGCGGTAGCCTGCAGCTCTGGCTGCGTCGCAGAGCGAGCCCGAACCTGAGGCGCCGCGGTCGCTCCCTGGGGGGAAAGGACGCTGCTGGCAAGCGGGACCTTGGCCAAGGCCACGAAGTCGATGTCCGGCTCGGCCCGTGCAAGCAGCGCGCGGGCCAGTGCATCCTTCTTTCGCTCCACCAGCAGCCGCCTGAGCTCGGCCCGAATCTCGGGCGCGGCTTCCGCCAGTGTGGGTGTGAAGGCCGGCAACCTTTGCACGAGCTTGAGTACATGAAAGCCACGCTCGCCCTCGACCGGATCCGAGACGTCGTACAGCCTGCGCAGAGCAAAAGCCGCCTTGACCACCGCCGCGGGATAGCGCGAGCTCTTCTGATCCATGAACCCTCCATTGCCGCCAAGCGCCCGCAAGTGCCAATCGTCACTGTACTTGACCACCAAGCCCTGGAACCCGTCGAGGTCGCTTCTCTCCAAGGCCCGGGCCTGGGCAGCGACCTTCTCTGCGACTGCCCGGTCGCGGCTGACCACCTGCAGAACACGAACCTGTTCGGGCCAGGTGAGTTCCTCGCTGTGATCGAGGTAGTACCTCTCGATGTCGGCATCGGGAAGCTCCACCGGCTTGTTCGAGGCTTCCACCTCGTCCCGCAGCATGCGATCGATCATTTCGCTTCGCACCGCCAGATGTCGGTCGTAACCCCGCCGACGGGCTTCTTGCACCACGGCCTCTTCTTTGAGCAAGAGATTCAGCAGGAAACTCCGCTTCTCGATATCAATGGCGTTCGTGGCGAGCTGCGCCCGGAACAACTGGGCCAGGGCAGGAGCCCGCGCCTGCAACTCGCGCGCCGTGATCGGGACTTCGCCGATCCGGGCCAAGACGGGATTATCCACCTTCGCAGGCGGGCTGCAGGCCGAGACGGCCAGAGCGAGGAAGAGGGGGATCGAATTTCGCATGGAGGCGATCATACACGCCGCTCGCGAGTCACGCGCCATCAACCCGCCCCACCACATAGACGATGTGGGCAAACGGCCGCTTGGCGGCCCTAGGTAAGGCAGCTTCGGCTCGACAGAACAGATTCAGGGTTGCCAGGGCCGGTCCCTGCCACCGGGCTCGCGTGACCTGCTCGCGCTTGGCTTGCGAAAGGGTCAGTCCGGGTGGGAAGGGTGGCATGTCGACAAACCCCATGTCTTCCAGCGTGAGACCGGCAGGCGCCATGAGAGAGGAGATGTCTTGGAGAGAGAGCGAATCCAAGTGCGACCGGGTGGCGTGGGCGCGGTTGTCTGCGTTGGGTGCGAACAGGGCGATCCGGTGTGCCACGCGCGCCAAGCCACCCACGAAACGCTCGCGGGTGCCTCGATCCAGCCGCTGCGCGACCTCGCAGGAGAGTGCCAAATCGAAAAGCGGACCATGAAAGGCGGCGATTTCGTCGAGAGCCACGTGCCGCAAGACCACGCGCGGTGCCAGGCGCGCGCGCGCCAATGCCTGGTGGAACTTCACCAATGCTTCCTCGCGCTCGTCGGCGACGACCAGATCGGCGTCCAGCGCACAGGCCAGGGCGGCGAAGTCTAGGCTGCAGCCGTACTTCTCCGGCAAGCCGGCGATCAGCATGCGATGGACGCCGGGCAGGAATTGGTGAAGCACGCGCCACTTGGCGAGATACTCGTAGGCGGTGCCGACGCCTTCGCCCTCGGCCAGGGCAATCGGGTAGTACTCAGCCAGCCGTCGGCCCAAACCACGCGTACCGGTGGCCTGGTACCAGGCATAGGTTTTGCGAATCCCGTCCGCCAGATCACGCGCGGGAACGAACCCCAGCTCGCGCTGGGTGGCCGAGCTGTCGTACACACGCTGCGCGATCATGTTGTCGATTCGCACGCGGGACAGCGGCGGCTGGGCGCCAGCCAACCCGAACAGGGATTCCAACCCCGCGGCGGCAGTGCGTGCCAGACGCTGGGAGACATGCACGGACCCGGAACCACGCCCGACAGCGGCTGCGAGGATGCTCACGGTTTCGGCCACAGTGTACTGGCGACCGGTCAGCCCGAATCGCCGGATTCCCTCAAACGGGAGGTCAAGGGCCCGCACCGCCAGTTCGACCACGTCCGACACGTGAATGAGCGGCACCATCAGGTTTTCGCCAGTGCCGAAGATGGGAAACACGCCCAGGCGCACCAAGCGCAGCATGGTGGGGATCTCGGAAGCGACGTCCCCTGGGCCGTAGACTTGAGCTGGTCGCAGAATGGCCAGCGGGACACTGTGTGTGGTACACCAAGCTTCGGCCTCGCACTCGCTCTCGTGTTTGGCAATCTCGTGGGGGCTGTGGGGCTCGCAGGGTGTGTCCTCGCGCACCACCACGCCGTCCCGAATCCCCTGCGCCGATACGCTGCTGAAGAGAAGCAGTTTGCGCGGCGGCCGAGGCAAGGCCAGAAGCAGGTTGCGGGTGGTCTCGACGTTCAAGCGGCGCAGGTCGGCCAACCCTGACTCGGTCACGGTGGAGACCCGGCCGCCACCGACCAGATGGAAGACGGCGTCCACATCCGCGGGAAGGACGGCGAGCGTGGCGGGCTCAAGCAGATCGGCGCGCCAGGTCCGTCCCCCGGCGGCAGCCACCGAGGCGCGTCCCCGCTCGCGCACCAGAGCGGTGACTGTGTGTCCGTCGCGCACAAGTCGGCGCAGGAGGTGGAGGCCGATGAAGCCACTGGCACCCGTCAAGAGGATATGCATGCGCGCGATTGTACTTCGTTCCGGGGCTGCTTGGTTGGCCGCGAGCCGTGATAGGATACGGTAGCCTTTTTTGTGACTTCGCTATCGGCTTGTAAATGCAACGTCATCAACAGCTGGAAACGGCGGAAGGTGTCGCGCCGGCGCGCGCGAACGCCCTCACGGCCGCATGGCGCGGGCCGGAAGGCTTCCCCTCACGCACGAGTTCCCTCTTCGCTTGGCCCACGCCGTGTGAACGTGTGAAACAGCCGCCACCGGAGCTGTCGGAGGCATGAAGGCCGCGCTGCGCATACCGCTTTCCATTCCCCCGCGGGTCGTAGCCACGGCCCGGGTGAGGTGTACGTGAGGTGCCCGTGAAGCTGCTACTGGTAGTCTCTCCCTATGTGTTTCCCCAACCCAACGCCTTGAGGTCAGAGCATCTGGGTGTCCTGTACTTGGCTGCCTCGGCCAGAAAGAACGGCCATGAAGTCAAGATTTTCGACCCCACGCTGGGACATCCAACGGCGCTTCGAGATGGCCTCTTCTCTTTCGGCGCGCCCGAACATGAGATAGCAGAGACGATCCGCTCCTTTGCCCCGGATGTTCTGGGCGTGTCTTGCCACTATTCATTTAGCCGCCAATGTGCCTTCAACGTTGTCGACCTGGCAAAGCGCCTGGATGCCAGAACAGCCACCGTCATGGGAGGCATCGTCCCTTCCATTCACGGCCGCAGAGTATTGGACGATTGTCCTTCGCTCGACTATGCCCTCGTTGGCGAGTCCGAACGAACACTGTTGGACCTCCTATCCTTCCTATCAAACCGGACGCCATCTCTTTGCGATATCGATGGATTGCTCTTTCGAGACGAGGGCGATGTCATAAGCAATCCCAAGACACATTTCATTCAAGACCTCGATAGTATCCCCTATCCTGCCCGCGACCTCGTAGACATCCACCGCTACATGAACACGGGCTCGCGTATCTTCGGTCTGGGGAATCGTCCCGCCTTGTCCTTGCTCACCAGCCGCTCCTGCCCGAATCACTGCTCCTTCTGCAACATGTGGATGATCCACGGACGGAAGTGGCGTATGCGCAGTGTGGACAACGTCTTGGGAGAAATCGACGAAATCGTCGACAAATATCACGCCGAGCACATCTATGTCGTGGATGACAGTTTCACCTTCAATCCCAGTCGAACAAAGGTTCTGCTGGAACAGGTCATTCGGAAGGGATACAGGATACGCTGGAACACGCCCAATGGCATATCTGTCCACGGGATCGACGAAGAGCTGGTTCAACTCATGAAGCGCTCGGGATGCGCAAGCGTATGTCTGGCAATCGAAAGTGGAAGCGAATATATTCGCAACACGGTTATTGGCAAACGTTTGCCTGACGAGCAGATTGTCAAGGCGGTAAGGCTGTTTCAGAAGGCCAAAATACCTACGGGAGGATTCCTCGTTCTCGGAATGCCCGGAGAAGACGAGACCCATTTTCGGGAGACACTGAAGCTCATCAACCGATTGCCCCTAAGCTTTGTCGTTGCTCAGTTCGCCATCCCATTCCCTGGAACGAAACTGTATCATGACCTGGTGCGGATGAAAGTGATCGAAGATGGGTGGGAGATGAGGATGGACACGCTTTCCCGGCCCGCTTTCGCAACAAGGGACTTCACCCTGGAGGATCTTGTAAGAAGGAAGAGGCGGCTACAGTTCTCATTCTATTTGCATCATGTTCCACAGATGATGAGGGAGCTCGCTGGTGGGAGATTGTATTGGCTCAATCTTGACAGCATCACGCAATTCCTCTACAGCACGATTAGGCTTAAGATCGAGGAGAGGCTTTGACCGGAGCCAACCTCCCGGCGGACGGCCCAGGTGCCTGAAACGACCCGTCCGGCACCCATCTTGCGCGAGAACGCCGCCGGGACTTGGTCCGACGATCTCGCCCTCGTGAAGCACATTGCCACAAGATGGCAGTATGGCTCCGCGGGCGGCTTCGCGATCTACAGAACTTCGAGCCTCTCCTGGTTGAGCCGAGCCTGATCAACCAACGCCGGTACGCCGGTCGTACGCCGCTACCGTGTTCTTTGCTTGGTCGCGGGTCGTGATAGGATGGATCCTGTTTTCATGACCTCCCCTGCCGCCGGCTTGCGAGTGAGTGCGTGTGTGACCGCGCACAACGAAGAACGGAATATCCGAAAACTCCTGCGCTCCCTGCTGGGCCAGAAAGTCGAACCGCACGTGCTGTGCGAGGTGGTGGTGGTGGCCAGCGGCTGCACCGACGGCACGACGGCCGAGGTGGAGGACCTGGCCAAAGGTGATCCGCGGCTCCGACTCATCATTCAGGACGCCCGCCTGGGTAAGGCTTCAGCCATCAACGCCTACGGTCGCGAGCGCGATCCGAGCGCTGACGTGGTTGCCGTGGTCAGCGCGGACCTCATCCTGCAGCCCGGCTGCCTCCTGCTCCTGCTGGACCGGTTGGCCGGATCCCATCAGGTGGGCATGGTGGGTGTCCGCCCGGTGCCCACTAACCCGCGCGGACACCTGATGGGCAACATAGTCGGGTTCCTGTGGCAGCTTCATCATGACATCGCGAGCGAGTCACCCAAGCTAGGGGAGGTCATTGCCCTGCGCTCCTCCCTGGTTCGCCCCATTCCAGAGGATTCGCCCGTCGACGAGGCCACCCTGGAAGCGGGCGTCGTCGCACAGGGGCGCGCGCTGGTCTACGTGCCCGAGGCTGTGGTGGCGAATCGCGGTCCCGACAACGTTCGCGAGTACTTCGACCAGCGCCGCCGGATTGCCGCGGGCCACTTCTGGTTGCGCCGCCGCACCGGCTATTCCGTGCCTACCCTGGACGTGAAACGAATCGTGAAACACGCCGTGCGCTACTTGACTTTCGCCGATCCATTGACCGACGCGTCCTATGTGGCCGCCGCCCTGATCGAAGGGGTGGCTCGGGCTTGGGGCTACTTCGACTACAAGCGCGAATACAATCACGCCATCTGGAAGGTCGCGTCCTCGACCCGGGACGTGACGCCCGACGGGGAGAGACCGCGGCCAGGGGCAAGCAAGGATGGCGGATAATCGCGTGGGGAGCCCGCCGGCTGAGCCGGCGGCGAACCATCGCGGGAGGGTATGGGAACCCTCTCAGGGTTCCCATGCAGATAGTCGCGTGGGGAGCTCGCCGGCTGAGCCGGCGGCGCACGCGGCGAACCATCGCGGGAGGGATGGCGAGGCCGAGCGAAGCGAGCGGGGTGGGGGCGGCGAGTGGGGGGCCGAAGGGCGAAGCGAACCCTCTCAGGGTTCCCATCTGAATAGTCGCCTCGATCCCGAAACCGCGGTTGTGTTGCTGGTTTCGGTGCTCTTCACCCTGCCGATCTGGCTGGGCACTCACCCGCCTATGGCCGACTACCCGCAGCACCTATCCATGGCTTCCATTCTGCGCTGGTACCACGATCCGGCGCGCCACTTGGTAGAAAACTACACCTTCGCGTACGCGCGTCCCAACACCGCGTTTGTCTATCTCGTGGCGGCCCTGTCGTATGTCATGCCTATCGGGATCGCGGGCAAGCTGCTGATGGCGATCTCACTGGCTGCGACAGGGCCAGCCGGACTGGCCTTGGCCCGACGCGCGGGCCGGCCCGGCTGGTTTGGGCTTTTCGCCCTGATATCGACCTACAACTTCGCCTTCTTCTTCGGTTTCGTGAACAACGTCATCGCGACCCCGCTGCTTCTCTACGGCGTTGTTCTCACCGATCGCCTGCTCGACCGGCAGATGGGCTGGCGCGCATGGCTGATCGTCGCCCTATACGGATGTGCATTCTATTTCGTGCACATTCAGTTCCTGTTTCTATTCGTCGGCGCGGTTGGATGGCTGACGCTGACCCGCTTTCCCGGCTGGCGAAACTCGCTATGGATGTTCTCCGCGTTGGTGTTCGGGATCACCATGACCTTCTTGCACTATTTCCTGCGCCACGAAGAAACCTTCACCTACAACGAAAAGCGGATTCTCACGACTTTCCACGAGATGCCGCTGGTCTTCGACAAACTGAGCGAGATTCCCGAACTCCTGTTTGGCGCCCGCGACGAAGGAAAACACTGGTTGCTGTTCCTTCTGGCCGCGCTTGCCATTCTGCGGCTATGCCAGGTGCGCGTGCCGTCACCGGGGGGTATCACGCAAGACGCCGGGACAGTAGCCCTCGGTCCGTTCCGGGCGCGGATGGCCGCATTCCTGGCGCGCACGCGCTTTCATACCTTGGCGGCCTGGTTCCTCGCCTCATATCTACTGATGCCGCCCATTTTCGTCGGGGTATTCGTGTATCAGCGCTTGATCGCCGTGGCCTGGCTGGTGATTCCCGCTGTGTTGCCGTCACCCGAAGCCGGCCGGCTCAGGCTCGCCAAGCTCGTGCTCGGGTTCATGATTACCACACAACTGGTGATGAACGCCGAAGCCGCCTGTGTCTTTGACCAGGAGACACGCGGCGGTCGCGAGTTGATCGCCAAGACCAAGCCGGGAAAGAATCTGATGTCGCTCGTTCTCGTGCTCAATAGCTCGGTCATGAACCATCCGCTTCCCCTGCATTTTGGCGCCCACTATCTGGCCGAGAAGGGTGGGCGCATCAATTTTTCCTTCTCCGAACTGCACATTTCGATGGTGCAACTGCGGCCCGAGTTGGCCTTCGACGACTTGCACGCGACGGTCCACGAGTGGGAGCCGTGGCGCTTTCGCTTCGATGACTTTGGCTACCACTTTGACTACTTCCTGTTCCGCGGCCATTTCCGAATGCTGAAGCCAATCTTTGGCGAGCACTTGTCGAAGCTGGCCTGGGAGACGCGCGACGATTGGATGTTGCTTTGGCGCAAGTCGCAGACCGCAGCCGCGCGTTGACGGCGCGCGTCCTCGCCTTGCAGCCCGTCCGGCGATACGATTGAGGCTCGCATGGCCCGCTTTGCACGTTCGCGTAAACTGCCCCTGCCCGCGCACCTGGCCGGCTACAAGCTGAGTCATTTCATGGGGCGCCGGCCTGGTCTGCCGGTCAACCTGACCATCTCGGTCACCTATGCCTGTCCATCGCGCTGCCTGACCTGCGGCATCTGGCAAAAGCGCGCACGCGATCTGTCCCTGGATGAGTACGCGCGCATATTTCCTTCCTTCGAGAAGGTTCCCATCTGGGTCACCATCTCGGGCGGCGATCAGTTCCTGCGCGGCGATTTGGACGGAATCGTCGAGCGCATCCGCAAGGACATTGAGCCCAAGATCATCAACATCCCGATGAATGGCATCGCGACTGGCCGGATCTTCTCCCTGCTGCCGCGTATTGCCGAAGCCTCGCGCGGGTCACAGCTCGTGCTCAATCTCTCGGTCGACGAGGTGGGCGAGGAACATGACCGCATCCGAGGCGCGCCCGGAAACTTCGCCAAGCTGCTCAAGGTTGCCCAATTGATCCGCGAGCTCAAGCGGAGTTATGAGCACATCGTCTTCGGCGTCCATACGGTGATCTCCACGGCCAACGTGGGGCGGATCGCGGTCATCGAGCGCGAGCTGCGCCAGCGTTTCGCCCCGGATTCCTACATCACCGAGGTGGCCGAGAAGCGGGTCGAACTGGAGACCATGGAGCGCGACATCACACCCAGCCCGCAGGCGTACCGCGAGGCGGTGACCCATCTGCGCAGGGGCATTGCCAGCCGGCGCTCCTGGCGGCCGCTGGCGCGCCTAGTGGAGTCGCTGCGCTTCGAGTACTACGATCTCGCCGCGCGCATCCTAGAAGAGGGCCGCCAGATCATTGATTGCTATGCGGGTCTGGCCAGCGCCCACCTGGCCCCTGACGGCCATGTGTGGGGCTGCTGCGTGCGCGCCGAGTCGCTGGGCAACCTGCGGGACCACGACTACGATTTCCGGGCGGTGTGGCACTCGGCCCGCGCCGATGCGTTTCGTGCCAGCGTGAAGAACCACGAGTGCGCCTGCCCCATGGCCAACGCCAGCTACACCAATCTGCTGCTCGATCCAGGATCCCTGGTGCGCGTGATGCGCAACCTGGCGTCGGTGCCCAGCTCCGGCCTGTCGGGAAATTCGGGGCTGCTGGCCGGGCCGGGTAGTGGATAGCGGGCCGCGGGGCGCGTGAGCGAGGGCGCGAGTTCGTGGGCATTAGAACCATGGTTGAACGCCTTACGCCCTCTACTCGAGCTTGAAGGCCGGGTAATCCCCCTTCGATTGACTTAAGCACCATCGCTGGCAGGATCCCTTGCGAGAGGTAGGGAGCTATGAAAAACAAGTTCGTTGCGGTGATCTTGGCGCTGGTAGGCGTCGTCGGCTTCGCGCTGCTCGCGCGTTCGTACGCCAAGGCGAGCTCGGTAGCAGGTCGGGGCGAATCGGTCTGCACCGATCGAGATGGCGACGGGTACGGCATCGGCTGCGCCGCCGGACCCGACTGCAACGATCGCGATCCGGCCATTCACCCTGGCGCGATCGAGACCTGCAACTTCAAGGACGACGATTGCAACGGTTTGGTCGACGATGTCGCCAACTGCCCAGCCCCGATACTGGATCCAAGCCCTGTGCACGTGCCGGCGGGGTCCTTCTTGATGGGCAGCGAGACCGGGGCGGCGGACGAGAAGCCGGTACACCGAGTGGCAGGCTCGGCCTTCGTCATGGATCGCTACGAGGTCACCAACGCTCGCTACCGGGCATGCGTGAGCGCGGGCAGCTGCGCTCCGCCCGCGTTATCCAGTTCGAACGCGCGAGGGCACTATTTCGACGACCCCCGCTTCGCGGATTATCCCGTGATTCATGTTTCCTGGAAGCAGGCGGTCCAGTTCTGCGCCTTTGCCGGCGGTCGCCTGCCCAGCGAGGCGGAATGGGAGCGCGCCGCGGCCGGGAGCGGGACCCCGCGCATCTACCCATGGGGCGACAGCCCGCCTGACTGCGCGAAAGCCAATTTCGGCGGTTGCGTGGGCGACACAGATCGCGTGGGCCGTCGCGTGGCCGGTCAAAGCCCGTACGGCGCATTCGACATGGCCGGCAACGTCTGGGAATGGACCGCGGATTGGTACGATGCGGGCTACTACGCCAGGAGCCCGAGCCAGGATCCTTTGGGTCCCGCGGGCGGTACCTTGAAAGTCATGCGCGGCGGTTGTTGGGCGAGCGGGGAAGACTCGCTGCGCACCACCTGCCGCAAGGCCGGGCTGCCTGGTTCGTGGGCGCCCAATGTCGGGTTCCGTTGCGTCTATCCAGAGGTCCAGCCATGAGAAAGAATCTTGCGCTTGCCTTCGGATTAGTGGGTCTGCTTGCCGCCAGCCCGGCCTTCCCTTGCGGCGCTGGGTTCGGCCCAGGTATCGAGATCGTCCCGCAGCAGTACATCATCGTGGTCTACAAGGAAGGCGTGGAGACCTACGTGTTCCAGCCCACGTTCTGCGGCACGGCCAGCGATTTCGGATTGATCCTGCCCGTTCCTGCCCTGCTGACGCAAAACCCGTTCTTGTCCGATCAGCAAGCATTCACCACCGCCAATGCCTTGTCGGAGCCGAAGAAGGTCACGGTTAAGGACGGCGGCGGTTGCATGCCTTTGGCGGGCGGATCCGCGGCAGGAGGAACGCGCGCTTCCGACAGCGGCGCCAGCGTGGTGGCGAGCGGGCACGTGGGCTTCCTCGATTGGGTCCAACTCAAGGCCGACACCGAGGCCTCGTTCACGGACTGGCTGACCGCCAATGGCTATCCCTATTCCACCACGTCCTCCAGCGTCTTCACCTACTACGTGCAGAAGGGCTGGTACTTTTTGGCCTTCAGGATCAGCCAAGGGGTTGCGCCCGATGGTGGAACGCTGTGCACGGCTCTGGGCCCGGTCCGCTTTTCCTTTCCTTCCTCGGTGCCGGTCGTGCCTTCGCGCATGGCCAGCGCCGGCACCACCGTGGGGAGCTCCTATTCGCAGCAGTTCACTTGGCGAATCCTCGGGATTACCCGAGGTGACACGCAACTGGAGTTTTCAGACATGGCCTCCGCCAATGTGCTGGACTACTCGGGCGCCATCAAGGCCAGCGACGTTCCCTCCCTGGCGGGCCTGGCCGAGGCTGGTGACCGCCTGACCAGGTTGACCCTGAGCTTCTCCTCAGGAGACCCGGCGGATGTCGGCCTGACGCTGGCGCCGCCCGGCGACTACCGCGCAACCGAGTACGTCCACGTCCCTTCCGATTCCTCCTGCTCCGTGACGAAGACCTCCACGTCGGGCAACAGCTTTCTTTTGCCCCTGCTCGGCCTCGCCCTCGGCGGCCTGTTCTGCTGGCGGCGCTGGCGGCAGGGAAGCATCCCATACTTCACGAGGGTGGCGCGCATTCTGAAAGCCAGCAAGCGGAACTAGGGAGTGCAGATGGGTGGCTTCGCGTCGACGAAGCAGGGCGGCTCTTCGCCCCAGGCGAAAACCCCGCCGCTGTACACCGGGATGCGCGGTGTTTTGGGTGGATCGGCTCCGCCTGCCGGGGCTGCCTGCAAACTGGCATAGCTCCAGTCGTTTGACGGATCCCAGGTGCAACCCGCGCCATTGTTGACACCAATGTCGATCATGAAGGTGCGAGGCGCCTTGAGCTGCACGATCCGCCCCCAGAACTGGTAGCCCTCGAAGCCCATCTCAATGTAGTAAGTCGAGGGACTCTTGGGGCAGACCTTGGGCTTGCTGATGCTGGTTGGCTCGCCCCACTCGAAGGCACCGCGGTCGTAAATGAGGCTGGCGGTTACGTCGTTGATCGAGCCACCCTTGGCCAGGATCTCGCTGATGTCGAAGAAGTACTTGACGCTGATGTGCTGGTCGTAGCGGGGGACATGGCTGGTTTCGTTGACCAGGGTGACGGTGACCTGCGAGCGGCAGCTACCCGCGCCGTTGCTGTTCGAGAGCGTGTAGTACTCGTTGCCTTCCGGCTCGAGTGGCGGGAAATTCGCCAGCGGACACTGGCCCTTACCCCACAATTCGTACTGGGCCGCGAGCGCCGCGATCAGCGAGATGTTGTAGTCGATGGTGACCTCGTTGCTGCCGTAGTCGGCGCGATTGTCGATGTGGCCATCGTTGCCGTCAGGGCCGTTGACCAGCGCGCCCCAAATGATGTGGCGGTTCTCCACCGGCTTGCCGGGCTCGCCCCAGATCGAGGCGTGGCCGGCGGCGTGGTGGGGCTGGAGGCAGTACTTGTTCGTGTACCCCATCATGTACGAGGTGCCGAGCGGGTTGTCGCCGAGGATGTACGCCATCTGCCGCTTGGCCCACGGCTGGATGGCGTTCACCGCATCGCTGTCCTCTACGCCAAACAGCTTGGCGTAGAGCAGGGCCACGAACTGCCCTGCTGAATTGTAGCGGGCGGAGCCATAGGCGTAGAGCACGGAGAATCCTGCCGGCGTCATGGCCACCGTGCCCTGCGGCCACTTCATGGAATCGCCGCGCGCGATGGTCGCCATGGCCTTGGCCAGCGGGTGGTTCAGGTCGCGCAGGATCTGCGCCAGCTTGAGGAACACGCCCGTGCGCACTGAGTTCCAATCGTGCGTCGCCGATTCGGCCCAGCAACTCGCGGCGGGGTTCTGCAAACAGGTCGTCTTGAAGCCGGGGAAGCGATCCAGCCAGCCGCCGCCATTGCCGTCCGCGCCGATAATATCGTCGAGATATGACTGGGTGCCGGTGGCGAGGTAGAGCCAGACGGCCGCCCAGGCCAGATCGTCGTAGGCGTATTCAGAGGTGTAGAGGCCGCCGGCGGCGGTCCCGACGCTGTCCGGGTATTTCGCGGCGAATTGGTAGAGTGCGACGGCGTACTTGAGCGATTTCTCCGCGTAGGCCGCGTCCTTGCCACTCATCACCAGCGAGGTCAGGGCCAGGCCGGCGGCCGCGCTCGCGGTCACGTCTGCGGCGGGCTTTTCCGCGGTGGCGAAATAGCCCTTGCGCGGGCAGAAGTCGATGCGGCGCAGTTCCGGGGGCATCCAACCGCAGGTGTGATCGGTTTGGTCGCCGACTTGTTGGGCAAACGCCACCAGGTTGCCGTTGCCGTCGAGGAAGGTTGAGCGCATGAAGTAGTCGTCAGCCCAGCGCAGTAGGTTGAACGCTTCGTCCTGCAGGCCGGTGGCACGGAAGGAATCCGGATACTCGTACAGGCTCCAAGCCAGGGTCGAGGCCGTGAATCCCGTGGTAAGCCCGAACTTGATGAAGTCACCCGCGTCGTGGAATCCGCCCGACAGGTCGACCTCGCCCGTCCCGTTCGGATCGAGAATGGCGCGGTTCTTGGTAATAAAGGCTTGCGACATATCCACACCCGTGGCGGCGGCCGGATCCAGCTTGATGTGCTGATCCATGACGTGGGCGTCGCCCCGCCACTGCACGTAGGTGTTGATCACGCCCGGTCCGGATTTGTTCACGTTGAGGAACCACAACGCCTTCTGGAAAGCTTCTGCCAGCCCACCCTCGGTGCCCTGGCAAGATGGGTTTTCAGGGAAATTCCTGGGGGGAAGAGTATTCGAGCAGTTCCCGGTATCGGGGCCGGTATCCCGGCCGACATCCGGGCCGATATCCGGACCGACATCCCTGCCAGCATCCCTGCCGGCATCCGGGCCGATGTCCGGGCTGACATCCCGGCCAACATCCGGGCCGCCAACCACAACCGCGGTATCCGGAATTGCGCCGTCGCGAAGCGGCTCCACGGTAACCCTCGGAGCATCCGGCAGCGGCGCCTGCCCCGCATCGGACAGGCCTGGTTCCACCGGCGGTGGCGGCGGCTCCCCGTCGGGAGGGTCGATGATCACGACATGGGGCTTCCCGGGTGACACCAGCGGGTGCGAATTGCAGCCGAAAACACCTGCCAGCGCTGCGGCCAGCACCCCGAAGTGCAGATGCTTGCAGGGGTGGTGATGCATGCAACTTGTCCAACACACGCGGCATCGGCTACGGGAAAGCCCGGGCAGCTATCGACAAACGCTACCACAGGGCGGCCTCACGGCCGCAACCAAAGGGAGTGAAGTGATTTACCTCGACGGCAACTCGCCGCCGAGAACGTAGAGGCGACAGGGGAGGCCGCAGAGTTGGAGAAGGGCAGCCTCACGGCCGCAACCGGCTGCATCTCGAAAGAGAGTCCCAGGTCCGCTTGTGGCAGGAAATGAATCTCGATCACGTGGTCGGCAGTCCTGACTCCAAGCCTGGCAAAGAGGCCGAAGTACCGCGTGAGCGGAATCTGGCCGAGAAGGCTTGTGCGACAATTTCACCAGAGCTTTGCCGAATCGAAGCAGCGGCGGCACGCGGCGAGGCATGGCGAGCTGGCGCGCCTGGTTCGTCACGGGTGCGCGCAGCGGCGGGGTAGGCAGCCACGCTTGCCGGTGGCGTCATGAGCTGACTAGTGACGCAATTCGTCTGCGACATCCGAGGCATTTGACAGCGAGGGCCATCCTGCGTAGAAGGACGCGAGGTTGACGCTAGGACCCCAGAGGTCCCGTCCTCTTTTACCCAAGGAGAACAACATGACCCGCACAATCAAGGTTCTTTCGACGCTGGCTCTCGGTGGAATGCTTTTCGCAACTACGGCCTGCGAGGACACGGTTTGCAAGGAGGCACTGGCCAAGGCCACGACCGCCACTGCCGATGTGCAGAAGACGGTGACCGCGCAGGCTGCGGAGATCAGCGGCTTGCGGGCCAGGCTGGCCGCAGCGGATCAAGCCACCGCGGCAGCGAAGAGGGAGCTCGAGGCGGCCAAGGCTGCTGCCAAGCCTGCTGAGCCCGCGGCTCCGGCTGAGAAGGCCGCCAAGGGCAAGAAGAAGTAAGCGGTTGAGCACGGGAGAGGGGGCCTCGCAGGATTGCCTGCACCCCCTTCTTGATGCCGCGGACCCGCCTCTCGACTGCGAGAACTCGTGCGCAGCCGGGGGCGGTTGAATCCGACGATGTTGATCCTCGCATTCGGCATCTCGGCACGGTCAAGCAGCCAGCGCATATCCATGGGCGCTGATCTCGAGAAAACAGTCCAAGGAGTCGCCGCATGGAGAGCTTCGTCTACCGCAACCCGACGGAGATTCTGTTTGGCAAGGGCATGATTGGCGAGATCTCCTCGCGCGTGCCGGTGGATCGGCCGGTGCTGATGGTGTGGGGCGGCGGGTCCATCAAGAAGAACGGTGTCTACGACCAGGTGAAGGCCGCGTTGGCCGGGCACCAGCTTGTCGAGTTCGGCGGCATCGAGCCCAATCCGCTGCACGAGACATGCATGAGGGCTCTGGCTTTGGTGCAGGATAAGGGCATCAAGTTTCTGCTCGCGGTGGGGGGCGGATCAGTGCTGGACGCGGCCAAGTACGTTGCGGCTGCGGCGGTCTTCCCTGGCGTCGACCCATGGGAGATCCTGCGCACCCATGGCAGTAGCGTGACCGCCGCCTTGCCCCTGGGGGCGGTGCTGACCCTGCCTGCCACTGGCTCCGAGTCCAATGGCAACGCGGTGATCTCACGCAAGAGTACGAGCGAGAAGCTGCATTTCGCCTCGAACTACGTCTATCCCGTGTTCTCGGTGCTCGACCCCGAGACCACGTTCTCGCTGCCTGCCAAGCAGGTGCGCAACGGCCTGGTGGATGCCTTTGTGCACGCGTGCGAGCAGTACATGACCTTTCCCGCGGCAGCGCTTCTGCAAGATCGGCTGGCCGAAAGCGTGCTTCAGACTCTGGTCGAGGTCGCGCCGCGCACCCTGGCTAACCCGCGTGACTACGCCAGCCGCGCGGACCTCATGTGGTCAGCCACCATAGCGCTCAACAACCTGCTTTCTTGCGGCGTGCCCGGCGACTGGGCCACTCACATGATTGGCCACGAGCTGACCGCGTTCTATGGCATCGATCACGCCGAATCGCTGGCTGTGGTCATGCCCGGCGTGTGGACCTACAAACTGGCGGCCAAGTCAGCCAAGCTCAGTCAGTACGGCCGCCGCATCTGGAACGTCGCCGACGCAAGGGCCGCCATTGACAAGACCGAGGCGTTCTTCCACTCGCTCAACATGCCCACGCGCCTGCAGGACTTCGGCATCGATGCCGAGGACGCGGCCCGCAAAGTGGGCGAGCGCTTCGCCAGCCGCAAGGTCGCCTTTGGCGAGCAAGGGGACATCAACGGCGCAGTCGCAGCCGAGATCCTGCGCGCAAGGGCGTGACGGTCACGCAGGCGCTCTACTGTGCCTTGCCGCGGCGGCGAACGAAGGGGGAAAGTCTTGTCCCGGCCGACGTGCCTTGCGGCGGCCTTGCTCCCATTGCTGAACGTCGGGGGCAAGGTCCGTCTTGACTTTCCCCCAAGCAACAGCGCAACCCGC
>PMBS01000239.1 GCA_003153015.1 Myxococcales bacterium
CCTGCGCTGCTCGAGTCCTTCTTCGTGGATAAGCTCCTCCGCCAGCGCCGGGCAAGCCCGCATACGGTGCAGAGCTATCGCGACACCTTCCGCCTGCTGCTGGCTTTCACACAGCAGTACCTGAAGAAGGCTCCCTCGGTGCTCGCACTGGACGACCTCGACACACCGGTGATCGGCGCGTTTCTCGACCACATCGAGAAGGAGCGTGGCAACTCCCCGCGCACTCGAAACGCCAGGCTCGCGGCGATCCACTCCTTCTTCCAGTACGCCGCCCTGCAGGCGCCCGATCACAGCGCCGTCATCCAGCGGGTCCTGTCGATGCAGGGCAAGAAATACGCTCGCTCGCTCGTCCACTTCTTGTCCCGGCCCGAGATCGATGCACTCCTTGAAGCTCCCGACAGAACCACATGGTCCGGCAGGCGCGATCACGCCATGCTCCTCGTGGCTGTGCAGACCGGATTGCGCGTCTCCGAGCTGGCCGGCCTCCGCGTCCAGGATGTGGTCCTCGGAACCGGTGCGCACGTCTACTGCCTCGGCAAGGGCCGCAAGGAACGCTGCACGCCCCTCCGCAAGGAGGCCATCGCGGTCCTCCGAGCGTGGCTGCGCGAACACGCCGCCTCCCCGACCGATCCCCTCTTCCCCAACGCGCGGGGCGGTGTACTCAGCCGCGACGGCATTGAGTACCTGCTCGCCAAGCACGTACAGGCTGCCCGGATCCGATGCCCGTCGCTCAGGGGAAAGCGCGTGTCTCCGCACGTACTTCGCCACTCGACAGCGATGGACCTGCTTCAAGCCGGCGTCGACAGCTCCGTGATCGCGCTCTGGCTTGGTCATGAGTCGGTCGAAACCACGCAGATCTACTTCGCTGCCAGCCTCCAGCTCAAGGAGCGGGCGCTCGCCAAGACGGCGGCCACGGCGGCGCGGCCTGCTCGCTTCCGCCCCGATGACAAGCTTCTGGCCTTCCTGCAGAGCCTTTGATTATGCCGAGTCGGGTACGTCAGCGAACCCGGAATCCCCGCGATTCCTGCATGCGATGGCCGACAACTCGGCATAACCGGGGACTCGGCATAATGCCGCTTATGCCGAGCTCGGCATAAGAGGCACTGCTTTGCCACCCACATGCTCGAAACTGGCGCCGACATTCGCAGTGTGCAGGTTCTGCTGGGTCATGCGTGCATCCAATCCACAACCACCTACCTGCACCTGAGCCAAGCCCACCTGCGCGGGACCCCGAGCCCCATCGACCTGCTCGGAACGCCACGCGGTCGTCGCATTCTCGGCTGACATCTTCCTCGCATGTCGGACCACGCCCGATGCCCGTCGGGCGTGGTGCTGCCGCGACCTGCGCTCGAGGTGGCGGACATCTTTCGCCGCCACCTCGACGAGTATCGCCAGCTCCACGCCTTGACCCCTGGCCAGCAGGCTGTTGTGGGCGACCTTGTCGCCTGTCGGACGGCTGCGCTGGGCGGGCATCTTGACCTCTGCACCGCGTGTGGCTTCGAGAGGCCAGCCTACAACTCGTGCAGAAATCGCCATTGTCCGAAATGCCAGGCGCTGCGACAGGCCCGCTGGGTCGAGGCTCGTTTGCAGCGCATTCTCCCCGTCCACTATTTTCACATCGTCTTCACCCTGCCCAGTGAGCTGCACGGTCTCGCCTTCAATAACCGAACCGCGATTTTCGACCTGCTGTTCAAATCGGCCACCGCGGCCACCCTGGCCCTGGCCGCCGACCCGAAGTGGCTGGGCTACGACGCACAACCAGGCATCACCGCCGTGTTGCATACCTGGACGCGCGAATTGCGGTTCCATCCGCACCTTCACTGTATCGTCACCGGCGGCGGTCTGGCGCGCGACCAGAGCCAATGGGTCGCGGCGCCGCGCGATTTCCTCTTTCCGGTCCATGTCCTGGGCGCCCTCTTTCGCGGCAAGTTCATGGCGGGCCTCCAGCAACTTCTAGACGACGGCGAACTGCACGACCAAGCCGACGACCGAGCCGCCCGTCGCCGCCGCCAACGCCTGTATAAGACAAGTTGGGTCGTGTACGCCAAGCGGCCCTTTGGTGGGCCCCAGCAGGTCTATCGATATCTGGGCCGCTACACCCATCGCGTCGCTATCAGCAATGGCCGGCTCCTCTCCATGGACGACCACGCCGTCGTCTTTCGCACACGCGGCGACGAGACCGCCTCATTGCCACCCACGGAATTCATCGGGCGCTTCCTCCAGCACATCCTGCCCAAAGGCTTCGTCAAGATCCGCCACTTCGGCCTCATGTCCTCGGGCAACGTCAACGGTAAACTCGAACGCGCCCGCGCCCTCTTGCCCGCCGTCGCCACCGACCCTCCTGACGAAGCCAGCGATGACCACGATGAGCACGAAGTCCCCCTGTCGCCCGCCTCGCTAGCCCCGGATCTTGCTTGGCCCCAGCTGCTGCTCGCGCTCACCGGCCAGGACGTCACCCTGTGTCCCCGTTGCCAAAAGCGAACCATCCAGCGCCAGACGCTGCCACCAGCTCGCGCTCCGCCGCAAACCAGGATCGCCGCATGACCGCCCAAGGCAGCACGATTTCACCCGGCTTCCTGCTGTCACGGTCACCCGTCTGTCCAGCGCAGAGATCACCAACCGCTTTCCCTGCCGGCTCGGCCATCCGCACCCTGTTGGCCACCGGCCACACGCCCGCGATCAGTTCGGACATCCTGCAAAAAACTGCCGCCAGCCTTGCTCGCAGCCGCAGCAGCCGGACGACCCTCCACTAAGTGCATAGCCGCCAAGCTGCCGCGCAAGCGTTTCATCCAACTCGCGTTTACGTGAATGCGGGCTTCGCCCGACTCACGTAAACGGCTCCTTCTTCTGTCAACTACATCAACCTACACGCCCAAACTATCCCTATACCCGGGCAGGGGCTCTTGGGCAGGATGGCCAACCTGAAGAAGAGCACGAGTGACCCATACGAGATGGTGGCCAATCTACGATGACGCCTCCGCGTTAGCCCCCCCGGCATGCGTGACCCAGGTTGATGGTGCCGGCAGCATTTCGTGGGGAGATAGCTAACTGGATACGATCACCAGCACCACAGCCATCACCAGCTCAATCAGTTTCGCTCGGGTGGCCCGTGCTCTGTCCTTGGTGATGAACACGCATCGGGCACATCACGTAACAGATCACCGGCGTGTCCGGCTTCCCAGCGTCGCTGGTTCCACCGTCCATCGGCATGCATCCGGTGCAGCCGCAGGGTGGATTGTCACTCTAAGCGCCATCTTGCCTTCACCGAATCGAATCTGAAAGAACGCCGGCAACAGAGATTCTGTGGAGCATAGTGAAATCGATGGGGATTTTTGAGCGTCAGAAAACCCTGCCGTCCCTCATCTGTGCTACCCGGATCGCGTCCACCCAGCGCGTTGGGGCGGCATTTGCCGCCGTTTGAGGGTCCTGGCGAGGCGCTCTCGAACGCGCAGGGCAGTCTACTCCATCCCGCCCTGGTCGACGCGCCGTCAGTTCAGCCAGTCCCCGCTCTCACCGCCAGATTCCGAGGGAGGAGGTCTTGCGGGACATGGTTTGATCACCTGGGAAAGGGCAGTCTTCTCGGGTTCCCGCCGCGCGTACGTGTATCCGGTCGCGGGCCTCGCGCATGCGGTTGCCTCCATAATGGAGGGTTGTCGGCAAGCGACGGCCGGTTCTTGCTTCGGCTACTGGCTCAGACGCACGCCCTTCGCCCGCATCAGGCGCCTTGGCCGGGCCCGGCATGCTCGATCCTACCCGACCCCGAATCCAGCAGCGCGCATGGGTTGCCAGAGCGAGACACCGGGATCGACCTTGGTCGCCTTCAAATGGTAGTGCCCGCAGATGCCCCGGAAGTTGCCCTGGGCCACGCGCGGATCGAATGCCCTGGTCACTCCCGCGGTCGAGGTTGGCGAGGTCGCCTTGGGCAGCACCAGCGGAATCTGAAACAGGTTCGCTATCGCCCGCGCCAGGGCGATCGCGGNNCCGGACGCGGATCCTTGGGGTCGTTGTGTCGCGCCGTCAGTGCCCAGCAGGTGCTGGAGCTGGCGGATCCCGTCGGGATATTCAAAGGGCGCTGAGATGTCCAGGTGGCGCAGCACCACGGGGACCCGCTCGCCGGTCTGCCAATCTTCGTGAATTCATGCGAGGATTTTGGCGATAGCTTTCCGGACACC
>PMBS01000097.1 GCA_003153015.1 Myxococcales bacterium
ATGTCGGCCTCATCCACGGCGGCGTGGACCTGCATATGGTGCAGATCCCGCGCGATCGTGAAGAGGGTAGGAGCCGTCAGGGTCGCCGCCACGGCCTGGCCCACGTCGATGTTCCGCGAAATGACGGTTCCGTCCGCCGGCGAGCGAATGATCGAGTGCTGGAGATCCAGCTTGGCTTTGTCGAGCTGGGCGTACGCCTGCGCGATCTGCGCAGCGCCGGAACGCGTTTGTCCGGCGGTCTGGCCAAAGACCGCCTCGCTTGCGTCCAGGTCGGCGCTGCTCACCAGGGACTTGCGCTCGAGCAGCCGCGTTCGGTCGCGTACGCTGACGGCGCCGCGCGCGCTCGCATGCGCGCTGGTCAAGTTTGCCTTGGCCTGTGCAAGTTGTGCGGTCGCCATCGCCACCGCGTTTTGGAAGAGCGCCGGATCCAGCTCCACCAGGAGATCTCCAGCCTTCACCTGCGAATTGAAATCGGCGTGGAGCTTGGCCACGATGCCGGACACCTGCGCGCCGACCGGCGAGGTGATCACCGGCTGCAGATTGCCGGTGGCGGTCACGCGCTCGGTGATATCGGCACGCACGACCCGCACTGTTCGGAACGCTGGCCCGGTGGGATGGCTCCATCGGTACCAGGCGAAGCTGGCGAGAGCAACAAGCGGCACCAGCACCAGCAGGGCGACAATCCCCTTTCGACGCATGCCCCTCCAAGACTTCCTCGGAGCGACGCCGGTCAAACTGGCGGGCGCAGCGATGGCAAGCGTGGCGACCGGACTTTGCTCCGGTCCGTCTGAGGGTCCTGCAATATTGCTTGCAGCAATCACATACGAGGCAACAAGCACGATGCGTGCCATGGCATCAAGCCGCGATCCCGGAGGCCACTTCGCGCCGAATGTGCGCATTGCGGCCCTCACGCTGCTGATTGACGAACTGGGCGTGTCAGCTCGCTTTACACTTGCGGATGCACAACCTCCAACTCCTTCGAAGCGGAGGGGGTGCTCCTTCATATTGATTGACGATGGCAGCGCACGCTCCAGATATGCAATTGGACGCTATGGCGTGCATCTTGCTTGTTGCTTCGTCTCAGAGCACCTCCCACCACGAGAGGAGAGCGCGGCACATTCCGCGCGAAATTGTTCACCATGACCGACAATGCCGAATCGCGCCGCAATTCCGGCCCAACCCCAGATGCTGTACAGTCTGCGGACGACGCGTCGGCGTCTGCCAAAGAGTCCTTTCCCGCAGCAGCGAGCCTGGAGCGGCGGGTGGCCGCTCTGCAAGCCGAGCAGGCGGATCTCGACAACTACAAGAAGCGCCTTCGCAAGGAGATGACCGAGCACGAGGTGAAGGCACGCGAGACTATTCTGCACGACTTCCTAGAGGTCGCGGACAACCTAGAGCGCGCCATCGCTTCGTGGAAGGAAGGTGGCGAGAAGGACATCAAGTCAGTACGGGATGGCGTCGACTTGGTCCTACGCCTTTTCAAGTCAAAGCTCGAACGCCATGCGGTGATGCCCATCGAGGCCAAGGGCCAGCCTTTCGATCCGCGCGTGCACCACGCGATCGCGCAGGCGCCCAGCACCGAGGCGACACCCGGCACAGTGCTCCACGAAGTGCAAAAGGGCTATCGCGCGGGCGAGCGGCTGCTTCGTCCAGCCAGCGTCGTGGTCGCATCAGCACCCTCCGTCCCGCCGTCAGACACCGGTCGGCCGGATCAGGAACGAAGCGCAGACGGCAGGGGCTTCGGCGGGGGGCGCGGACATCGACACGCCTGGCGATGATGCGGTTGCAGCTCAGCGCCACCAAAGCGTGACAATAGCCCAGAGCACCCCGACAAAGAGCACCAACCACACGAAGTCGCCGCCCCATCCCCAAGACTGGGTGCGAACCGCTGCGAAATCACCCACGCTGGCTGCCCTCACGCCGCGGCGCCGCTGGATGTACCTCGGGTAGGGCGGGCCCCATTTGCGGTAGCCCCAACCATAGCCAATTGGAGGCACGAGAAACAAAAACATGAACACCATCCACAACAACCAAGATCCGCTCATCATTGGCGTATTTCCTTTCCGCCCTGTGGCTCAATCATTTCGCGCTAGGTATCATGCACGATTTGCGCCATAGTGCTTCATCCGGATAGTCGTCGCGCATAGGCCCTCGCCCTCTCTCGAACTGAAGGAGGTAGCACGTCACTTCGATTGGATCGGCCGGTCCCTTGGCACCGTCCTGCGACGTAAGTACCTGAACTCATTTGCATCTCGTCGCTGGCCCGAAAACTGCTGTAGCCGCGTGCCGGTATGTAGGCCCCCAACTGAGGAGGCCAGGAAGAACTGCTGCGTAGAGACGATCTCTGCCAGGACCAATGTACGCGGAGACAAAAATGACTCAAAGATCCCCACTGGCGCATCTAGCGAAGGCAACCATCACAAGCGTGGCCCTCCTGCTGGTCGCCCCATTCACCCAAGCATCCGAGGCCGAAACCTCGGGCCACAACCCCATGCCAGCGCAGGTCGGTGATTTCGCCTTGAAGGTGGAACCCGGGGTTGCGTTCCCGCTGACTGACCCGCAGTCGCAGCTCTTCAAGGTCGGCGGGGGGCAAACCATCAAGGCCCTCTGGACCCTGAACAGGTATCTGGATATCGGGCCCAGCGCGACCTTCATGTATCTGCCCGCCGAAACATCGCCAAACAACGCCGGGACAGCGTGGACCTTCGGCGGAGGTCTGCGAGTCAAGCGGCCACACGATGCCCCCGGCCACGACGCGGTCTCCGCCATCTCGCCGTGGGCGGACGCTGACGCACTTTACGTCCGCACTGGCGGACTCAACCGCGCTGGCTTCGCGGTTGCCGCTGGGGTTTCGGTACCCATCGGAGAGGCGCGCGTCTTCTGGGTCGGACCCTTCGTGCGCTACCTGCATATCATGCAGGAGCCCACCCGGACCGGCTTCGACAACCACGACGCCAAGATTTTGAGTTTGGGCGTCAGCCTTGAAGTGGGCACCGGTATCCAGCGCGAACGCGAGGCTGTTGCCGCGGCAGAGGTCCGCACCATCAACCAGGAGACCTTCTTCTGCCCCGACCGTGACAACGATGGGATCCCCGATAATGTGGACCGCTGCCCTGACGTGGCAGGTCCGATGGATAACTGGGGCTGCCCTGCGTACCAGAGGCTCGTCGTCAAGCGGGACAAGCTCGAGCTGAAGGAGAGGATCTACTTCGCCTGGGACCAGGCAATTCTCCAAGACGTCTCATTCCCGGTCCTCGATGAAGTCGTGCAAGCGCTGAAGGACAACAAAGGTTTCCGCGTGCAGGTCGAGGGGCATACCTCCTCCGAGGGAAGCGATGACCACAACCAGACACTTTCCGAGAAACGGGCGGAGGCAGTGCTCGATTACCTCGTAACGCATGGAATCGGGAGAGAGCGCCTGGTCTCAACAGGCTTCGCATCTTCGGTTCCAGTCGACACCAATGCCACCATCGCTGGTCGTGAGAACAACCGACGCGTCGAGTTCGTCGTCCACTTCATCATCCTCAATGACGGGAGCAAGTAACATGAAGACATTCAAAGCTACTGCGCTGTCCTTGCTGCTATTCCTGCTGCCCGCGTGCGGACAGCAGCTGGTAGAGTTTCCCAACCCGGGCACGGCGGATGCGGGAACCACCGATGCGAGAAAGCTAGACGTGGCGGTCGCGAACCCCGACATGGCAAACCCCGACGTAACAGCCGCGAACATCGACGTAAGGAACATCGATGCGAGGAGCCCCGACGTGGCTAACCCCGACCTGCCGGCCGCGAATCCTGACGCCGGGAACATCGATGCGGTAACCACCGATGCAAGAAACCCCGACGTGGCGAACCCCGACGTCCCGGCCGCGAACCCCGACCTGCCGGTCGCGAACCACGACGCCGGGAACACCGATGCGGTAACCACCGATGCAAGAAACCCCGACGGGGCGAACCCCGACGTCCCGGCCGCGAACCTCGACCTGCCGGTCGCGAACCACGACGTGCCGGCCGTGAACATCGACGCGGGGAATATCGACGCGGAGAACCTCGAGGTGGCGAAGCCTGACGTCCCGGCCGCGAACCCCGACCTGGTGGTGGCGAACATCGACGTGGGGAATATCGACGCGGAGAACATCGACGTGGCGAACCCCAATGCGGGAAACTCCGATACAGGAACCACCGAGGTCGGAAACAGCGACACCGGAAACACCGATACCAGTTCCGCGTGCGCTCTGGCGACGGTGGCGCTGGGCGCAGCGGGCAACTTCGTGGTACTGGCTGGCTCCACGGTGACCAGCACGGGTCCCACTTCGGTGACCGGAGATCTGGGCGTAAGCCCAGGAACCGCCGTGACTGGATTCCCCCCGGGAACGCTCGACGGGGCTCAACACGCGGGCGATCCAACCGCGGCCCAGGGCGTGGCCGATCTGACCACGGCGTACCTCGACGCCGCTGGGCGAACGCTCTGCCCGGTCACGGTCTCCGGCAACATTGGCGGGCAGACCCTGACCCCCGGCCTCTACAAATCCACATCGTCACTCGAAATCTCGTCAGGGGATCTCACGCTCGACGCCCAAGGCAATGCTGATGCGGTCTTCATCTTTCAGATCGCGTCCACGTTGACAACCACTTCCAGCCGTCAGGTCATCCTGAGCGGCAGCGCCAAGTCCAGCAATGTCTTTTGGCAGGTCGGCACCTCAGCAACCCTGGGTACGACGTCGGCTTTCCAGGGAACGATCATGGCGGACCAAGCCATCACGCTGAAGACCGGCGCCACGCTGAATGGGAGGGCGCTGGCTCGAATCGCCGCGGTGACATTGGACTCCAATACCATCGTGAAGCCGGCGCCGTAACAAGGCCGACTCAGCATAGGGCCGCCCACCGGCTAACCTCGTACACGCTGGGAGGATTCATTCACATCCTCCTGGTGATCGCCATCATGGCGGTTCTCATCAGGGTGATCACGGGACGCGGGTGTTGTGATGACTGAAAGCGAGCAACGATCATGATGAATTCGAAATCGTATTGTTTGACGGCGGGAGCCGCTTTCCTCATGCTCTCGTTCGCCGCCGCCTGCGGAGACTCCGGCGGTGGGAACCCGACGGACGGAGGAAACTTGACAACGCCGACGGTCCTCTCCGTGAGTCTCGGAACGGCCGGCAACTTCGTGATCCTCGCGAAGAGCGGGATCTCCAATGTGCCGACCTCCGCCGTGACGGGAAACATTGGAGTCAGCCCCGCTGCCGCCACCTACCTCACGGGATTTTCGTTGACCGCGGATTCCACCAATGTGTTCTCGACTTCCCCGCAGGTGACTGGGAGGGCATACGCAGCCGACTACGCGCCCCCTACTCCGTCCAACTTGACCACGGCTGTCGGCGACATGGAGTTTGCATTCAGCGACGCTGCGGGGCGCGCACCCGGCGTCACCGAACTGGGCGCCGGAAACATCGGCGGAATGAACCTGGCCCCGGGAGTCTACCAATGGGGAACCGGTCTGCTGATCCCGACGGATGTCACTCTCACCGGCAATGCGACGGATGTTTGGATCTTTCAGATTGCCCAGGATCTCACCATGAGCAGCGCCGCGAAGATCCTCCTGGCCGGAGGGGCACTGCCCAGGCATGTCTTCTGGCAGGTCGCCGGTCTTGTAGATCTCGGCACCACGGCTCACTGCGAAGGAGTCGTTCTGACTCAAACGTCGGTCACTCTGCGGACGGGCGCCTCAATCAATGGCAGGCTGCTGGCGCAGACCGCGGTGAACATCGACGGCAGCACCGTGGTCGAACCCGCCCAGTAGCCGAGCACTCGGGAAGTCCACGGAACCCGCGAGCGCGCAATGCAGGAAAGGGGGGCAACCCATGGATACGCACGCTCACAAGACTGCGCAGGTCGGTGAGCTGGTGATGGCCGTGCTCGGCAAGGCCGCTCGCTACAGCACTGATCCGCGGGAGGTGTGACAATGGCCACGCAGGCCGTAGCACGCATGTTGCGATGACATGATTTCCACCGTCGCGGAATAGGATAAGTCCCCTCCCCCTGCTGCGGGCATGGCGCCGTCCTAGGCGATGGTTCAGATCGTAGGCGAGTATCGGCTCTCTCCCTCTCTCGAATTGAACGAGATGGTACTTCAGTTCGATTGAACTGGCCGCTCCCCTTAGGCCGCCCTGCGATGCAACTAGTTGAACTTGTTCGCATCTAATCAGTGGCGCGAAAGCTGCTTTAGTGGCGTGCGCGGATGTAGCGCATCCCGCTATCACCGGGATGCGCCAAGACAATAAGGGGAGCAACCATGAGGACCCAGGTTCACAAAACTGCGCAGTTCGGGGAGTTGGTCGTTGCCGCATTCGATAGAGCCGCGGATTACAGCACTGATCCGCGGGAGGTGTCGCGACTGGCCACGCAGGCCGTGGCGCACATATTGCGACGTGCGCGGAACACATCGATTTCACTCTCACCGCCAACAACACGCACTAGGACGGCAAGTCTGTATCAATCGGCATAGCTGGCTGAAGGGAGGACCTGATGGAAAGCACGCAAGGCCACGTAGGGAAGATGGAGGCACAGCTCAAACATTGGGGCGCGAAGCTCGACGCGATCGTGGCCAAAGCCGAGAAGGCCGGCACGCAGGTGAAGATCGAGCGCCGCAAGCGCGTCGATGATCTCAAGGCGAAGTATCAGGCTGCGCAATCGAGGCTCAACGAGCTCAAGGCCGCGGGCGCCGGGAAGTGGGCAGTCCTCAAGACCGGCGTCGAGAGCGCCTGGAACGAGCTGGAGGCTGCCTTCAAGAAGCTAAGGAACTAGTAGGCGTTCAATGAACTGGGCAACCAAGTACCGGAAGGAGAATTCGATGAGACACATATTCAAGACCGCAATCATGATGTTCGCCATGGCCGCTGCGACCGCCGCAATCGCCGTGGGCTGCGCAAGTTCCCCGCCACTGCGCACAGAGGCGTCTAGCTCGGGGATCCGCGCCGCCGAAGAGGTCGGAGCGGCCAAAGTGCCGCAGGCCTCGCTACATTTGCAGCTGGCCAAAGAGGAACTGGAGAATGCCAAGAGATTGGCTGCGAACGACGAGAAGGAAAGGGCCGTATCGATGTTGTCGCGGGCCGAAGTCGACGCTGAGCTGGCTGTCGCGCTCTCCCGCGAGGACGCCGAGAGAGCGGAGGCCCAGGCCGCAGTCGACCGTGCGCGCCAACTCCGGCTAGAGAACAAGCAGTAAGACATGACCCGTCAAACGAAAGGAATTTTCCATGAAAACCAATAGTCTCTTGATCGCCGTCGCCTGCGCCGGAGTCTTCGTTGGCTGCGCAACCACTGTCCCGCATGAACTCGCCAACGCCCGCGAAGAATACGGACGCGCAAGCAGTGGGCCTACGGCCGAGGCCGCTCCAGCGGAGTTGCACGTAGCGAACCAGGCGCTCGCTGAAGCTGAGCAGTCATTCAGAACAGATCCCGACTCGTATAGAACGCGAGACCTCGCCTATGTTGCCCAGCGCAAGGCGCAGCTAGCTGAAGCGGCTGCTTCCATCGCCCTCCAGCGGAAGAGCGAAGCTCAGGCGAAGAACGATTACCAAACCACCCAGGGCAAAGTTGTTGCGAAGACGAAGCAGGACCTCAGCCAGACGCGCACGGCACTGGCAGCTTCAGAGCGCAACGGCGAGGCTACGGCTGAGAAGCTTTCTACGGAGCAGGAGGCGCGGGCGGCTGCCGAGAAGCGAGCGGCTGACGCGCAGGCGGCGCTAGCCAAGCTGGCCGCGGTCAAGGACGAGCCACGCGGTATGGTCATCACCCTCTCGGGGAGCGTGCTCTTCGCATCCAACCGGGCAACCCTGCTGCCCGAGGCGCGGACCCGCCTCGACCAGGTGGCCGAGGTGCTGCTCACAACCCGCGAGCGACACCTCACCGTTGAGGGACACACCGACTCCCAGGGTTCCGTGAATTTCAACCTAGACCTGTCGCAGCGTCGGGCCGACGCGGTTCGTAGCTACCTGGTAGAGCGAGGCTACCAGGGTGACCTGATCCAGGCCCATGGGCTTGGCAAGGGGAACCCAATCGCTGACAACGCCAGCGCGGAGGGCCGCGCGAACAACCGCCGCGTCGAAATCATCATCGCACACGAACCGCAGGCATCCAACCAATAGAGCGAAACTCGACAAGCCTAACCTAGGATAGTCCCGGACCGCCGAGTCAGCCCGGAAGTGAAGCGCGATGCGCGGCGCTTCTGGGCTTTCGGTCGAGTTGGGAAGGAGGAGCGCATGTTGTGGACAGTCGCTGTCGTGCTCGTGAGCGCGGCTCAATTCTCGCAACGGACTACCTTCGGGAGGTGCCAATGAGATACGCATTCGCCGCAGGAACTGTGCTGTTCGCTTTGACCCTCGCACCGGCTGCAGCAAATGCCCAAGAGCCCGGCCAGAACGGATTCTCAATGGGCGTGGTGCTGGGCGACCCGACCGGTTTCACCTTACGGAAGGGACTCGGCGAGCACAACGCAATCCAGGCCCATTTCGGGTTCAGCCCCTTCCCCGGTGACGCGGTGGCTGCGATGGTGGACTGGACCCACGACGCGTGGGATTTTCTGCGCGGCAACCCCAACCTGTCGCTCCTGCTGTTCTTCGGCCTTGGCGGCAAGGCCGAGTGGTTCACGGGCAGATACTTTGCATACCGTTACAACGACCAAAATAGCTTCCCCGACCAATCGCATTTCGGGTTGGGGGCGCGGGGGCTCGTGGGTGTACGGGCGTCGTTCCTCAGGGCGCCCTTTGATCTGTTCTTCGAGCTGGCCCCGATCGGCATCATCTTCGTCGTCCCGGATCCGGGCGTCTACTATGACATCGACCTTGCCGTCGGGGGCCGCTTTCGCTTCTGAGGGGCACGGGAAAGGGATGACCATGAGCCACACGATATTCGTCACGACGTTCCTCATCACTGGCGCTCTGGTGGTGGGGTGCACATCGAAGGATGGAAAATCGCCGGTCGCGCCGAAACAACAAGAAACCGCGGCAGCGCACCTAGACAAGGCCAAGGCGGAATCCAAGCAGGCGGCGCAAGCGATGCGGGACTACGCCTACGCGGAGAAGGCGGAATTCGTTGCCAAGATGAAGAAGGAACTGGTCAGCACCCAGGAGGAGTTGGATCGGCTTGGCGCCGAGGTCGACAGAGCCCGTGGCGCGGCAAAGGCTGACGCCAAGGTCAAGCTCGGGACGGTGCGCGACAACTGGATCCAGGCGAAGAAGCAACTTGACCGGGCCGAGACCGCCACTGCGTCCGATTGGGACGACGTGAAGAATGGATTCAAACAGTCCTACTCTGATTTGAAGGACTCTTTCGATAAGACGCGCCAGTGGTTGAGCGACAAGATTGCGCCTTGATAGGCGAGCAAGGCTCGCGCGATGCGGCGGGTGGGCAACTACGCAAGTCCTTGGGAGAGAAGAGCACGGAGGCACGACCATGAGGAGCAATCCCTTGAAGGAACTGGGAACGCTCGGCCAATCCATCTGGCTGGATTACATTCGGCGAGATCTGATCACCAGCGGTGGGCTCCGGCGTCTGATCGAGGAAGATGGACTGCGGGGGATGACCTCGAATCCATCCATCTTCGAGAAGGCGATCGCGGATAGCCACGACTACGACGAGGACATTCGCGCCATGGCGCTCAAAGGCAAAGGCGCCGAGGCAATCTACGAGGCCCTCAGCCAGAGCGACGTACAGAGCGCCGCCGACGCGTTCCGGCCGCTCTACGCCGCGACTGACGGCAAAGACGGTTACGTCAGCCTGGAGGTCAATCCCCACCTGGCCCACGACACCAACGGGACGACCGAGGAGGCCCGCCGGTTGTGGGCCGCACTCGACCGACCCAATGTCTTCATCAAGGTCCCAGCGACCGCCAATGGCCTGCCCGCCATCCAGCAACTCATCAGCGAAGGAATCAATGTCAACGTGACGCTGCTCTTCGGATTGCCTCGCTATCGACAGGTGGTGGAAGCCTACATAACGGGCATCGAGGCGCGCGCGGCCCAAGGCAAGGTCGTCAAGCAAGTGGCCTCGGTTGCGAGCTTCTTTGTGAGCCGCATAGATGCGCTGGTGGATCCGCTGCTGGAGAGGATTATCGCAACCGGCGGCAAGGGGGCAGACCTTGCAAGAATGGCGCAAGGGCAAGTTGCCATCGCCAGCGCGAAGCTGGCCTACCAAGTCTACAAAGAGAGTTTCGCCAGCGACCGATTCAGGAAGCTGGCTGCGCAGGGTGCCCGCGTCCAGCGGCTACTTTGGGCAAGCACCAGCACCAAGAACCCGCACTACCGTGACGTGAAGTACCTCGAGGCCCTCATCGGACCCGATACGGTCAACACGGCCCCACTGGAGACCCTCGATGCCTACCGCGACCATGGAGAGCCGAAAGCCCGGCTCGAACAGCATCTCCGGGAAGCTCGTCAGGTATTGGAGCGGATGACGGAACTAGGCATCAACATCGACACCGTGACACGACAACTTGAAGACGAAGGCGTAGACAAATTCAACAAGCCATTTGACAAGTTGATAGAGACCCTGGCGCAAAGGTCTCAGCCGCTCTTGCAAAGAGAGTCATGAGAGTCAGGCCGTGCATGACGTCATTTCCTTCGCCCTGGTAGCGTTTCCGTCGCTCATCGTGATCATCAACCCGGTGATGGTCACCTCGGTCTTCATCACCCTAACGTCCAACTCGACGCCGCAGGCAAAGCGGGCGATCATTAGGAAGACGACGATCCTCGCCTTCCTCGTCCTCCTCGTCTTCGCCGTCTCCGGGACGCTCGTCTTCAAGTTCTTTTCAATTACCGTCGGCGCTTTCCAGATCGCCGGTGGGATCATCCTCTTTTCCGTAGCCATGGGGATGCTCCACGCTACCGCCTCGCGGACAAAACAGACGCCCGAGGAAATGGACGAAGCGATGAGCCGCGACGACATCGCCGTGGTGCCCCTGGCGATCCCCATGGTGTCCGGGCCGGGGGCTATCACCACGGTCATTGTCCTTAGCGGCGAGGCCCGCGCCATCCCCAACATGGCGATCCTTTTCCTGGCGATCGTGGTGGCCATGGTCATCGTCTTCGTCATGTTGCGCAACGCAGCCCGGATCCAGAAGTACCTGGGGCCGTCCGGGCTTAACATCACAACTCGGCTCATGGGCCTGGTCCTGGCCGCCGTCGCGGTCCAGTTCGTCATCCGCGGCGTGGAGAGCGTTCTGCCCGAGCTCGCCGCCGTGATGCGTGCCACGCCAAGAATCTAGGCTAGCTGGATGCTGGTTCGATCCGATGCGTGCCCGCATCGTTTTGATGGGATCGTCCGCCGGGTGGTCGCCCCAACGTCCCGTAATAGAAGGGAAAGATCGACGGCCCGAAACATGCACTCTCAAGCAATGGAGGTGTCTCATGAAGGACTTCGTCGGCTGGGTCACCCGTGCCGGATTCCCCGCCATCGTCAAGGAGGCAGGAGTAACGGGGCGATGATCACTCTTCGCAGAGCCAAGGAGCGCCAGCACGAGCGACATCGCAAGCAGGAGACCTGGCTCACATTTTCCCCACAGGACCTGGCGAACCCGCTCGCCGACGGTTTCGGAACCCTCGAGATCCTCACCGAAGACCGTCTCCTGCCGGGCGCAGGCGTCCCGCGTCACTCGCATGACCATGCCGAGATCGTCACCTACGTTCGCGAGGGCGCGCTCGCGTACGAGGATTCGATGGGTCGCTCGGGCGTGATCCACGCGGGCGAGTTCCAGCGCATGACCCCCGGACGCGACATTCACCACAGCGAGACCAATGCCTCGCGGACCGACGATGCGCACGTCTTCCACATCGGATTGCGGCCCTGGGAGGCAGATCTCGACTCCGGTCATGAGCAGAAACGCTTCAGTGCGGCGCAGCGTCGGGGCGGGCTATGCGTCGTCGCCTCGCCCGACGCGCGCAGAGGATCGCTGCGCATCCACCAGGACGCCCTGATGTACTCGGCCATGCTCGACCCTGGACAGCACGTGGTGCACGAGCTCTCGCAAGGGCGAAGGGCGTGGCTCCACCTGGTGCAGGGCGAAGTGAGCCTCGACGACGTCGTCCTGGTCACGGGTGACGGCGCCGGCATCACGGCCGAACGCGCGGTTTCGCTCACAGCGCGGGAAGAGGCCGAGATCCTGCTGCTCGACCTGGGCGTGGAACGGCCGGGATCTCCATAAGGAGATGGATGATGGGTTTCCCAAGATTCGTCAAGAATCCATCAGCGTGGTGGATTTGGAGGACATCATGAATCCAAACGTTATCTATATCGGCGTCAGTGTAATTGTGTTGATCTTCTTTGCGGGAGTCAGGGTGGTGCGGCCCACCAGCAGGGGATTGGTCGAACGCTTGGGCAAGTACAAACATCTGGCAATGCCTGGGTTCAACTGGATCATCCCGCTCATCGACCGCATGTACCTGGTGAACATTACCGAGGTCATGGTGAACGCGGAGCCGCAGGAGATCATCACCAGCGACAAGCTAAATGCGCGGGTAGACGCGCAAGTCTACCTGAAGGTCAAGAGCGACGAGGACAGCGTAAAGGCATCCCAGTACAACGTCTTCAACTACCAGTACCAGATCGTTAACCTGGCCAGGACCACCTTGCGCAACATCATTGGCACGCTGACCCTCAAGTCCGCGAACAGCGAACGGGGAAAAATAAACAGCGAGCTGCAAAGGACGATGCGCGAGGAGACCATGCACTGGGGGATTGAGATCGTCAGGACGGAGTTGAAGGAGATTGATCCACCCAAGGACGTCCAGGAGACGATGAACAAGGTGGTGAAGGCGGAAAACGAAAAAGTCGCGGCGGTCGATTTCGCGACAGCCACGGAAACCATGGCAGACGGCGCACGCCGGGCGGAGATCAAGAAGGCTGAAGGGATAAAGCAGGCGAAGATCCTCGAAGCCGAAGGAGAAGCGCAGGCCATCCAACTCGTGAACAACGCCGCCGATAGATACTTCATCGGCAACGCACAGTTGCTGAGGAAACTTATCATGGTGGAGACAGCGCTCTCCGCCAACACGAAGATCGTGATTCCCGCGAACACCGATTTGGTCAACATCATCGGCGACATGGCTGGGATTCTTCCGCTCACCAAGGGTGCGGTGCCTTTGAGGTCGCAAGCTTCCACTCCCACGGGAGGTGGCCTATCAGGGCACTCTTGATGCACGTTGTTCCATTTCATCAAGTGTCACCATCGACTGAACGCGATCATCGAGCGAGCGACGCCCGGAGGTGAGAAGCCCGGCGCGCACGCGTTCGACCAGGCCCCGCCGCCACCCGACGAGCGCCCGAGAGCCGTGCCTCCCGGCGCGACGAAGTCGGCCAGCGTTGCCAAACGCTCTCGGGGCGGTAGATCGAAGTGAAGGAAATGGTACTTCAACCTGATTGAGCCGGCCAGTCTTGTTGGAGTTGTCCGCGATGCAACTACCTGAATTTGCTTGCGCCTGGTCGGTGGCGCGAAAGCTGCTGTAGGTGTGTGCGGACATGCGCACACTTGGCTTATTCAGAGGCGCAGTCATGGAGACAGAACTGACTGCCTCCCTTGGTTCCTTGCTGCCGGGGTTGGTGTGAAAAAAGCGAAAGCCCTTTCCAAGAACGAGGTCGAGACGATCTTGCGGCCAGGCCAGATCGTAGGTGGACAATACCGAGTTGACCATTTGGTTGGGCAGGGTGGAATGGCGGCAGTGTGGGCCGGTACCAATGAACATACCGGCAAGCGAGTCGCCCTGAAGGTGATCTTGCTGTCCCTGTCGACCACCCGGGAAGCGCAGAACCTCTTTCACCGCGAAGCCTTGGCCGCGAGTCGGGTGAATCATCCCAATGTCGTGACGGTCTTCGACGTCATCGAACATGAGGGAATGGCGTGCATCGTGATGGAGCTGCTCGATGGAGAGCCGCTTGCCAGCTACCTCGCTCGCAAGGGAGCTCTCAGCGTCGACGAAGCCACCGCGCTGCTCTTGCCGGCCATGCGTGGGGTGGCCGCCGCGAACGCACAGGGCGTGATCCACCGAGATCTCAAGCCGCAAAACATCTTCATTTGTGTCGGGCCCGACGCACGGATCGTTACGACCAAAGTGTTGGATTTCGGTATCTCGGTCATCGTCGAACGAGCAATGGACCCCTTGGCAGGGCCGGTCCCGGCATTGGCCATGGGCACGCCGGCCTACATGTCTCCCGAGCATATTCTGGGCGCAGCAAATGTCGATGAACGTGCCGATGTCTACGGGTTCGGTGTGTTGCTGTACGAGGCGTTGACCGGAAAGATGGCCTTCCCGGGAGAGCCAAGCCCGACGCTCTTTGACAGCGTCTTGAACAAGCCCGCCTTGCCCGTGACAGTGCTGCGTCCTGACTTGCCGCCTGGTCTGGTGCGAATCATCGAAAAGGCCATGGCCAAGGATCGCGACCAGCGCTATTCGGACTTGAATTTGATGGTGAGCACTCTCGAAGACGAACTGATGCCACCCACACCTGCACCGCGTCTGCTCACGCCGCTGGCCGCGGTGCCGTCGCTTCCTGGGAGCGATGGGGTGGAAGCGATGCTCAATAGGGAGCCGTCTGGGCCGCATCAGGAGACGCGGGTTCTCTTTGCGTTTCCCCTGGAAGGCGAGAGGAAGGAGAGCGGCCCCCACGGAAGGCCCCATGGTGGTTCGAAGCATGGCCCGGAAGAGTTGGCGGCTCCTTCACTCGAAGGCCGCGAGACAGTCCTGTTGAGGCCTTCGTTTCGCAACCCGCTACTCGGTGGCCGTAGGAACCGCTCTGCTCTTCGTCGATGGCCTGGGTTCGTGGGAGCGGGTTTCGCAGTCGCACTCGGATTTCTTACAGTGTCGATGGCCATGCGCGGCGCCACCAAGGGTGAAGGAGATGCCCCTGCACGGGTCGCCACAGCTACGCCGCTAGCAGGCGAGCCCGTCGCGCAGCCGGCTGTTCCTGCCGTGGCATCAACCGAGACCCTCGCCGCCGTGGCGGTTCCGGCCGCTTTGGCAGCTTCGCTATCCCCACCTGCACCGAGCAAGCTGGCAACGCTTGAGCACAGCAAACCCGCGGGCCATGCGCGCGCCGCGCCTGCTCCCGCCACTCGCAGTCGCTCACGTTTGGCCATGCGAGAGACCTCTAACGATCTTCTGCCGCGACTGAAGGCTATGCGCGAAGCTTGGGAGAGAGACGAACCGCCACAGGCACGGTCATCGGCGCCCAGGACTGGAGCATGGGCGAAGTCCGCAGCGCCACGCGCCGGTCGTCTGTCCAGGGACGATTTCTAGCACCAGTGATCCCATTGAGTTGGCCAAGGAGATTGGCGGCATCGCCAAGACCGCCAGTGCGGGCCACACCCTTCGAAGTGAAGGAGAAGGTAGGTCATCTTGATTGAGCCGGCCATTCCTCTGGACTTGCCTGCGATGCAACTACCTGAACTTGCTTGCGTCTGCTAGCTGGCTCGAAAGCTGCTGTAGATGTGTCCGAACACAACGCGAGAAAGGGTGCAACCCATGAGATTCGTATTTCCAACAGCAGTATTGGTCTTGCTTCTCGGAAGCGCCACTCCCGCCCATGCACAGAGGGGACAGGGCGGCGGCCGTCCGCAGCAGGCAAGACCCGCACAGCAGCAGGCTAGGCCGGCACAGCAGCAACGGCAAGCCAGGCCCGCGGCACGGGAACAGACACAGCAAGCCAGGCCGGCGCAGCAACAGCACATGCAGCCAGCCACGTATTCGCTGCAGCAACAGGCACATCAGGGCAATCGCGTACAGCAAGGCAATCCCGGACGGAGCCAAGTGCGCGCGCAGCAGTCACCGCCGGCGGGTCGAGTCAGAGGTGCCAATGAGCATGGTCGTATTTCCAACGACCATTACGCCGCCCACTTTGGCAGTGGGCACAGGTTCCACGTAACCCGGGGCGATTACGAGCATCGGCGCTTTCGATATGGTGGCTATGCCTTTGGATTCGTTGATCCTTGGCCAATCGGCTGGGGCTACTCCGACGACGTCTACGTCGAGTACGCCGATGGTGGCTATTACATGTACAACCGTATTCAGCCCGGCGTGCGTATTTCCATCAACATCCTTTAGTGTTTCACTCAAATGGGAGGATACCAATGGGCGAATTCAGCAAGAAGGCCAAGGGTAGAATCGAGCAGGCCGTGGGCGGCCTGACCGGCAACAAGCCGCTTCAGCAAGAGGGCGAAGACGACGAACGCGCAGGCCAGGTCGACGGGGCGGTCGCGGACGTCAAGCACGCCGTGAAGGACGCAAAGCATGCGCTCAAGGAGGTGTCGAAAGTAGCGAAATAGCAGCCCGAGCTGCATCACATTGATGGAGCCCGGCGGCACCCTCATCTGGACGAGGCGTGCACGAATGACAACGAGGTCAAGTGAACGGCTCTTGCGAGCCAGAGGAGAATTCCATGTTTCTAATGGTTTTGCTCATTGTCTTCTTTGCGTTGGCGCTGGGGGGAGGCGGCTGGGCGCATTCCCACTATGGTCGCTGGAGCTGGTCACCGGCCGGCATCATTCTGGTGATTGGCATCATCCTGCTTCTGACCGGCCACGTGCATTTCACTTGATGCACCAGGATGGTAGTCGAGGTTCGGATGTCGCAGGACGTCGAATCGGTAGCGTCAATCCGCGCGCGCGCCGAACAGCGCCTGGACAGACACCAGCGGATGATGGAGGTACTCACCACGGCGCTGGGAAGGCCCCGCACCGTCTATGTGACCCTGTCGATGGTCCTCGGATGGGTGGCTTTCAACCTGGGGACGCCCAATCTGTTTGGTTGGCAGCGCATCGACCCGCCTCCCTTCTTTTGGTTGCAGGGGATAGTCGCGCTGTCCGCCCTCCTGATGACAACCCTGGTTCTCATCACGGCGAATCGCCAGACGCGAAACGCCGAAGAGCGGTCACACCTCGACTTGCAAGTGAACCTGCTCGCCGAGCGCAAGGTGGCCAAGCTTATCGCGCTGGTCGAAGAGCTCCGCCGCGACCTGCCCATGGTACGAGATCGGATCGATCGCGAAGCCGACTCCATGCAAAAGGCGGTCGACCCGGCGGCGATGCTCGCGGCGTTGGAGAGGGCGTCGGGAACCGAACCGCCCGAGAAGTAATACCGCCAAGCAGCGGTCAAGACGTCATTTCTGCGCCGCCGCCCACAGACGCTTCGCCGCGGCCGCACTGGGAGCGTCCTTCTCCACCAGCCGTTGTTGTCCGCCGGCGTCGAACGCGAGAATCCAGGTTTCGTTCTTCGGCACGCCGAGCGCAGTTCGCACGTGACCGTCCTCGTCGAGCAGTAGCAGCGGCGGCACGCCCTCCTGGAACTCCTTACGCATCTCCTTCTTCGCCGTGCCCTTGAAGGAACTCGCCGTCATGTCCTCCAGGAAGACCAGGCGTCCCTCACCCTTGGGCTTCGCCGCGGGAAGCAGATCGCCCCATGCCCGTTGCGCCTTCTCGGTATGATAGGTCGGCGCCGTCACCACGAGCACCAGCCCACCCTTCAGGAGCTCACCACTGGCGTGCTTCTTGCCGTCGGGATCAGCGAGGACAAACTGGGGCAGAGAAACCCCGGCGGACCGCTTTGATGCAGGTGTTTCACCCCATGCCGTTGGTCTAACCAGCACAGCCAGCGCGACGATGCATGTTGTCGTTCGTCTCAAATCGCTCCAATAGTGATGCGCATGGTTCGCAACCCTAGCGCCAAAAGTGCCCGCGTCCACCACCTAGAAAATCAGTATCAAGATCATGCCCGACCCTTCCTTGGCAAGCAACGGTGCAATTCCGATACGAACCCCGGCCGATGGGGAACCGAAGTCACCGCGGCGGTATTGGCGCAAAGCCTTGAGAGCACCGACCGGCTGAGTGAAAATCATGATCTCGCCGGTCGCAATACCGGTGAGCAGACTGATGGTCGCGCTGGTCCAATGGCCGAATCCGGCACCGATGATTAGGAAGATACCGGCGTTGACGACGACGTTGCCGCCGTGAAAGAGCAAACTCCGCCCCTGGGCTTCATTCGCTGCATCTCTGTTCAACAATTCCTCCGCCCGGGCAAGCGCGACACAGGGATCTGCTTGCATAGTCTCGGCCTCAAGTTTGTCGAGGCGCTTCTCATCACCCATGACCTTTAGCGGTGTGACCACCAGCGGAATCACACCAATCAGCGCAGCGCCACCGCCCACGTACAGATCCAAACCGGAGGCATGGGACACCAGAGGCGCCGCGACAAACTGGCCGATGGCGAGGGACGAATAAATTGCGCCCCAAGAGTAACTCCAGATGCGGGCATGGCGGGCGTCGATGCGCAAGCTTTCGTGAATGAAATGGAGACGAGCTTCTGCATTCAGGCGCTGCAGCGCAGGTTCCCCGCCGACCAGAGCGACCGTGCATTCGCCGCCGAGCGCCGGCCTAGCGCTCAAGACGAGGACAAAACCAAGCACACGCCAAACCCGACCCATCGGATATCAAGCATAGCAGGAAAGCACGAGCTTGTGGATCCCACACCCGCTCATCGTGCGAGCTACATCCCGCCGCCGGCGACCGAGATGGTCACGCCCACCGCGTGCACGTCGATGCCGTAGCCCACGTCGACCTTGAAGGCCGGGATCGCCACTCCCGGCAGAATGATGCGTGCCCCACCGCCGAAGCTGGCGTGTATGTCCTTGAGCTTGGAGCGCACCGGGGGCGGCGCGACGTCGGGCGGCGGGACCGGGGTGCCGCCGGGGAAACGATCGAGCAGGGTCGCTGCATCGACGAAGATCGCCGCCGCGACGTTGAAGGGCGCCTGTGTCCAGGGGATCCGCAAATGCAGCAGCACCGCCTGATCCTCGGCCTGCATCCTGACAAGGGTGTCGCCGTAGAACTCGTCGGTAAGATAGCCGCGCAGGTTGGGCCCGCCAACATGGAGCACCTCTGTCACCGGACGTCCGTGGTCCGAGGTGGGGTAATCGAGCACCCCGTTCAGGATGAGGGACGGATAGTTCCACCGGTAGCGTCCGTACAGGTCTACCCGCATCTCAAACTTGGAGTAGTCGAAGTCCGAGAGCCAATATCGGTCGGACACCTCGTTCTTGAGCAGCACACGAGTGCCGCGCGGGATCCCCTCATCGGAGTGGGTGTCGTCGAACTGGAAGTGGAATTGCAGCAGGAAGATGCGCCCGCTGCGGGGATTGTAGGGCAGTGCAACCGCGCCCGGTGCCAGCCCTTCGACGGGGCTCACCGTCTGCTTGCGGGCCGACAACCCAAGGAACGCGCGGGTGTGAGGGGACAGCACCCAGCCGATCTGGCCGTCGCCACCAACCACGGTGGTTGGTACCTGCATGAACAGGGCGTGGTTCACGAAGTAACGGACCTGCTCGCGCCGGTAGAGCGCGTTGAGCGAGTAGGTGATTGGGGCGCCTGCCACCAGGGGGTCGGTGTACCCGAGGTAGACGAAGCTCCGGGTCAAGCCGATCTGCCCCGCGCCAAGGAGGTGCACATCGCGACCGAGGAAATTCTGGTTCGCATAGGCGAGGCCGCCGGCCCAATCGCCACTACCGAAGGCGGCGGTGGGAAAGGCGAACCAGGTGAGCTTGCCGACCGCCTCAACCACGACCTCGACCGGGTAGATGGTGTCATCCAGGTACATGCGCCGTACCGCCTCCGCCGGGGGCAGGTCGATGAAGACGCGCACGCTACTGAACAGGTCGCTCTCTAGCAGGCGTTGCTCGGCCGCATTGAGCACGGCGAAATCAACCGGATCCCCCGGGTACAGATGCATGCGCGTCGTCAGCACCCGTGTCGTGACTTTGCTTGCGCCGCGTACGACGATGTGGTCGACGACAAGCCTGGCCGCGGCAGGCGCAGGCCATGCAATCCCACAAACCACGATGAGAGCAGCCCAGATCGATCGATGGGAGTTCATGAGTGTCCGGGGCACTGGCGGCCTACAGCCATCGCCGGTGTTCAAACATCGCCGGCCTTGGCCTCGGCGCGGATCTCGGCACGTTGGACCTTGAGTCGTTGGCGGCGGACGCGCAGCACCTCGCGCACGAGGATCTGCAGGGCGGCGACGACAGGGACCGCGATGATGGCGCCGACGATGCCTGCCATCTCTCCCAGGAAAAGCACCGACAGGACAACCACCAGTGGGTTGACGTGAACGGTGCGACGGAAGATTAGGGGACCGAGGACGTTTCCCTCGAGCTGTCCGTACGCGATAAAGTAGATCACACAGGCCAAGGCGTGCCAGCCGCTGCCCGTGATGAGCGCCAGCAAGGTGATGAGGGTTCCCGTGACCACCGGGCCGGCGTAGGGGATCATGCTGGAGAGGCCGCTCAGGATTCCCAGCGGGAGGAAAAAGGGAACCTGGTTGATGGCCAGAAACGTGGTGGTCAGGGTGGCATTGAAGGTGCAAATGAGCGTCAGCCCCCCGAGATAGCCGCCGATCGACTGGTACATCTTCTCCAGCACGTCGCCATACAAGTTGCGCGATTCGGGGCGCGCCTCGTCCAGGGCGGCACGGATCAGGCGTCCCCCGAAGATCAGCATGAACACCGTGAGGAGCAGGACCGTCACGGCAGCGGCCACAAGGCTGAGCACGCCGCCCACCGCGGCCAAGATGGGCGTGGCGGCCCCCTCCAACATTGCAGGTAGGCCCTTCTCGATCTTCTCGATGTGCTCGGCCAGGTGGAAACGAGCGTCGAGGCGGACGAACAGGCGGCTGGCGCGGGCATTGTGAATGAAGGCAGGGGCCTGGTGAACCAGCGTCTTGCCTTGGGAGATAGCCGGCGGGATCAGCGTGAACGCGAGCCCGGTCAAGAGTCCAGCCAGCGACAAACTCACCAGTCCAATCGCGAGAGACCGCTTGAGCCCACGCCGTACCAGCAGCTTCACGCCGTGATCCAGCGTCACCGACAGCAGCAGGGCCGCGTAGGTCAGGGTGATCGCCACCAGCGAGTGGATGATGGCCATCACCAAGGCGATCACGATCAAGACGCCGACGCAGACCGTGAATACCGTCTTCAGCGTCACCCGGGACGGCTGTACCTCCGAATTGGATTCTGGAAGGTCTTTTGTCACGTCGGCCCCCGATCAATAGCGACAAGTCCACAGTGCATCGATGCCTCACACGCCGGCGTCGCGAAAGATGGTCCCGCCCATCCAGCACGGCGAGCCCCGATTGTTGACCGCGTCAATTCCATGCCGACGAGAATCTAGCACGCGCTCATGGGTTCTTCCTCTGGGGAATGGGCCCGATGTTTGCGTATCTGACCGTCACATGAACCGCACGTGCAGGAGTAAACTCGTGGCCATGACGGTTCATCTGCACCACAGGGCCGAGCTGCAGCGGGTTGCTCGAAATGCGATGCTCGATAGGGGACTGCAGCCGGATTTCGATTCCGCAGCGTTGAAACAGCTCGACGGGATACGCGGCCCGTCGGCCACGGAGGGGGGTGCCGTGCGCGACCTGCGCAGCCTGCTGTGGTGCTCGATCGACAACGATGACTCGCTCGATCTCGACCAGCTTTCGGTGGCAGAGGACCTTGGAGGCGAGACGGTCAAGATCCTAGTGGCCGTGGCTGACGTCGACGCGCTGGTCGCCAAGGCGACGCCTATCGACGGGCACGCCGCGAGCAACACCGCCTCGGTCTACGTCGCCGGCCACGTCTACCCCATGCTGCCCGAGCGGCTGTCCACTGACCTGACGTCGCTCGGGCCGGACTGCGACCGTCTCAGCCTGGTCATCGAGTACACGGTTGGGCCGGACGGCACCCTGGGGGACACACGCGTGGGCCGCGCGCTGGTGCGCAACCGCGCCAAGCTGGCCTACAACGCCGTGGCGGCGTGGCTCGACGGGCAGGGGCCGTTGCCCGAGCCTGCCGCGCGCGTGAAGGGGATGGACCTGCAGCTTCGCATGCAGGACGAGGTGGCGGCGCGGCTGCGGCGCTTGCGCCACCAACAGGGCGCGTTGGATCTGCAGTCGCTGGAATCCCGTCCCGTGTTCGATGGGGACGCAGTGGTGGGCCTGCAGGCGGAGATACCCAATCGCGCCAAGCAGCTAATCGAGGACTTCATGATCGCCGCCAACGGGGTGGTGGCCCGCTTCCTCGAAGCAAAGGCGCGGCCGTCCTTGCGCCGCGTGGTGCGCTCGCCCGAGCGCTGGGCAAAGATCGTGGAGGTGGCGGCGAAGTTGGGCGAGTCGCTACCGGCCGAACCCTCGGCACGCGCGCTGGAGGCGTTCTTGTTGAAGCGCCACGCCGCCGATCCGTTGCGATTCCCGGATCTGTCGCTGGTGATCGTGAAACTGATGGGCGCGGGCGAGTACGTGGTGGAGTTGCCCGGGCAGACGCCGGTCGGGCACTTCGGACTGGCGGTCAAGGACTACGCCCATTCCACCGCGCCCAACCGCCGGTTCCCCGATCTGGTCACGCATCGGCTAGTCAAGGCCGCGCTTTCCGATGGCCCGGCACCCTACAGCGTGGCCGAGCTGGCCGAGCTCGGCACCCATTGCACCCTGCAAGAGGGAAATGTGGCCAAGGTCGAGCGCCAGGTGCAGAAGTCCGCCGCGACCTTGCTGCTGGAAGCGCGGGTGGGCGAGAGCTTCGATGGCGTGATCACCGGCGCCGCGGACAAGGGGACCTGGGTGCGCATCTTCGACCCGCCGGTGGAAGGCCGCATAGTGCGTGGGTTCCAGAGTCTGCGCGTGGGTGACCAGGTGCGCGTGGTCCTGGTCCACACCGATTTCGATCGGGGCTACCTGGACTTCGAGCGCCGGCCGTGAGCCCGGTAGCGCCTCCTGCCTCCTATCCATTCGGAGCGCAGATCTGTCGATTCAGCGAGCCACCTCCCGTCGAGCGGCAGATGAAGTAGACCTTTTCATGTCTCCCCTGCATCGTCCTAATAGATAATCTGGTAGCAGCTACACCCCTGCTGCCCGGGCGCGCACGCCTTACCCGTAAACCCGGGTGCGCTGCACGGGCCTTCGTCACAGCAAAGGACGGTGTCAGAGCAGGCCTGGCCCGACAGAGCGCAGATCCCGGTCGCTGGCGGAGCGTCGGTCGAGCCATCCCCGCTGGGATGCACGCCGCCGTCGTTGGCCGGCGGCTGGATGGGCGGAGTTCCGCACAAGCCGGTCGGCTGCCCGGGTGTGATGTTGCAAGTCAGGCCCGCGCAGCAGTCACTGGTGGACGTGCAAACCCCAGCAGAGGGAACGCACACCACGCCGCCACCGTCCGGCCGGTTCATGCAACGAAGCTGGCCGTCTGCGCCGGGCACGCAGGGCACGCCGCCGCAGCACTCGGCGGAGAAGGTGCACACGTCGCCGCCGTGGATGCAGCAGGGCTCCAGGCCGGTGTAGCCGGCCGGGCAGTCGGTGGTCGAGCCGCCGTAGCAGCGCGGAACGCCGATCGAATCAGGCTTGCAGCACTGCCACTTGGGCGGTTGACAGTCGCAGCAGTCCTCACGTGCGTTGGTGCAGGCCGGGCCGGTGCTGTTTTTCAGGCCGCAGATGCCACCCTGGGGGTTGCAGCCCAGGGGGTTGCGACACACGCCCAGCGGGGGCGACACGTTATCAGCGAACTGGCAAGTGACGTTGCCCGCGCCGGGCAGACCGCTGGTCGGATCGCCGCCGCAGCAGTCCTTGTCCTCGATACACAGGTTGTTGGTCACCCGGCAGCCGCTGGCGGGCTGGCAGAT
>PMBS01000015.1 GCA_003153015.1 Myxococcales bacterium
CGCGCACGGGGAGTACGCGACCGAGAAGCGGCACTACGCGCACGTGGTTTGCCCGGGGCACGCAGACTACATCTAGAACATGTTCTCGGGAGCGGCGCAGATGGACGGGGCAGTGCTGGTGGTATCAGCGCCGGACGGGCCGATGCCGCAGACGCGGGAGCACATTTTGCTAGCGCGACAGGTTGGGGTGCCTTCGATGGTGGTGTACCTGAACAAGGTGGACATGGTGGCGAAGGAGGACGCGGAGCTGTTGGACTTGGTGGAGTTGGAGCTGCGCGAGCTTCTATCGAAGTACGAGTTTCCCGGGGACACGACGCCAATTGTGCGGGGGAGCGCGCTGAAGGCATTGGAGGGGGACACCTCCGAAATCGGGGAAGGGTCGATTTGGAAGCTGATGGATGCGCTGGACAGTTTTATACCGGAGCCGAAGCGAGAGACGGAAAAGCCGTTCTTGATGCCGGTGGAGGACGTGTTCACGATATCGGGGCGTGGGACGGTGGTGACCGGGCGTGTGGAGCGCGGGATCATCAAGGTTGGGGAGGAAGTGGAGATCGTGGGATTCAAGGACACGCAGAGGACGGTGGTGACCGGGGTAGAGATGTTCCGGAAGCTATTGGACGAGGGGCGAGCAGGGGACAACATAGGGGCATTGCTGCGTGGGACGAAGCGGGAGGACGTGGAGCGAGGGCAGGTGTTGGCGAAACCGGGGTCGATCACGCCGCACAAGAACTTCCGCGGGCAGATCTACGTATTGAAGAAGGAGGAGGGTGGGCGGCATACGCCGTTTTTCAAGGGGTATCGGCCGCAGTTCTACTTCCGGACGACGGACGTGACGGGAGAGGTGAAGCTGCCGGAAGGGACGGAGATGGTGATGCCTGGGGACAACGTGAACATGGAGATCAATCTGATCACGCCGATCGCGTGTGAGGAGAAGCTGCGTTTCGCGATTCGGGAAGGCGGCAAGACGGTGGGTTCCGGTGTCGTGACCCAGATCATCGAGTAGCCAGGCCTGGCGGAGTTTCCCAAAGGACACGAGAAGGGGGCGCAACGTGACACCCAAAATCAGGATACGGCTCAAGGCCTACGATCACCGCCTACTCGATCAGTCGGCGCATGAGATTGTGGACACCGCCAAGCGGACCGGCGCGAAGGTCGCAGGCCCCATTCCGCTGCCGACCAAGATCAACAANNGTGGATGTCGAGATCAAGACCTGAGGAAGGCCATGCAGATCGACGTCGTCAACATGGAAGGCGAGAAAGTCGGCCAGATGGAACTGGCCGACGAAGTGTTCGGCTGCAAAGTGCGCGAACATCTCCTGTGGGAGACAGTCAAAGCCCAACAGGCTGCGCGACGCGCGGGAACCCATTCGACCCTCACGCGCAAGTTCGTGCGCGGCGGCGGCAAAAAGCCTTACCGCCAGAAGGGCACCGGCAACGCGCGCCAGGGTTCGACGCGCTCACCGAACTTCGTGGGTGGTGGCAAGGTCTTCGGGCCTCACCCGCGCGACTATGAATACACCTTGCCCCGCAAAGTCAAGAAGGCGGCGTTGGCCTCGGCACTGTCCCTACGCGCGCAAGAGAAGAAGTTGGTTGTCGTTGAGAGATTGGTGGTGGAGACGCCCAAGACGAAGCGTATCGCAGCCGTTCTCAAGGCGCTGGGCGTCGACTCGGCGGTGGTGGTGGACGCAAAAGACAACGGCAACTTGGTCAAGTCGGTTCGCAACCTGTCCGCCTTCACCTGCCTGCCGCCGGAGGGGCTCAACGTCTACGACATTCTCATGCACTCGGGACTGGTCATCGCCAAGGACGTCGTCAAGGCGGTCGAGGCGCGCATCGTGGGCACGGGCGGTGCGACCGAGGTTTAGGAAAGGCAAGTCATGCGCTCCCCTGAAAAAATCATCAAACGCCCGCTGCTGACGGAAAAGGGTTCGATGCTCAAAGAGACTGGCGGCCGGCCGGAGGAGGAGATCGATGCGGAGCAGGTCCAGCCCCAGCTCTTGCTCGAAGTCGCGCGCGATGCCAACAAGATCGAAATCAAGCATGCGGTCGAGAAGCTTTGGAACGTCAACGTCATCAAGGTGCGCACGGCGATCGTGCGGGGCAAGCAGCGGCGGGTAGGCCGCCACATCGGCCAGCGCTCCAACTGGAAACGCGCATTGGTCACCCTGGCGGCCGGCCAGAAGGTCGAATTCTTCGAGGGAGTCTAGTCCATGGGTCTTCGTACTATCAACCCGACAACGCCCGGCGTGCGCGGCAGGATGGCGCCCGATTTCGTCGAACTCACCCGAGGCAACCAGCCACTCAAGGCGCTCACCGAGGCCAAGCCGTCGACGGGTGGCCGCAACCATTTCGGTCGCGTGACCTCGCGCTTCCGGGGCGGCGGCCACAAGCGGCGCTTCCGGGTCGTTGATTTTCGTCGCGACAAGCTCGGCGTGCCTGCCCAGGTGGCCAGCATCGAGTACGACCCCAACCGCAGCGCGCGCATCGCGCTTCTGCACTACGCGGACGGTGAGAAACGCTACATCCTGTGGCCGGTCGGTCTTGCGGTGGGCGACACGGTGGTTTCTTCGGCCAGTGCCGACATCAAACCTGGCAACGCCTTGCCCCTGCGTAATATCCCGCTCGGCACCACCATTCACAACGTGGAACTGAAGGTGGCGGGGCGTGCGCAGATGGTTCGCTCCGCCGGCAGTGGGGCCCAGCTCATGGCCAAGGAAGGCGATTGGGGGCAGGTGCGCTTGCCCTCGGGAGAGGTTCGTCTGGTTCACCTCAATTGCCGGGCCACGGTCGGGCAATTGGGCAACATCGAGCACAACAGCGTGCACAACGGCAAGGCCGGGCGAACTCGCTGGCTGGGTCGGCGTCCCCACAATCGCGGGGTCACCATGAATCCCGTCGATCATCCCATGGGCGGTGGCGAAGGCCGGTCGTCCGGCGGCCGCCATCCCTGTTCGCCCTGGGGCCAGCTCAGCAAGGGGCTCAAGACTCGGCAGAACAAGAGGACGGATCGCATGATCGTCAAGCGTCGGGGAAAGAAGGCGTAGCCATGGCACGCTCAGTCAAGAAAGGTGCATTCGTGGACAGTCACCTGATGAAAAAGGTGACCGACATGCAACAGCAGAAAGCCAAGAAGGTCATCAAGACCTGGTCGCGTCGCTCCACCATTATTCCCGACATGGTCGGCCTGACATTTGCGGTGCACAACGGGCGCAAGTTCCTGCCCGTGTTCGTGACCGAGAACATGGTTGGGCACAAGCTGGGTGAATTTGCGCCCACGCGGGTTTTCCAAAGTCACTCTGGTGATCGCAAGGCGGCCGCCGCCGCAGCCGCGCCCGGCGCGCCCGCGACCCCGGGGGCGCCAGTCTCGGCTCCGGGGGCGGCGCCGGCAGCGCCCGCAGCGGAAAAGAAGTAGGGAGAGAAGGACGACGAACATGGCACACGCAGTGTTGAGACGGTTCCGACAGTCGCCGCGCAAGGTGCGCATGGTGGCTGACATGATCCGCGGGCGGAATGTGGCCGACGCGCTGTCGATTCTTCATCTTCAGCCGCGCAAGGCCGCCCGGATGTTGGCAAAGGTCCTAGGCTCCGCGATCGCCAACGCAACCACCAATGACAAGGCTGATGCCGACGTGCTGGTGGTGACCAAGGTGAACATCGACCCGGGGCCGACCGAGAAACGCTGGCTGTCGCGTTCCATGGGGCGCGCCAACCGGATCAACCGCCGAACCTCCCACGTGACCGTCGTGGTCGACGTGGCACAGGAGTAGTCAATGGGTCAGAAGACACATCCGATCGGTTTTCGTCTCGGCGTCGTCCGCGGCTGGAGTTCCCAGTGGTATTCGGAGAAAGACTTCGCGAAGTGGCTGCACGAAGACATCCGCCTAAAGAAGTTCGTTAAGGAGAAACTGGGCCACGCCGGGGTGGCCTCGGTCGAGGTCGAGCGCGCCGCCAACAAGGTGAAGATCAACATCAGTACCGCGCGGCCGGGAATCGTCATTGGCAAGCGCGGCGCGGGTGTCGAGACCTTGAAGAAAGAAGTCCAGGCCCTGACCTCCAATGAGGTGTTCCTCAACAT
>PMBS01000378.1 GCA_003153015.1 Myxococcales bacterium
CCCCCGCCGCCCACGCTGTAGAGGATGAGCAGAGATTCATCTGCGTTCCAGGCGGAGATGGTCGTGTACATGGGAACGATCGCGGCATTGGCGCCGGAGCCCGCGACCGCGGTGATGCGCCGGATCGTAGTGCCGAACTCAGCATCGATAACCGTGCCGCCCACCGCGGGTTTGGCCAGCGTGGTCATCGGGTGCGGATTCTTGTCCGTGACCATCCCGGCGCAGAGATCGATGGTCCCGCCCGTCGCACTCCCGCCCGAGCCGCCGCCGCCCACGGCGGTGCCTCCCGAACCACTCGCGACGCCGCCCAAGCCTCCGCCGCCGGTTGCCGGCGTACCACCGGTTCGCGTCGTACCACCCGTTGTCGTAGCACCGCCGGTTGCCGTAGTGCCACCGGTTGCCGTAGTGGCATCCGCGCTTGTCACGCCAGCGGAGCCGCCTGAACTGGTCGTGCCACCCGCGCTTCCACCGGTCGGGCTGGCGCCGCCCGTCCTCGTTGTTCCGCCCGAGCTCGTCGTGCCACCCACGCGGGTCGTGCCACCCGTGCGGGTCGTGCCGCCCGAGCTGATCGTGCCGCCCGAACTGGTCGTCCCGCCCGAGCTGGCCGTTCCCCCGCTGCTCGTGGTCGAGCCACCCGCGCTGGCTGTCGTGCCGCCAGCACTAGCCGAAGAGCCCCCGGTACCCGTAACGGCGGCGTCAACATCAGAAGTGCTTCCACCCGAGTTGCTCGAAACCGTGCCCCCGCCTCCACCCCCGGCCTGCCCATCATGATTCGCGGTGGACGAGCTTGAGCATGCCGCGAGCACGATGGCGGCGGACAGAAAGAACGCCCGATGCCAGTGGATTCGAAGACAAGCGATGGTCATGAGTTCTCCTCACTGTATTTCTGGACAGCATTCGCGCTGAAGCCGCCTCGCGTGGCACGAAGCTCGGCCTCGCACAGGCGTTGATCATACACGCAACATGGGGGGATAATAATTCCGTGAAAGGATGGCTGCTGGCCGTGCGTCTCTTGACCCGATGGAGCGTTGTCGCGCTTCTCGCTGGCGCCATGGGATGCGGGGGGAAGGGCCTCCGCGGCGGCGGCGATGCCGCCGTGGGCGGGGACGACGGGCCTAGCGACGTAGCGACTACTGCCGACCTAGGCATGGGCACTGCCGACTCGAGTTCCGAGGCAATGTACTCTGGCGTCGTCCTGGCAATGATCACGCAGGACGAGGCCACCACCAGCTACGTCGCTCGGGCGGTTTTCACGACTGGGCCGCGCCCTGCCATCGGCGGCTGCCCGCGTTGTTGCTGCGGAGTCGAGCAGCGCGGGCTGCCTTACCCCGTGAAGCCTCCGGATTCCGGCAGGATAACCATCGCTGCCGCCGCGGAGGCGACCACGCTCGCGACACTCGTGCCCTGGGCGTTCGTGGACGGGTATGGCAAATTCTATGGGATGTCCGATCTGGGCTGGTCCTGGTTCTGGCCGCTAAGTGACTACGGGCCGGTGGACAGCCAGCCGTGGAGCCCCGGCGACGCCCTCCGGGTTGTAGCGGCCGGAAACGAGGTCGAGTCGTTCGCGGGAGTGCTGCAGACGGGTCCGTCACTTGCAGGGGTCATGCCGCCGATTGGGCCCTCGCCGGTCATTGTCGACCGCAGTCAGGCCTTTGAGGTTTCGTGGACTCCGGAAGGCGCGGGCGACGCCACCGTGCTGCTCAGCCTCCCGCGAAGCGGTAGCGTTTGCTATTGCGACGCGCCCGACTCGGCGGGTAGGCTGGTCGTGGACGCGAACCTCCTCAGCCCCCTCTCAGTTGAGCAAAATGGAAAGATTACGTTGGCGCGACTGACCATCTCGACCGTGGCCAGCGGCAACGCGACTATCGATTTGGTTGGCGCCTCCATTCAGGCAGGACCGTTGGTGGTTCAGTGACCAAGATGTAGGCGGCCAGCGCGGACAGTGAACCAGTAGTGCTACCTGGGCAGCGGCCACATGACGCCGCCGGCCGCGACCAGCATAATGAACATGGGTTCGCGGGCGACTTCGAGCACGATGGCCAACAGGCCGCGTTTCCTCTGCGCGGGGATCTCGTTCGGCCCCTGCTGTTCGAATTTCACACGGGCCTCGTCCTCGCCGAGGCCAGCGAACCCGCCGAGGTCGAGGGACCGCCTGGGCATGGGCGCTACACCCTATTCATCATCGAGTCCCTTGGCGGCAGCCAGCCGGCAAGCTTTGAAAGCGGCTCCCCTCTCAGAGTTTGCGCTGTCAGCGGCCACTCGCCGAACTTGGCGAGGGAGGCCATGAACACCACAGGCTCGGCGCGCTCCCCGGAATAGGTGTCTGTGTTGACGACCCATGGCACGAAGAACGAACGCCGCACGCTGCCTTTCCTGACAGGCCAATACTCAAAGCACTCGGCGTCCCTGGATGATTCGAACCAGCACGACGACCACGGCGACCACCAGAAGGATGTGAATGAACCCTCCCATGGTGTACGAGGTCACCAGCCCGAGCGCCCACAGCACAATCAGGACGACTGCGATTGACCACAACATGATTTCATCCCTTCCGGCTAGTTCTTCAGCTTCTTGAAGGCGAGTTCGAGGTCGCTCCAAGCGCTCTCGACCCCGGTCTTGAGGGTCTCCCACTTTTCGCTGTCGGCGGTCTTGACCTCGTCCAGCTTGGCCTGTGCGGCATGGACCTTTGCCTTCAGATCGTCGATGCGCCTGCGGTTGTCAATTCTGGCGGTGGTGCCTGCCCGGTCGGCCTTGGCGACTAGCTCGTCGAGCCTCGCGCCCCATTGCTTGAGCTGCGTTTCCAGCTTGCCTACGTTGTCTTCCGTCTTCTCCATGACTTCCTCCCTTCGGTCGCCCACGTCCACTTGGACTGGTCGGCCGCTTTGCTGCGTCTCGTTGGCGGCGATGGTGGAGTCGATGTGCTCCACATCTCCAATGGTGGACAAAGCAGTTTTCAAGCCAGCGCTCAGACCCGAGGAGATTCAAATATTTGGGTGGTTGACGCTCTCGGGAGAGCCGACCGGTTCAATCCAAATGAGGGACCGTCTCCTTCAATTCGATGGAGGAGGCCTGGGCGTAGGTGGAGACACGTGCTGAGACGGCGACAAGGGCCATCGGTACAGACAGGAGTATTGACATGAACCGCAAACTCGCCAGATTGTTGCGAACTCGGTACCGCCCCCGCGCCAACGGCGACCCGAACAACTGGGGAGGCGCGGCCGTGAATCCCTCAACCGAATCATCCTGACCAAGACCAAGCCGCAGGCTGCTATCAGATTTCGCGACCGGGGGTATTGCGCCGCACTTTCCTCCGGCCTACGGCGGCGGCAACGCCTTCGCTCGACCGCATTGAGTTCGCTCTGTGGAAGTACTTGAGCGCCTTGGCCGCGATCTGACGGTCGGTGAGCTTATCGGTCGTCTCCATGACGGTGATGTGTCCTCCGACCTTGGCGCGGTCGAGGCGTTTCTTGAGCTCGCCCTTGGCCTCCCCTGGACCAAAGATCAGAATCGCGTCGGCATCATGAATCGACGCAATCACTCTCGCGTAGTACTGGTTGAGATGGCCGGTCAGCTTCCTTTCCAGCCTGTCGTCGGCCTTGACCAGTTGTGATTCGTAGCGAGCAGTCGAACGGACGCCCGCAAACCGGCCGGGCTGTTTGTCGACGTTCGACTCGATCTCCATGGTCTTTTCGCCTTTGGCTGAGACAATCGCAATGACTGCCTTCCGATGGTCAATCCACAATCCCGCGGTCGCGTTCATGTCAGTCTCCGTCTACTGGTGGTGCTCCAACTTTGCCGGCTCAGTGCGCGTCAGTATGTCTTTGGCGCGGGCGGCGTCCTCCACGGAGCCGTGGGCCAGCAGGACGAACTTGCCAGCCTTCAGGTCGATCTCGTACTGCAATATGCTGTCCTTGGGGATGCCTAGGCTGAACAAGCTGGCGCCAATCGCGCTCAGGCCGCCCACGACAACGGCGCCTTCGAGAGCCCCAACGATCCAGCTCACCAGCGGCCCCGCCACCAAGAGCGGCCCCAGACCAGGGACCCAGAAGAACGCGGAACCAAAGAATAGTCCCCACACCCCACCCCAGAAGGCGCCGGTCTTGCCCCACACCTTCATGCGGTCGCCGACGTTGTAGTACCCGACCACGTGCTCGTCCGTGTGATAGTCGCGGCCAAGAATCGACAGTTTCTTTAGATCGAAACCAGCCTTCTGCAGTTCCTTGATAGCCGCCTCGGCGGCCGTGTGCGATGGATAGATGGCTACGACGGAATTGTTGTTGCTCATGCTCTTCCTCGGGGTTGGATGATGGCCAGCGTCTCGCTATTGCGAATCGACGCGCTCGGTTTCTGTAGGGCGGATGGTCTTACGCCCCGATTCGCAGCTACAGCAGCTTTCGGGCCACAGATAAGAAGCGAATGGATTCAGGTGGTTGCACCCACCGGCGGAGCGAAATGCTGGCGGATTCAATCTAAATGACGTAGCACCTCATCCAATTTGAAGGGGAGGCTGGCGGATGCGCACCTGTCCTTCGCCAGGCGGTTATCCACACGGCCTATTTCCCGACGGTGGCGATGGCGGACGGTGGTCCTGGCCAAGATCGCCCACCATCACGCATCATCACGCGCTGGTTGCCTTGTTCCTGAGACTCACCAGTGCGTGAGAGGGGCGGGCTCGCATCGATGCGCAGGCAAATCAGGCCTGAGGGGGAGATCGATCCGTTGGTATTCGACGCGCGCCACGATCTACTCCTGCAGTTTCTTGGCCACGGCCGGCAGGCCATCCGCGGTCGCCCCGCCCATCTGGTGCACATCAGCGACACGTCAGCGGCAATTTCATCCGACAGGTCAGGGTGTCACCGGTTGCAGAACGAGCGTCAGCTCCGCGCGCGGTACCTCGGGGTCTGGCGTGGCGCAGTGAACGCTGGGCGCGTTTGGGTCATCCACCTGGGCAACCAGGATGATGGGGATCGAGGGAGAAACGTCAGTTCCGCTCAAGATACGGTTGGTAACCCCCCGCACTTGGATCGTTTGGCCACTTGCGAGTTGCCCGATCGATGGCACAACCAGCGGGTCGGCCAGTCCGCACGCTACGCCATCGCCGGCAGCGTCCAAGCAGCACACGTCGAACCGAATCCGAGCGCCCAGGCTGACCTGATGAGATCCGGTGTCGGCAAAAAGCCGGGCCGTGAGGTCAACACCCGTCTGTCCGTCCGCTGGAATGGAAAGCCTGCTCGCCTCGAGCGAGAGCGTCTTCACCGGCGACGCTGCGAGATGAATGACCTGGGTAGCGAGGTAGCCGCCGACGTTTGCCGTCAGAAGAACACTGCCTGGGACGTTGCCCACCCGCATCTTGAAGGGCAAAGTGCCCGTCCCGAGATTCTTCAGCGTGAGCTTTCGGGCGTCGGTCGAAGTGGGGTCGGCGCTGGCCGAGAGGGCACCCGAGGAAACCTCGACACTGATGGGGGTGCTCACCGCTGTTCCCGGCGCAACCACCAGAGCTAGGTTAATGATCGTGGCCCCGTCGGCTTGGATGGTGTCTGAATCCGGCACCTGGATAGTGACTATCTTGTCTCCACTGATACCATCGGATGCCGGAGTCTGATAGCACCCGCTCATCGCGAGAACCAGGGCGGTCGCGAACGCGCGCCTCATGCTGTCACCCTCACCGACGTGGACTGCCTTTCCTCTGCTTTCCCGTCAATGCCCACTTCTTCCCCATCAATGCCCAGGTTGATTGGCTCCGAGGGCTTGGCGCTAACAATCTTGAATTTGCGCGGTTCCTTGACAGAAGTCTCGCCCTTGGGAATCGTAATCGTAACGACTGACGGCAAGATCAAAAAGCGACCGTCAGAACAGCTCATGGCAACATCTCCCTGGTCGCTCCCGTCCAGCCGCTCGGCCGAGATCTCGATTTTGAATTCCTGCTTGAGCCTGACTGTCTTGGCCAGGGCTTTGAGATCGGTCAATCTGATGGGCATGGATTCCTCCTCCTGCAAATGCTATCGAGCCGGATTACTTGCCGCTCCCTTGGTATTTGGAGATGCTGCCGCGAATTGTGCCAGCGACGTCGATGTCGATTGACAGCGAGAAGTACGGGACGGCACGAACGTGGGTGTTGGCAACAACGGGATTCCTGTCGTTCTGGCGCACGAACATCGCCCCACTGCCGAGCCGCAGGTAGTCGGTGACACGCAAACCGCCACCCAGCATCAGACCCTTGCCACCGAGGATGCCCTTGGCCGTGCCCCTGGAATCCTGGACGTCGGTGAGTGTCCATCCGGTGGTGAGGGAAAAGCGCTTCCAGAACCCATCATCCTCCCTCAGGGGAACGTCCTTGTCGACGGCGGTGAAGGAGACGCTCACGCCGAGGAACACGGCCAGGTCCGTGCCCCCGCTGCTGCCAAAGATCGGGAGCGTTCCGCCGACATCGGCGCTGATGTAGAAGGCTGAGCGTTCCGTGTAGCTGGGCGTGGCGGTCTTCACGTCTTGAGGTGGGAAAGCGACGGTGATGGTGCCTATGCGTTTGGCGACAGAGTCGACGATGTTGGTCTTTGCCGTGCCATATTTTTCGAGCTCCACCTTGGCAGAGTCGGCGATCTTAAGAAGGCGCTCTACCCGCCGGATGTTCTGGCCAAGCTTCGTGCAGTACGTGAGGCGGTCTGTGCCTGGTGTCTTCGGTGTGGGGCTCGCCGGCACTGCCTGGGCCTCCTCCGGGGTATCGGCTTCGCTATCCTTGCAGTGGATCCCGTATGAGGAGCGCATCTGCTCTATGAGCGGGTTGAAACTGCCAAGATAGGCCTGCTCTTCCTTGGTCAGCTCCGCCGGTGGTTCGGCTAGGCGCGCCTGTCTATCGGCCTCGGAGATGTCGTCCGACAGCCGTTTCGCCTTCTGCGCCGCTTCCACCGTCTTGGCGTAAGCCGCTTCAATGTGGAGGACATCGGCCGGCACCGGGCTGCCAAAGAGCTTGCCAAGTTGATCGAGTCCGATCAGCTCGCGCGTCCCGGTGCGGATGTTCTGGATGGCATTCTGGTGGCCTCTCTGCGCATCGAAGAGTGGGCTCAGCACTTCTAGCTTGAAAGACTCGAGAACGAGATCGAGCAAGGGCTGGGGCTTATCACCCGGCGCTGTGCCCACGAGGACGACGCGCAGGTCTGCCCGCTTGTCGAGAGACTTCTTCGCGGTTGTGGAGACCAGCTCAGCGTTGTACGAGCCACGCTTCGCGGCCGCAGAAATGATATCCTTCGCGGCATTGTCCAACGCGGTGCGATCCGCTTCGGTCCACTTTCGGCCAAGCTCGAACACGAAGCAGTAGCTCGTCGAGAACTTCAACCGAGGGGCGCTGAGGACGAACTTGCGCTTGCCGCTCGCGTCTTTGTCGCCCGCCGTCCCTGGCATTTGAGGCCCGCTCGGCGTGGCACAGGGAGGGCCGCTTTCCCAGACCCGGCCGGTGACCGAGTCGTACTCCGCATCATCCCCAGATAGGGTGAATTGGATTTGAAAAGGCACGCCGTGGGGAAGGGCATTTTCGAACGACGAGAGGGCAACGTTATAGGTGACGACAGGGAGTGCAGGTGCGTCGGCGGCGTTGGTTTGGGATTCCAGACCCACGAGCGCAGCCACCAGGGTGACGAGTAGGACGACGCGTCCGACGGCGCGACGAATACCGAGCGAAGCCAGGAACCGCCATTGCGAGCGTCGGGGATGGCGGGCCTCCGGCCGGCTGCAGCGCCTGCTCTCGCGCAATAGATAGGCGCAACCACCTGCAAGTCGAGAGTGTGCCGATGGCACCAAGCGCACTAGCGGTGCGGCCATCCAGTCCCATCGCCTGGGCCCGCGAGGTCCAGCGCAGTGGATCACGTCGTTTCCCAGCAGCATGGCCATCTCCTCGGCAGCGCCAAGCTTGCGCTGCTCGCTTCAGTTGTCTCTCGGTCCAGGATTCGTAGTGTGAAACAACATCTGTGCACGCCGCTCAGAATGCCTGAGCGTGACAGCGGGAGTACGCATACGCCCAAACCGGAAAATCAGCAAGGAACATCTTAATGGGGGCCATTCGCGCTCGACCCGATGGTCCTACCCGTGCGTGGGCTTGAGCAAGGCGCGCGCGCCATCTCGCGCGGATGCCTTGGGTAGCCAGCACGGGGCACGAGGTCGGCGTTCTCAAAGGCGCCCACGACGATCAGCCTGCGCTTCACGCCGCCTTCAGGGTGTTTCGCCAGAAGGTGTCCGTCAGCGCCGAGTTTCCTCCAGGTCGGCATCCACTGGAACAATCACCACCACATGCTCCATTGCACCCGGGTCAGCCGACCATGATCTCCTCCGGCGAGAGCGCAGCGAAGTTGACCTGTCCCAAGCCCATTCGCTCCGCGATTCGTAGGTTTTCTGGAACGGGTTCGTTCGGGAAAAGAGTGAACGCCCACGCATCCAGCGCCACGGGGTCAACACCCGCTGCAATGGTCCTCGTGGGCTTGACATCATCTAGGTTGCCACCAGAGGGACCGTGTTCCATCAAGACGCGGGACGCATCCACAATTGTCAATGTGGGACGCATGAGCGCGGCCAGCTCCGCAATGGAATGCTGCAAATCCGAGTGAAATGTGATTCTGGTCTTGCCGGTGATGCCCAGCCAGTTCTTGAGACCTGCGGTGACGCCGGTGAGCTCATGATGTTTGGCCACTGGAATGTTGATGATCTTGTCAGCAATGACAAATGGCTCAAGCACGTCCCAGGTGCCCAGGCGTTTGGAGATCTCCACGGTGTAGTAGCGGCTGTCTTCGGGAAGGATGACTTCTGCACCGGCTGCCGTAGCAGCGGCCAGAATGCCACTGCGCTCAAAGGCTGCGCGGGATCTTCGAACAGGACAATCAGTGACAATCACACGCCTTGCACGCGCTTCACGGCAGAGCCGAACCACTTCAGCCACCACTTCCGGATGGGTGTTGGCGCCCTGTTCCGCCGTGCGGTCCCATCCGATGTTGGGCTTGACCACCACAACGTCAGTTGGGCCAACAAACGCGGACATGCCGCCCAGTCGCGCCACGGCCGCACGAACACTGCGTGCTGGGTCCAAACCACGAGCAATCACCATGCGCGGCCGAGCGGCCCCGAGTTCCACGCGATGATCGCGGATTGTGCGGTCGGCTGATCGTCCGAAGCGATCGTATTTGTCGACGAGCAAGAACCCGCCGACCCCTAATGCACCGGCACCAACCACGCCACCGATTCCGGTCAACACCGTGCGGCGGGTGAACAGACGCTTCGTCCTGGCAGGAAAGTTCTTGTCTGGCATGGGGGGCAGGATACTCCTTCTTGCTAGGCTTTTCTCCGGCGCGCCGCGGGCTCCAGAGCAGTTTCATCCAGACGCCAATCGCCACAGGGAAATCAGGGTGCAGCTGTCATCTCGCCGGGGTTGACCACGGCGCCGTCCCTTGGGGCTCGCCGACAACGCCCACACTCACCTTTTCACTTCATGAATTGCCGCAAACCTTAATCAAGTGTCTGGCACCTCTATGGCGATCGAGACCGGTACCAGGCTCGGCGGCGTCCGGAGACGCTATTTCGCCACAATGAACGAAGACTGTCC
>PMBS01000280.1 GCA_003153015.1 Myxococcales bacterium
TGACACATTAATAGTTGCGTTACCCCTTTCGTAGCTACGGGGTTTCTTGCGCCGGGCTTGGGCCTTCCCCGCAAGCACCCTCGCGGGCCGGAAGCCAGATCGTCGCCTTGTCGGCGCAGGCGCGGCGGTAGCGCTCGGCCAGTCGCTTGGCCTGCTTGGACGGCCCGCCGAGCTTGGTCGGCGGGCACTTGGGGCGGGTGGCGTCGCAGGAATAGGCGCCCCAGCCCTCTGCCTGGCCCCGGCCAATCGCAAACACCGTGACCGGGCCGATGCCGGCCATGGGAATGCCGATCACGTAGGACTTGCCCAGCTCGGGAAAGCCGGCGTCGACCGCGGTGTCAGCGCACTTCTTGGTGTCTTCCGCGCTGACGTCCTTGGCAGTGGCCTCTAGGCCGCCGCGGTCAAGGCACGATTCGACTCCCTGGGCCGGCCAGCTCTCCAACCCCAGTACTCTGTTGAGCGCCAACACGGCCGCGGCCATTTCCTTGGCGACCGGCAGGGGCAGTTTGGCCACCGGGCCGGCGGTTGCCTCGGCAGCGGCCCATAGCATCCATGCGATGATCACCGGCATGGGCACCATCATAGATCAGGATCGGCCGCGGCTTGTCGGGGAATTCTGGGCGACGCTTGGCAGCGTCGGGTGGCTAGCCCACAAATACTCGCGCATTGCGGAATAACTGAATCCAGGGGCCGTCTTCATCCCAGCCGTCGGGACGCCAGGAATGCTGGACCGCCCGAAACATACGCTCGGGGTGCGGCATCAGGATGGTAACGCGGCCGTCGGGCGTAGTCAGCGCGGTCATGCCACCATGCGAGCCGTTGGGGTTGTCCGGGTAGCGGTTGGCAATCGCACCGTAGTGGTTCACGAAGCGCGCGGCCACCAGGCCGGCCTTCTCCAGATTGGCCTGCTGCACGTCGGATTCGAACTCGGCGCGGCCCTCACCATGGGCAACCGCGATGGGCAATTGCGAGCCAGCCATGCCGCGCAAGAGCACCGAGGGGCTCTCCTCGATGCGCAGGAGTGCCAGGCGGGCCTCGAACTGTTCGGAGCGGTTGCGCACGAAGCGCGGCCAGTCCTGCGCGCCCGGGATGATCTCCTTCAGGTTGGACACCGCCTGACACCCGTTGCACACCCCGAGCGTGAAGGTGTCGGGCCGGGCAAAGAAGCGCTCGAAGGCCGCGCGCGCTCGGGCGTGAAACAAGATGGACTTGGCCCAGCCTTCACCTGCACCTAGCACGTCGCCGTAGGAAAACCCGCCACAGGCCGCCAGCCCGCGAAACGAGTCCAGATCCAGGCGTCCGCTCAGGATGTCGCTCATGTGCACATCCACCGCCTCGAAGCCCGCGCGGTCAAAGCCTGCAGCCATCTCGACCTGGCCGTTCACACCCTGCTCGCGCAGGATCGCTACCCGCGGCCGCGTGCCGTGACTTGCGAAGGGTGCGGCCACATCTTGGTTCGGATCGAAAGTCAGCCGCAGTGAGATCCCTGGATCGCCTTGGTCGCAGCGGGCCTCATGCTCCTCGCGGGCGCAGGTCGGATCGTCGCGCAAGGTCTGCATGGCAAAGGTGGTCTCAGACCACACCCGACGCAGGTTGGTGCGTGTGTCTTCAACCAAAGTGTGATCGCCTCGGCGGAAAACGATGTTCTGGCCTGCCAGCGGGTGGCCGAGGGTATGGATGTGTCCGGCCGAACCAGCAAAGGCCGTGCGCACGGCAGCGGCGTCCTGCTTGCGCACCTGGATGACCGCACCCAGCTCTTCAGAAAAGAGTAGGGCAGGGGCCGCGCACGCCAACCCTGCCAGATCGATCGCTAGCCCGCACCCGCCCGCAAAGGCCATTTCCAGCAGGGTGACAAGCAGGCCGCCATCGGAACGGTCGTGATACGCCAGCAGCATGCCCGTGCTGTTCAGTTGCTGAATGGTGGCGAAGAAGGTTTTCAGGGCCGCGGGATCATCGAGGTCGGGCGCCTCGTCGCCGAGCTGGCCATAGACTTGCGCCAGTGCCGACGCCCCCAGGCGATGGCGACCCATGCCGAGATCCACCAAGAGCAGTTCCGTGTCGCCCTTGTCCAGACGCAATTGCGGGGTCAAGGTCCGGCGCACGTCGGTGACCGGGGCGAAAGCGCTCACCACCAGCGACAAGGGCGCGGTGACCCGTTTTTCCTGGCCGGCCTCATGCCAGACCGTGCTCATCGACATCGAGTCCTTGCCCACGGGGATGGCGATGCTAAGGGCCGGGGCTAGCTCGGATCCCACGGCGCGCACGGCCTCGTACAAGCGGGCATCCTCGCCCGGATGTCCGGACGCGGCCATCCAGTTGGCCGACAGTTTCACGTCGCCGATCTTGGCGATGGGCGCGCTGGCTATGTTGGTCAGGGCTTCGCCCACTGCCATGCGTGCGGAGGCTGCCGCATTCAGCAGTGCCAGCGGCGTGCGCTCGCCCATGGCCATGGCTTCGCCTGTGTACCCGTGGTAGCCCGTGGTGGTCACTGCCGCGTCCGCCACCGGCACCTGCCAGGGCCCTACCATCTGATCGCGGCACACCAGGCCGGTCACGCTGCGGTCGCCGATGGTGATGAGGAAGGTCTTGTCCGCCACCGCGGGCAGGCGCAGTACGCGCAGGATCGCCTCGCGCAGATCGAGGTCGGTGGTGGAGAATGGCGTTCTGGCTGCGCGCACGCGCTCCGCCCGACGCAACATCTTGGGCGGCTTGCCCAGCAGGAGCGCGAGCGGCATGTCGATGGGCTTGTTGGCGAAGTGGGAGTCGGTCAAGACTAGCCGGCCATCCGCCGTGGCTTGGCCAAGCACAGCGAAGGGGCAACGCTCGCGGCTGCACAGTACGGCGAAACGGTCGAGAGCTTCGGTCGCGACCGCCAGCACGTAGCGCTCCTGCGCCTCATTGCACCAGATCTCTTTGGGCGACATGCCGGGCTCGTCGTTCGGGATCTTGCGCAGCTCGAACACGGCACCACGGCCGCTGTCGTGCACCAACTCGGGTAGGGCATTGGACAGACCGCCCGCGCCCACGTCGTGGATCGAGTAGATCGG
>PMBS01000226.1 GCA_003153015.1 Myxococcales bacterium
GTCGCTCGTCGCGGCCAGGGCTCCTCTCGACGCGACGGCTCGGTCCGAATTTCAATCAGTAGTGCTAGGTGGCCACGCTCTGGTGGCCCCGTGCGGCGCCAACTGCTGCGTCTGGAGCGGCCCACGCCTGGCTGCCCGTAGGCTGCGCCCCCGGTTCTGACCGCGCGGGTAGGTCCTGCCTATTTCCATGGCAGTGCTAGGTTGGGCTATCATCGCGCCGGTTAGCTTCATGACGGACATGTTTCCCTTCCGATGGCGCGGGGGTCTGTGGCTGTTTGCCGCGATCTCCTTCGTCTACCTGCTCTCCCTGAGCCGTGAGCGTCCCTGGGGCGACGCCACCCCCCTGTGGGAGGTCGCGGATAGCATGGCCAACAAGGACACCATCGCCATCAAGACTCGCTGGCCCGGGACACTTCCCCTTGGTCGGGGCGGAAAGGTCTACGGAGTGGCCCCGGTGCTGCAGGCGGCAGTCCACATTCCCGGCGCTCTGCTGCAGAGTCTGGTGCAGAAACACTATCCACGCCAAGCGCAGCTCGCGTGGCGGTTCACCTGCCACCTGGCGCCCACCTTCTTGGGGGCCCTGACTTGCGTGCTCTTTTTCGGTCTCTGCCGCCGCTTGGGCGCAAGGCCCACCTCCGCCGCCCTGACCACCATTGCGCTGGGGCTGGGCAGCACGCTGTGGGTGTACTCGCGCTACACCTACTCGGAGGTGCTGCAAACCGCGTGTTTCACCGGCTTCTTCGCCCAACTGCTTGAAACGCGAGGGAATCCTTCGCGCCGCAACGGCGCGCTCTTGGGCATGTGGGCCGGGCTGCTGGTCAATTCCAAGTACAGCTACTTCGTGTCTGCGGCTGGCGGGGCCATCTACCTGGTGGTGGCGTTGCGGGGACGATGGCGGGTCCTCCTCGAAACAGCGATGGCCGCGATGGTCGCAGCGTTGCCATTTGCGGCCGTGATCTTGCTCTACAACTACGCTCGTTGGGGCAACATCTTCACGGTTGGCTACGGCGCGGCCGGCTACGATCTGTCTAGCCCGGTGGGCATTCGCGAGAACATCGCCTTCGGTCTGTGGGGCATGTTTCTCTCACCTGGCAAGAGCGTGTTCCTCTACAGCCCGCCGCTTCTCGCCGGCCTCATCGGTCTGCCTCGCGCGATCCGTCGCTGGCCGCAATTCTTGCCGGCGGCACTTCTGACGGTAGGCCCCAGCGTGTTGGTCTACGCCCGTCTGGTTTTCTGGAGCGGCGACTACGCCTGGGGGCCCCGCTATCTAGTCTTTGCCGTGCCCATCATGCTGCTGCCCGCGTGCCTGCTGATAGACGACCTTCTGGCGGCGACGCGCAGTCGCAAGCGTCTGCTGGCCGCCGGCGCACTCGGCACCCTGCTGCTGGCAGGCGGGTTTGTGCAATTTCTGGGCAACGCCTTCTACTGGGACCACTTTATCCGTATTCAACGCGAGGCTGCGCGCGCCTGGCTGGGCGCGCCCAACGCAAAGGGCAGCATGGTAGGCGACACCCCCTGGGTGTGCGGCGCTTGCTTCGAAGACATGTACTCCATGCAATGGCTGCCGCCCTTCCAGCCCATCGTGGCCCACTACTGGATGCTTCCGCACGTGCTCCACGAAGACAAATGGGTGGCCGCCGAGAAGGACGCCCCCTGGCATAGGTACACGTCGATGCAGCTCAACATCGCCGCAAGCTGGAACCGCGCCCGCTTGGATTGGTGGTTCGTCGAGTTCCGTCCCTCCAACCCGCAAATCTCATGGACCCTCATCTTCCTGTTGCCCTCGCTGGGGCTGCTGTGCTTCGGGCTCTTCTTGCGTGAGGTGTGGTGGGCTGCGCGCAGCAGTCGAGCCCGCGCCAGATTGGCTCCGCTCCCGTGCTCACCCACCCAGGAACCCGAGAGCGCCGAGCGGTTTGACGGACCGAGTGAAACCGCGCAGTTGCGAGCGGCCCGAGGCGCGAGGAGTGAGAATACTCGACGTATTTGACCGACGAGCAACGAAGGGACGCGACGCAAATGCGCGATTTCACGACGGGAGGCAAACCGTTCGGCGCTCTATAACCCAGCCTTGACCGCCTCGACGTAACGCAGACGCAGATCGTAAAGGAGACTCTCCAGCAGCTTGTCCTCCTCCGGGGTGAGGTTGGACCGGGTCTTCTCCCAGAGCAGGGTCAGCAGGTCGATGGTGTGCTTGGCAATGGGCAGATCGCGGCGCTTGGCGGTTTCTCCCGGCGGTTCCACCTCGCCGAGGTGGATCAGCGCCGAGCTGCCCAGGGACAGGATGAAGGTGGAGAAGTCCGCTGGCGGCAACGTACGATCGCTGCCCGCTTCCGGACGCGCCCTGTCCTGAGAAGCAGTTTCGCCTGCCGGTGTAGCTGACTTATCTGACGGAGTTTCTGCGGCTGGCGCAGACTGAGTCTCTCCGCCCTCGGGAAAGGACCGGCGATCGGTTACCCGGAAACCAGGCTTCTGTTCGGAGTCTGACATGTGGGAAGGCTACGCAGCCAAGCCCCTGCTTTCAAGGTGTGGTACTAGCGGGGGGAGACGGGGGACCCTTCCCCTCCGAACTCGAACTCGCCTCGGGGGCCTCGTCGGGCGACTTGAGCTTGTCTGCGGAGTCCGACAGCGACTTTAGGAACTTCTCGTAGTCTTTGCGCGTGATAAGGCCACGCTTGATGTTGCGTTCGACGATCCGGCGATCGAACAGGACAGGATCCGGGGCTGCTTCTTCACGAGTCATGGCGCACAGTGCTTAGCGAGTGCGCTCGCTCAAGTCAAGGGGCAGTGATATTGACATGGGATCAACATGACCGTGACCCTGGCTAGCAGTCCCGACAACCCAAACTTCCTGCGCCAGCTTCGACTCTTCCTGGAGGAGATCTGCTGTGACATCTGCCGCGTGCACGCTGTCCAGCATGACGGCGCCCAGGCCGACGAAGTGGACGTGGCCCGCGAAGTCGACTTGGGCGCGCCGGGCGCCTTCGCCGACATGCTGGTGCGTCGGCCGGGACGACCGCCCTATTTCCTCGAGGTCAAGTACGGCTACGCCAGTGACCGGTTGGTCCACCATCTGCAGCAGAAGTACGGGACACCATCCACCACGGTGCCCGATGCCGACCGGGTGGTCCTGCTCATCGAGCGCGCCACGCGGCCAGACTGGACCGCGTTTCTCGGGCGCCTGCGCGCCGCCATCCGTCCTGAGCTGCAGTTGGAGATCTGGGACGAGACCAGGCTGCGCGAGCTGATCGTCGAGTGCTTCAAGCTGGACCTGCCCGCCATCACCGTCGAGAGCCTGACCGAGCTGCGCAATGGCATCGATCAGGCCAAGTGGCACTGGGCATTCGGCGATCGGCATGTGGGAAGCCCGCTCAAGTCTTCGCTGCTCTGGCACTTCGGCTGGTCACGCCTGCTGCAACTGCACACGCTGTACGGCCTGACGCCTGAACGTATCCTGCCGCCGCAGCGCTACCGAAATGCGGTGGTGATCCTGGCCGCCCTTTCCTACTTCTCCAGCTTCGTGAGCGACACCCGCGACGACGAGGTCATGCGCGGCGCTCTGACCTCGTTCTATTCCAACTCGCGCTACGACATCATCAACTCCGGCGGCATGATG
>PMBS01000253.1 GCA_003153015.1 Myxococcales bacterium
CAGGTCGCCATGAACTCCATGCCACAGCAGGCGGTGACGAAGGGATATTCAAAAAGGGAAAACTTACGTGCCCAGTTCACCGCCTGGGCGAGCTTAGAGGTGTAGACGCTGAAGGGCACTTTCTAGTCCCATCCAATCGCGCGCTTGCGCCACACGTAGGCGAGAGCGACCAGCAAGACCGCCATGAAGAACACCAGGGCGCCCAGGCCCAGCCACGAGACGCCGGCCGCGCATGTGCCCTTGACCAGCCTTCCCGCGCAAGACAGGGACGCGTAGTTGACCGCCCAGGGGTAAAGGAACGCCACCTCGATGTCGAACACTAGGAACAGGATCGCGACCGGGTAGAAACGCACCGGCATGCGCACCCGCGGGCTGCCCACCGGATCCGAGCCGGCCTCGTAAGGGATCTGCTTGGCCCGAGTCACGCGCCGTTCGCCCACGAATCGGGCCAGCGCACTGAAGGCAACCGCCATCCCGACCCCAGTCAGGATCGCGAGCGCGGCAGCGATGTAGTCCAACCCCATGATGGTGTCGCCCGGCCGGCGCCCAGCGACGGGCTAATACTGGCCGGCGGGGCGGGCTTCGTCAATTCGGGGGGAGGTCGCAGAATTCTGGGTAGCCGCGCCTCGTCCCTACCCGAGAGATCCCAGTTGGCTCCGATGCCCCCCCCGACTCCGAACACCAGGCTGCGCATCGGCGTTTGACTTGTACCTCGGTGGTTTCTAATCTTCCCTCCGATGTACCGCTTCCCGTCCGGTTTTGGCCTTGTTTCCGCCGCCTTGTTCGCCATCGGCGCATGGGCGCCCCTGCTTCGGCCGGCCCTCGCCGCTGAGAACCCCGACAACAAGGGATCCGCGGAGCCTGATACCACGCCCCCGCCCGGCGTCGACCTCTCCAAGCTGGACGAGTACGAACGCAAAGTCTTCTTCCGCGTGGTCAACCGGGAGCCATCGAGCTGCGGCAAAGGTCACAGCCTGATTTATTCGGTCAAGCGCGACCCTGGCTGCAAGCGCTCGGTCTACGCCATCAAGTACGTGGCGAAGCTGGTCGAGTCTGGCTACACGGACTCGGAGATAGGCGATGAACTGCAGAACCGGTACCACGAACCTGTCCACAAGAACATCGACGTTGCGCGGGCGCCCAACAAGGGTCCGGCTGAGGCGCGGGTCACGCTGGTCGAGTTCGTGGACTACGAATGCCCGCACTGCCGCACGGCTCAGGCGCTCATGCGGCAAGTCCTGGACGCCTACCCGCGGCAGGTGCGGCTGTGCTTCAAGCACTTCCCCTTGAGCTCCCACACCGCCTCGCGCCTTGCGGCCGAGGCCGCGATGGCCGCGCACAAACAGGGCAAGTTCTGGCCCTTTAGCGACAAGGTGTGGGAAAACGCCGACAACCTCACCCCGGCGGTGCTGGAAAAGATCGCCAAACAGGTAGGCCTCGACGTCGCCCGCTGGCGGAGCGACATGAACTCGGACGAGGTCAAGGCTGCGGTGGCACAAGACAAGTCCGACGGCACCGCGCTGGGAATCAACTCCACGCCCACCATCTACATCAACGGTCGCAAGTACGCCGGCCGCCACGACATCGAAAGCATCTGTGACTGGATCGACGAAGATCTGGGCAAGTAGAGATCTGCGTGACTGACCGAATTCTCGCCGAGACCCCTTTTCTTCGCCTGGTGGACCACGATGGCTGGACCTTTGTGGAACGCACCAACGCCCGCGCGGTGGTGGTCATCGTGCCGCTGACCGCAGAGCGGCGGCTCTTGTTCGTCGAGCAGCACCGGGTGCCTCTCGGCCGCAGCGTGATCGAGTTTCCTGCCGGGCTGGTGGGCGACGAGCCCGGACACGAACAGGAAGACTTGATCGCGGCCGCACGGCGCGAGCTGCTAGAGGAGACGGGCTACCATGCCGCAACCCTGCGCCTGGTTTCCACCAGCGCCACCTCACCCGGGCTGACTAGCGAGTTGGTGCGATTCATCCTGGCGTCTGACCTCACCAAGGTCGGCAAGGGCGGTGGCACGCCCAGCGAGAACATCCGCGTGCATGAAGTGGCGCTAGCCGAGGCGCGCGCCTGGCTGACCGAGCGCGAGCGTGAAGGCACGCTGCTGGCAGCGAAGGTTTTCGCGGGGCTGTACTTCGCCCACGAGGCATGGGGCCCCGGGTGATATTGGGGCCACACTCCTTCGATTGACCGACGGCCGACGATCCGAGCCGCTNNAGCAGCCCGGCTTGTCGGCCGGCTCCCGAAGGCGGATCTGATGGAGCAGACATCAAGGGCCGGTGTCTTGCCTCCTGAGATGGAAATTCTGGCCCTCGCACGCACCTCCGGCCTCCCGCGCTCCGCACACGAACTCGCTCACGTCTGCGCGAGCCGTGGGCTGGCCCTTCGGACGGCCCAATGATCCGGGGCGGGAAGGCCCGCCCGGTCGTTCCACACCGATTACTGATAGAGGAAGATGATTTCGATACGGTTGTTCCGGTTGCGATCTTTGCCACCAGAAATCGGCTCAGCACCACCCTGGCCAGCGGCCATGACCCGCTTGCTGTCAACGCCACGTGACATCAGCGCGGTCTGCACCGACTGCGCCCGGGCAAGGGTCAGCGGCAGAAGTGAACTCGGATTTCCGTGCGGGTCGGCAAAGCCCACGATCTGCACTGGGTAGTTCTGGTACTCCTTCTTCTTCATCAGGGTCGCGATCGGATCGAGCATGGCTTCCCGGCCCGGCGTGATCATGCTCTGCTTCTTGGTGAAGAGCTGCTCCGCCGGGATCATGAGCACGATTCTCTGCAGGGCACCGCGCGCGTCGCGACGAACCTCCACGCCTGCGATGGTGCTGGCCTCTCTGGTCAGCGTATCGGCGCGCGCCCGGTTGTCGTCCGCCTTGGTCTTCTCGGCATAGATCGGCTGCGCCGCTGCCACGGCTTCCTCGGCCTTCTTCCGGGCAATGTCTGCGCTCATCTGGGCGCCCCGGAAGTTCCCCTGCTGCAACTCAGCCTGGGCACGCGCCAAGGTGTCGGCCGCGGCAGCGTACTCAGCCTTGGCGTAAGTGGACGCCTGTACCGTGTCGGCTGTCTTGAGGGCCAGTTCGGCTGCGCTGATCTTGTCGGAGGTTTCGGACTTGTCGGCCGCCAGCTTGCGATCGGCTTCCATCTGCGCCTCTATCGACTTCTGCTCCTCTTTCGCCTGAGCGGTCTGGTTGAGCAGACCGATGGTCTCGTTGACCGCGTCCAAGTCCTTCTGCACGCTTGCCTGCTCGTCAGCCAAGTCGTTCAGATCGTCGTCGGCCTGGCGGATACGCTGCTCGGCCCCATCCTGGTCGGCCAGCGCAATGGCGTGCATAAGTTTGGCCTTTCCCATGAGTGCAGCATCGGTTGCTTCGTCCAAATCGCTGCTGCGCCACTTGTCTTGTGCTCGCGCGAGCAGCTCGTCGGAACTCTTGACCAACGCGGTGGCGGGCTTCGCCCTCGCGCTCTTGAGCTTGAGAGCCGCCGCAGCCGAGGGAGTCGCCCGCAGCTTCTCCAGGGCTTCCAGTTCGCTCGGCTTGGGCTTCAGCGCACAACCCTGGGACAGCACAAGGGCTGCCGCCAGCGGCAGAATCGATAGTCCTTCTGTAATCTTGATCATGACAAAACTCCTCATGCGCAGGTTACTCATGCCTTGCCCCCCAGACGAATCTTCTGGACCTTGGCGTTCTGCAACGCCTTCTTGGTGCGATCGAGAATAGCGCGCTTGTGCGCCACCTCGGATTCCTTCTGGGCGGCTTTTGCCCCGAGCTTGGCCGCCGCGATCTTCTCGCGAATCATGTCAGCTTGGGCCTTGCAACGATCCGTGACCACACGGACTTCGTCGTATTTCTCCTGCGAACGCAGATTCCAGGCTCGATCCAGCCACGTGCGCAGATCGTTCAGGTCCATGCCTGCAGCCTTCTGATCGTCCAGCCGCTCAAGGTCATTCGCCGTCTGCCGGTTGTCTTCGATGATGCGTTGCAGATCATCGGCCTCCCCGGCCCGCGCAAGCGCCGGAAGGGACAGGGTGGCTAACAACAAGAAACAGGTCGCGTATCTATACATAGGTTGCCTCACCGGGTTGAAGAGGGCCCTATGTTCGGAGGTAGAGGCTCGCCTCGTCAACTGCAAAAAGATGTCCCAGCGCGCCTCCCCGCTTGACGACCTACCCGATCGCGGGGCATATGTTCAGTTCCCCGTAGAGGGGGTTCCGGTGGACGTAGCTCAATGGTAGAGCATCGGACTGTGGCTCCGACGGCTGGGGGTTCGATACCCCTCGTCCACCCAAGAAGACTATTGGCACACATGCGCCGGCGCGTCCTTCTTCCTGTCCTCGTGTTTGCCTCGTGCAGCGGCAGTCCGTCGCCCGTGGTGGACGCGGGGCCAGACAGCGCACCCCCAGACACGCCCCGGCCCGCCGACACCGGTCCGCTTCCCCTGACCGTGGACTTCACCGTGAAAGACTGCCCGCAGCTCGATCCCACCGTGCCGTCCTGTAGCGGCACGGCTCCTTTCACGGTCCAGTTCGTGCCCATCACCACCACCACGGTTAGCCAGTACCGCTGGCGCTTCGGCGACGGCACACCCGACGACCCATCCGCCGCCCCTTCCCACACTTTCGGCACACCGGGACCGTTCGATGTCACGCTGTGGGGCTTCGGATCTGCCGGCGCCCAGGCCAGCAAGACGCGCGCCGGCTACATCATCGTGTTGGCTGACGGAATAGGTACGCCTTGCCAGGCCGACCAGCAGTGCGCACCGAATCTCCATTGCCTCTGCTCGGCCGCGAACCCATGCACCACCGGACCTCTGGGCGGCATGTGCACCTCCCAGTGCCAGAAGAGTGACTGCCCCGTCGGAGATGTGTGCGCGAACCTGGCGACCACAGCCACCAATTCCGGTCACGCCGAGCCGTGGCAAAGCCAACTCTGCCTGCCCGGCTGCAAGTCTGATGCAGATTGCACCGCTGGACTTCATTGCCGCACCCTGCCCGGCTGGCCCAGCAGCGCATCCTGGGTCAGCGGCTGTTTCGCCGACGTGCCGGCCGATCTGGGCGAACCTTGTCTCGACGCCAACGGGATTCGCCGCAACGACCTTTGCGTGACTGGCTTGTGTGCCGATCTGGGTGCCTTGGGGCTGTGCTCGCGCGACTGCACCAGTACCTTGTGTCCCGTCGGGTCCGACTGCGCGGTCTTCGGCGACGGCCGCGAGCTTTGTCTGGTCCGGTGCTCCTCCAGCTTCACGTGCGACAAGGATCCGCTGCTTGCCTGCGTCGCGCCTGGCTCATCTCTCTTGGGCTTCCAGCTCGCCACCCCGCCCAGCCTCGGTGGAGAGGGCCAATACTGCGCGCCCAAACCCTGTACCGGCAACACCGATTGCGACCCCGCGGGTCTGTGCCGCAAAGATTCCGGGGGCGGCCACTGCGTCGCCCGCTCGCAGTAGCTGGCGATCGCGCCTGCCAAGCCCGAAGCTTTCACCACAATCCCGCGATAGCCGCAAGAGGCCGCGGCCGTGGCCGTGGCCGGCCACCGACGGCCGGTCACAGGTACTGGCCTGGATCAGTCCCGGCAGAGCTCGATCGGGTCAAGCAAAGCCGCGCTTCTTCTTTCGGGAGCGTCCTTTCCCGCTGCGGCCCACAGCCCCAGGCGCGCGATTGACGCCCGGCGCGCGACAGATGGATCGGTGAAGGCTTCGACCACCTCGACTGGCCGCGCGCTGCCCATGGCACTGACCACCACGCCGAATGTGAGAACCTGATCGGGCCTGGCGCCCAGCCAGCCCAGTTTCGCCGCCAAGAAACCCGTGTCATCTTCGCTCACCGTGGCCACGTCGGTGAGCGACGGCCGCACGTCCACCTGCACAGCAGGCGCCGACCTCCGGCTGTCTCGGCGCTCGCGCCGCGCCGCCAGCAGGGGCGCGCCCGAGGCATAGGCCGCAAGCGCAGTCGCCGCGCTGGCGCCGTCGGGCAACCAGACGGCATACTGCGCCCGCGCCAGCACCCGCCCCAACGCCGGCGCGGATTCCTGCAGCGCCGCCGCAGCAAGAAACTCGATTCCGGCCAGCGAAACCGCGTTGAGCCGGCGCAGCAGCTCGGCCGGGGTGACCTCGTCGCTCAGCTTCACGTCTAGTAGCTCGCCCAGCGACGGCAGGCCCAGGCCTAGCGCGGGTCCGAAGCACAAGCCGGGCTTGGGATGGAAGCCACGCGAGTAGGCGATGTCGAGTCCGGCGCGCCGGAAGATGCGCGGCAGGTGGCGCACGAGATCGAGATGCGCCAGATAGGCGGCCTGGCCCAACTTGGTGTAGCGCAAACGATAGCGGCGGGTCTCGGCCTCCACAAAGCGGGTGAGCGGCCGGGGCGCAGCCAGGCGCTTGCCCGCGTCCGGCCGCGCTGCTGCTGCCGGACGCTCAACTGGTGCCCAGGCGTTCATGCGCCGCAAGAAGTAGAGCCGCTGCCGCTTCATCTCGTCGAGGTCGCAGGCCAGGCCGCAGTCGTAGCAGACCAGCTTCTCGGCCGCGGCCTCGACCGCCTCGGCGACATTCGCAGGGTGCAAGAGGCGCTGCACAGACTTGCCACAAGGGGGCGACAACCGGCACGCAAGCGCTCTTCTGTATTCCGTGCGCAAGAAGTCGGCAGCCACGCCGGTATCAATATGGTCCCAAGGCAGCCGGCTCTGCTCGCCCAAGCCGCCCAGATAGCGTTCCGGGTCGAAGCCCGAGGTCGCGTGCTCCTCGGCGATGGCGCGCTCCCACAGATCTTTGCGCAAGACCTCGTCCCAGCCGTCGAAGCGACAGCCGAGGCGAAAGGCCCGCTCCAACAAGTCCGCGCAAGCGCGATCCCCGCGGGCAAAGATGGCCTCAAGGTGCGACTGGGTGTTGTCGTGCATCTTCACCGCCACGCCCAGACGACGGCCGTGCTCGGCCAGCAGCGCCTGTTTGTGCGCGGTCAGCTCGCGGCTGTCCATGGCAGCCCACTGCAGGGGCGTGTGCGGCTTGGGCACGAAGATGGACACTGCGGCCGTCACCTTGGCCGCGCGCAGATAGCGGCGGCCGACCTCCTGCACGCGCGCTGCGGTCTCGACAATGCCCAGCACGTCGGCGTCGGTCTCGCTGGGCAATCCGATCATGAAATACAGCTTCATGCGCTGCTGCCCGCGCGAAAACACGCGGTGGGCGGATTCCAGAATGTCGGCCTCGGACACGTTCTTGCTCACCACGTCCCGCATGCGCTGGGTTCCCGCCTCGGGGGAGAAGGTCAGGCCCGACATACCCAGACTCGCCATCTCGCCCAAGAGATCGTCACCCAGTCCATAGGCACGCAGCGACGAGACCGACAGCGACACCTTCCGCTCGCGCAGACGGCCGACAGCGATCTTCACCAGCGGTGACACGCACGAGTAGTCAGCCGGCGAGAGCGAGGCCAGCGAGGTTTCGTCGTACCCGCCCTTGCGGATGCCCTCTACCAGCGCGTCCACCACCGCCACTGGGTCGCGCTCGCGTACCGGCCGGTACACCACGCCAGCCTGGCAGAAGCGGCACCCTTCGGTGCAGCCGCGCGCGATCTCCACTGCCATGCGATCGAACACCGCCTCGGCATGGGGCAAGGGCGAGTCGTCGGGAAAGGGATAGCGATTGATGTCGCGTACCCAGGCGCGCCGCACCGCCACTGGCGCGCGCGCATCGAGCGGCTCTGCCACCGTCACCAGGCCCGTGGCTGGGTCACGCGAGGTGCGGTACAGGCTGGGCACATAGAGCGGGAAACCGGCCGCCAGCTTGGCCAGCCTCTCTGGCCGCGGCACCTGCGCGCGGCGTAGCTCGGCCGCCTCTAAACAAAGCGCAGGCAGAAGCTCCTCCGCCTCGCCGATGAAAAAGGCGTCGAGAAAGGGCGCCAGTGGCTCGGGGTGGGTGGCCAAGGGGCCGCCGCCCAGAACCAGGGGCGCATCATCAGGCCGGTCGGCCGTGCGCAGGGCCAGGCCGGCCAGATCCAGGATGTTGAGCACAAGAGTGAAGTTCAGCTCGTACTGCAGCGAGAAACCCAGCACGTCAAAAGCGTGAAGTGGGCTCGCACTCTCCAGGGTGAGCAGCGGCAGGCCGCGGCTGCGCAGCTCTGCCTCCAGGTCGAGCCAGGGCGCAAAGACGCGCTCGCAAGCTATTCCAGGGGCCTGGTTGAGCAGCGAATAGAGGATCTTGCTGCCCAGATGGGACATCCCGATCTCGTAGGCATCGGGGAAAGCCAGACACACCCGCGCCCGCAACGTCGCCGGATCCTTGCGGACCTGGTTGTATTCACCGCCCACGTAGCGTGACGGCTTCTGCACCTGGGCCAAGAAAGCCGCATAGGGGTGGCGGGCGAACGAGTCGATCATCGCGGGAAGTGTACTTGCGCCATGAGGCCACGCAACGCAGCCCTGAGACGGACGTCGTCGGGGTTGTTACTGTCCGCATGCAGTTCGACGAAACCGTCATCCAACTTCACAAAATGTATGGCGTAGAAATCGCCAGCCTCGCAGCTACCAACAACCGTGCGCTGGGGCGCAACGATCGACGCCGAGAGCAGAATGTCCTTCACCTCTCTCGCAGCGCAAGCATGGTCGGCTCGCCACCGCCGCAGGTATCTCGCCATGGTGTACGATCGACGCATCCGCACCTGCACCACACGCAGTCTGATGCCGTCGGTTTCCCAATTCCACGAGCACTCGGAAAGGACCTCCGATGGCAAAGATGCGCTCGGCGTGATCTCCGCTGGTACCGTTATCCCGGTGACTTCGACCCTGAGTTGAGGCACGGGCTCCGCGAGTCCGATCCCGCCCAGCACCGCGCTGGCCAGCACGGCCACGGCCAGCAATCTCCGCCAAGCTCTCCGATGCAGGATCTATCCCCCCTGCAGGATGAGCGGGAAGCTGGCCGCATATTCTTCCGAGTTGGCCGGGAAGTGCCAGTGCCGGATGGCGTCCTTGATGCAACCGTCGATGAGCAGGAAATCCGCCGGACCCTGGACCTGCACGTGCCGTACGGTACCGTTCTCGCCGACCGACACTGTGACGTCCAGCCGGCCGGTGCGCAACCGCCCATCGCGCCTCAGCGCTCGCTCGTAGCACGTCTTGATGCCAGCCTGGTTCTCCTTGTTCCGCACGACCGCACCGATCTGCACCTGGGAAACCTCCCTAACCGCGGCCCCTGGCGATCCGGCACGCGGGCCGCGCGACTGGCCAGGCATCTGGACCGGCGCCGGACGCTCGGAAAGATGGGATGATGGAGATGGTCCCTCGAAGGGATCTTGTCCAACCGGNNAGCCACCTTTCCCGAACGGCCTGCGGAACGAACAAGGGACGACCGCTTGGACGTCCTCCGCGCGGTGGTTCGGCCCTTGGGCTCGACTTCCGATCCAACCGCGGCCTCTCCAAGCGCGGGCTCGTTCTGCGGTGGCGTCTCAACTTCAATCGAGGATGCGGCCTCCGGGGCATGCGCTGCACCCTGCAAGGTAGGTGTGGCAGTTCTTCCACTGTCGCCCCTCCACGAGAACAGAATGACCAAGACGACTAGAACTACCACCACGCTTGCTGCGACGACGTACTTGAGGTATCGATGCCGCCGGGCCAAGGCCGCCAGGTTAGCCAGAGTGGAAATGTCTGAGTGGACGTGTTCCTCTGGGAGAAACCCGGCGGACAGCGCCGCCACATTGCCAAACAAGGAACCCGCTGACGGGGCTGGTATTGCCGAAGGGTTCAGCACGGCCACCGCTGCGCGCGTGGCCGACAAGCGGGCCGGCTGTGGCAGGTCGGGCTGGGGGCCCAGGGGAGACGACAGCCAATCCGCCACTGCATGACCGTCGCGCGCTGGAGCCGCGATGGGTAGCAGGGGCTTGCCCGGCAGCGGCGTTTTCTGCGCTTGGTCGAATTCGTCGTCGCTGGCAGGCTCAAGCGGTGCTGTCGGCCGTGCGCTGCCCGGTACATGCGTGCCGAGCGCCGCCACGCCCTGAGCCAACCCTGGCCCAGCTGAAGGCGTCAAGCCCGGCAGGGCTGGCCCCTTCTTCAGCGACAGAGGCGCGGAGTCAGGAACCCGATGTTGCGCCGGCCCTAGGCCAAAGCCCCCAGCCGGCCCAGGCTTGGCGCCAGGGCTATGACCTGCTGGTGGTGCCTTGGGGCCAGAGCCAGGAATCGGCGGCGGCGCTGCCTTGGGGCCTGACCCGGAAATCGGCGGCGGCGCTGCCTTGGGGCCAGAGCCAGGAATCGGCGGCGGCGCTGCCTTGGGGCCTGACCCGGAAATCGGCGGTGACACCCTTGGACCCGACCCAGGAATCCTGGGTTGCGGCAGCTTCGGGCCGGAGCCAGAACCTCCAACCGGCGGAGGCTTTGGCCTCGACGCGGGAACCTGAGGCCGGGATGCCGAATCGGCTGGCGAGAGCACGGGGCTACGCGCCGACGAAGCATCAGTCGGCACAGCCGGCATATGGGATGACGCCCTGGCTGGCGACAGCCTCACCGCACTGATTTCCTGGGCGATGATGGCCACGTCCTTGGGTCGCTTCCAGCCATCCATGCCTTCCTTCCAGACATGGACCGATTGTTCCGGCTTGAGCGACACGATGTACTTCGCCGCGGTTGTGCAGCTCAGCGGGCCTCGCTCTACACCGTCGACGGCCACGAACCATTCATGTGGGCGCGCGGGAGGCAGGGACAGCCTTGATGACGGGCGGGCGGCCGGGGGCGGGCCGGCCGCAGGCTCCTGCCGCTTGGGGGAGTCCTGGGGGCCAGAGACTACCGCGCCGGCCTCCACCGTAATGACGTTGCTGCAGGTCTTGCAGCGGATGCGCAGGATCCGCTGTCTGACCTTCTCATCCGCTATCGAGTAGCGGGTCTGACAGCGATCGCAGACGAACTTCATGGCAGCCTGGGAGCCCCTCGGCCCATGAGGGTAGCACAGCCTGACTCGGGGACGAGAGGTCTAGTGGCCGCCGCGAAGCAGCCACACCAGTCCGGCGGCGGCAGCGGCGAGAAGCGCAACCACGAACACTATCGCCCAAACTGGCGGCGACCTGGGTACCTTGACCTCTCTGGTGACCGCTCTCTTGGCACGGGCGACGCGCTCCATAAGCGGCGTCTGCCGCGGAGGTGACGCCGCCGCGACCGTCGGCGGAGCCGCAACTGCGGAGCGCAAGTCCTCGGGGAGGATGGGAGCCTGCACCACACCGGAGTCGGCCAAGTCCCCGGTGTCAGCGGCCGCCGGCGCAGCGCTGTCCCGGCCTGGAGATTCCTTGGCCACCGGCAATTTGTCGTCAGAGTCTGCTGGCGCGCGACCGTCGGCCTTCAGAGCTGACCCGGCGGCGCGCAAGGCCCTGGCCAGCGCCGCGCCCGGGCCTTCAGCCGCAGCCTGATCGAAGTTGAGAGGCTCAGCATCTTCCTGCCGGCCATCCTCATCTCCTTCGGCAAAGATCCGCGCCTGCCGGAGGCCGTCCTCGGTAATCTGCGCCTCGGCCTCGGGCGAGTAGATCTCACGCAGGTAGCGCGCCAACTGGTGGTGGCTGCGCATCCTGGCACCCGAATCCTGCAAGAAGTGCTGCAAGTCGTCGGCAAATTCGCGGGCCGACTGGTAGCGGTCCTCAGGCTTCTTCTCCAGCGCACGCATCACAATCATTTCGAGGTCGCCGGGGTAATCGTGCCGCACATAGGTGGGCGGTACCGGCTTCTCCTCGACGATGCGGCGGATGGAGTTCTCCTTTGAACCACGCCACAGCCGACGACCCACGGTAATCTCGTACAGGATGGTGCCCAGGCTGAAGATGTCCGAACGCCCATCCAGCGGGACCCCTTGCGCTTGTTCGGGAGACATGTAGGACGCCTTGCCCGGCCGAATGCCCGGCTCGTCTTTGATTGCCGTCCCTTGTCGCGCAATCCCGAAGTCGATGAGCTTGACCTGGCCCGAGGTGCCGATGATGACGTTGGTGGGTGAAACGTCGCGATGCACGACATGCATAGGCTGGCCATTCCCGTCCAGCGCCTCGTTCATATGGGCCAGCGCCGCTGCCACCTCAGCCGCGATATGCGTCCCAATGTCCAGATAGAGGAGCTGCGAAACCTCGATGGCGCGACGAGCGAACGTAGTCAGCGTTCTGCCAGGGACATACTCCATGGCAATGTAGTGCGTTCCCTCTTCGCTGGCGACGTCGTACACGTCGACAATGTTGGGATGGTTCAGCATGGCGGCGATGCGCGCCTCGCCCAGAAACATGTCCACCACCGCCTGATGTTCCGCCCAACGTGGCTGCAAGATCTTGAGCACCAATTCCTTGCGGAATGCGCCCGCGGCCTCGTGACAGGCAAGGAAGATCTCCGCCATTCCACCCGTTGCCAGGTGCTCGACCAAGGTGTAGCGACCGAGTTGGGTACCCTTGAGATTCTTCGCGCTTGCCATTGGCTTGTGCGCGCAGGCTATCACATTAGCGGCCGCCACCTAGGGCGCGATCTCATCTCCACAGCCCCGCCACCGAGCACACAGAGGTGAGAGGAGAGGACGCGGAGGCAGAGGGTCAAGTCGCACCCGCAAGCGGGGCGCTCTGGCCCTCTGCGTCACTAACCTCTGTACTCCCAACCGCGCGTTTCTTCGCGCGCCACAAAGATTCCTCCCAAAAGGCCGGAACGTGACTGCGCCCCTCCGGCTTTGTGGCCTCCCCCTCTCCCCTCTGTGTTCTCAGCAGGGGTACGTCGAAGAAATGAGGAGGAAGTACTAGCCCCCGTCAGCACTCCCCGCGTCTACCTCGGGATCGAAACCGACGGTGACCTTGGCTCGGCCGTTTCGGTAGAGCGTCAGCGATACGCTGGTGGAGTGCGTAAGGCTCACTGTGACAGAAACCTCATCACTGATCCACGAGGGCACGGTACTCTTCGTCACCTTGTCACAGGTCTGCGAGTAGGCCTCAGCCTGGAAAACGACGGTGCCGACGGGCAAGCCGGAAAAGGCTTCGCTCACGCTCTGGCCCAGAGTGACGTCGAGGTCGCGTACTACCTGCCGGCTGGCGCCGGTGGCGGTGATGCGCAAGCAGGCGACATCCTCGGGCACGTCCTCGATGTGGAGCGTGACCTGCTCCACCGGCTGTGCCCCGGCGGAATTGCCGTCGCACCCCGCTAGAGGAAAAAGTGACAGCGTGAGTAAGAGAACGATTGTGTGAGCCAGTCGAGAGATTGGATTCATGTTCGGACCTCCTTGAAAGACGTTGACGGACGCCAGTGTTGTCGGCAGCCCGGCCGCCAAGTTGCTTGCCGATCGACGAAAAGGAGTGCCGGCGCGTTCCTTGCGTTGACTCACGCCCCCCGCCGGAATAGCTTGCGGGGCCATGAAGTTCGTCGATGAACCGCTGTCCGTGACCGACCCCGAGGTCCTGGAGCTGGTACACGCCGAGGAGCGCCGCCAGGCCGACAAGATCCGGCTGATTCCCTCGGAAAACTACGTTTCGCGCGCCGTGCTCGAGGCCACTGGCTCCGTCTTCACAAACAAGTACAGTGAAGGCTACGCCGGCAAGCGTTACTACGAAGGCCAGCAATTCGTCGACCCGTTGGAGACGCTGGCCCAGGAACGCGCCTGCTCGCTCTTCGGCGCAGACCACGCGAACGTGCAGCCCTACTCTGGGTCGCCGGCCAACCTGGCGGTCTACTTCGCCTTCCTGAAGCCGGGTGACAAGGTCATGGGCCTGGCTTTGCCCATGGGGGGCCACCTGACCCACGGCTGGAACGTGTCCATCACCGGTCGCTACTTCCAGTCTGTCCAGTACGGCGTGCGCAAGGACACCGGCCGTATCGACCTCGACGAGGTACGGGACCTGGCTCGCCGAGAACGGCCCCAATTGTTATGGGCCGGCGGTACGGCCTACTCCCGCCTATGGGACTTTGCCGCCATGGCTGAGATCGCACGCGAGGTGGGCGCACGCTTCGCCGTGGACATGGCGCATATCGCCGGCCTGGTGGCGGGCGGTGCCCATCCTTCGCCAATTCCCCACGCCGACGTGGTCACCACCACCACACACAAGACCCTGCGCGGTCCTCGGGGTGGCATGCTTCTGTGCCGATCAGCCCACGCGTCGGCCCTGGACAAGGCCGTGTTCCCGGGCCTGCAGGGTGGACCGCATGATCACACGACCGCCGGGATCGCGGTCGCCCTGCACGAAGCAGCGCAGCCGGCTTTCCGCGAATACGCGCAGAACGTAGTCAAGAACGCTGCGGTGATTGCCGCCGAATTGATGGCGCGTGGCTACCACGTGGTTTCGGGCGGCACCGACAACCATCTCATCCTGGTCGACCTGACCAACAAGAACATCCCAGGCAAGGTCGCGGCTAAGGCGCTGGACAAGGCAGGCATTGAGCTCAACTACAACTCGGTGCCCTACGACACGCGCAGGCCGTTCGATCCGTCTGGCATCCGGCTCGGGTCGCCCTCGGTCACCAGCCGGGGCATGGGCCCCACCGAGATGAAGCAGATTGCGACCTGGATGGATCGCGTGATGTCCGACCCGAGCGACGAGAACGCAGCCCGTGTCGCGGCCGAGGTGCGCGAGCTGACCAAGCGCTTCCCGGCTCCTGGGATCTCGGTGAAGGGATGACGGCCATGGCACCAATTCGCACGATCCGCTCCTCCATCCTCCTGGCCGCGACCCTACTTGCCGTCTGGGCACCGGTCGCACGCGCCGAAGTCTTCGAGTTGCTCGACAAGACCAAGATGAGCGGCAAGCTCATCCANNTACTACGACGGCGTCTTCACCGTGGAAACCCAAGGGCAGAACGTCAAGGTCCCCAAGGAAAAGATCAAGAGCATTTCCTTCCAGCTTCCGCCCGCGCGGGCGGAATTCTCCACGCCGGAAAAGACCTTTGAGCGGTGGCGCAAGGCCCTGGTCGAGGGCAACATGGAGAAAGTGATCGACTGCTACGCCCTCATGTACCAGGGCATGCTGGCCACGCAAATGGGCCAGGCGACAGAGGGCCTCAAGAAGATGCAAAAGGAGGTCGAGGGGACCAAGTTCAGCATCAAGAGTTCAGCCGTGAAGGGAGAGACGGCCACCCTCAAGGTCACGCGCCAGAAGGGCGAGGATTCGGATACCGGTGACGTGGTCTTCGTGCGCGAGAACGGCGAATGGAAGATGCTGCCACCGCAGCCGTGACCGCAGTCGCCGCCGCATGAAACAACGTCGCTTCTTTCCGTCAGCGTCGATTGCGGCAGCGGCCGTCGCGATCGGGCTGTCAGGCCACGCCTGGGCCGCGGCCAATCTGGATCCATTTGCCCGCCACACGCGGTCCAATGCCTTGTCGCCGTTCCGCACAGCACAGGCCGAGGCGGAACCGACGCCAGGCAAGGCTGTGCTGGAAGAGGCGGAGGCCGGAGGATCGGCCACGACCACGACCACGGCCACGGCCACGACCACGGCCACGACCACGACCACGACCACGACCACGGGAATGGCTTGCAGCCAGGACGTGGAGTGCCCAGCGGACACCATCTGCGAACAGGGCGTCTGTCGCTCCTTCGAACGGGCCTTCAATCTCCTGCTCTTCCGCAAGGAAGGCGCGACACTCAACTTCATTCCCCTCTACTGGTCGCGCCGGGGCAACCCGGGATACCGCGTGCTGGCCCCCTTGTATTGGCACTTCTGGAGCCCTGAAGCCCGCACGCAGATCGTGTTTCCCTTCTACTGGCGAGTCGAGGATCATCTCAAACAGCGCGTGGTCACCGTGGTCGGGCTCTACTCGCAAACGCGACAGCCTGACGCGCGCTCGTGGGCGGTATGGCCGTTCCTCTACACTTCGACCAAGTTTGGCTGGGCCGCGCCGATCCTGGGCTCGTTCGCCATCGGTGACCCGGACAAGGGCCGCGCCTTCGGCCTGCTCAGCTTCCTCTACTTCTGGAAACGGTCGCCTGACAGCAAGTTCGACGTCTGTCCTCTCTTCGTTTCTTCGCGTTCAAAAGAGTCGGCCTTCACCTACGCCCTGCCGCTCAACTTCTACTGGCGGAGTGGGCATGAGTCGACCCTACTCATCGTGCCGGTGGGGTTTCGCCACACCGACCCCAAGGGCGGCTACTTCGGATCCTGGCTGGGCTACTCGTCGCTGGACGGCGACAACAAGACCGGCGCGTTCCTCTGGCTGTACTGGTTCGGCCGCAGCAAGGACTACAACTACGATGTCGGCTTGCCGCTGCTCTGGTCGTTCCGCTCACCCGAGGCGAACACCACCATCATTCCGCCTATGTTCCACGTCCGGCGCGGCAGTTGGTCCATCGGGTCCGCCGCCCTGCTCGCCTGGTGGGGACGCGATCGGGACAAAGGCTCAAGCTGGCAGCTCATCCTGCCGCTCTTTCTCGCTAGCCATGCAGACCACGGCAAGACGGCCCTGTATCTGTCGCCTCTAGGCGGCTATGCTCGCAACGACAACGCAGGCTCGCACCGGTTGACCTGGCTGGTGCCTCCTATCCTGCGCTGGCACGATCGGCAGAGCGAGCTGGATTCGTACCTCCTGCTCTACTGGCGCTATCGCGACATTCCTGCCGACGCCACCACCACCCTGGTCGGCCCCTACTACCAACGCCTCGATCCCGCCGGGTCGACGCGCGTGGTTTTTCCGCTCTTCTGGTATTTCCACGATCGGGCGCAGGCAGCAAGTGCGCACAGCTTCTTCCCCCTGTATTTCCACCGCCATTCCCCGGACGAGAGCACCACCGCGGCCGGCATTTTCCCGCTGTGGGCCTATCACCGCCACTTCTCCGACGGCGGCAGCAGCGGGGGTCTTTCCCCCTTCGTGTTTTTCGGCCAGCGCGGTGAGCGTAGCCACCTGATCGTAGCCCCGCTGCTCTGGCATTTCCGCGACCGGCACTCGAGTACTACGCTGGCCTTCCCGCTCTGGTATCACGCACGCGACGCCACAAGCTCGCTTGTCGCCATTTTACCCCTGCTCTTCTTCGCTGGGCACGATGACGGGGCCAGCTTCCACATCCAGATTCCGCTGCTATGGCATTTCGCCGATCCCCGCCACGGCACCTCTACCACCATCACTCCCCTCTTCTTCCGCAACGTGGATCCGACCGGCTCGTCAGCGGGGATCGTGCCTCTCCTCTTCTGGGGTGGCGGCAGCCAACGCAGTCACTTCGTTCTCTTCCCGCTCTTCTGGCGGTTTCGCGACGCCGCCGCCGGCCGCACCACCACCGCGGTGGGGACCTACCTGCACCGAAGTTGGGGTGGCGAAACCACCGATGCCTTGTTCCCCCTTTTCCACTATCGCCGCGGGGCACGGCCGGGCGGCCAGGATGAAACCAGCTTCACCCTCTTCCCCTTCGCGCACTATCGCCGCGACAGCCGGAGCACCCTGTTCGCCTCGCCCCTGGCGGCCTGGATCCGCCGTCCGGGCCTGCAGGCCGGCTTCGTCCTTCCCTATTTCTGGTACCGCAGCGACGCGGTCCAGGCTCGCGGCGTGCCCCTGCTCTACCTTGACCACTACTTCCAGGGCTCGGGCCAGCGCACGCGCATGTTCGGGCCCTACCTCATGGTTGATGGCCCGGGCGTGACCACTCGGGTCTTCTTTCCCTTCTATGCACGCTATCGGGAATCAGGAGACACCGGCACCTATGTGTTTCCCCTCTATTTCGGCCGCCGCAGCAACGACGGTTACCGACTGGACAGCTTCCTTCCCTTCTTCTGGTCGAGCCACGATCGCGACCACCGCACCCTCACGGTCGGGCCCTGGTTCCGTACCCAGAACGACCAGCAGCATAGCCACGCCTCGGGCTTGGTCCCCTTGTTTGTCTCGGCCGGCAGTCCCCAGCGCCGCCTGCTGGTGACGCCGCTCTTCGTCTACCATCGCAACCACGAAACCCAAACCAGCCACGTGGTGTCGCCGCTCTACTTTCAGTCGACCCGGCCCGACGGCAGCACCCATGTGTTGTTCCCGCTCTGGTGGCAAGGTCGCCAGGGCAGCCAGAGCTACGCCATGCTCATGCCGCTCTACTGGCATTTTGCCAACCGCGACGAGCAAAGCTCGTTCAACCTGGCGGGGCCCTTGCTCTGGTCGCGCCGGGGCAGCGAAACCACCCGCGGTCTCTTGCCGCTCTTCTGGTATTCGCGTGACCACGCGAACCAGGCGGGCAGTGAGACGCTGCTGCCCCTTTTCTACGAGAGTCACTCACGTCTGTCGCAAACCTTCGCCACCGCCGTGTTCGGCTTTGGCAAGGCGCCCGACAGCTTGTGGTGGTACGCGGGCAACTTCGCCTGGCGCGACAACTGGAAGACCCGGTTTTGGACCTTCTTCCCGCTCTGGTTCTCGTATCGCGACAAGGTCAGCGAAACCACGACCAGGGTGATCCCACCGCTCCTCCACTACGCGCATTTCAATCCCGAGCGCTCGCTCTCAACCTGGCTGTTGCTCTTCTGGCATCGCAGCAACATCACCTCCTCCACCACCCTGGGCCTGCCGCTCTACTACGATGTGCACGCCTACCACCAAAGCCGGGTGACCACTTTCCTGCCGTTCTTCTTGCGCTACCGCAACGAGGTCAGCGACCAGACCTACACCTTGGTGCCGCTCTTCTACCGGCGTAGCGGGCCCAACGACGCCAGCACCATCGCGTTCCCGCTCTACTGGCGTTTCTGGAGTGAACAACGCAGCACCACCGTCTTGTTTCCCTTCTACTTCGGTGTCCGTCGCCCGACCTGGGAAGGGACCTTCATCTTTCCCAGCATCTGGGTCAGCCGGGGCCTGGGCTCCGAGACCGGAACCTCGCACTTCTGGTTCGTGCCGTTCTGGGAGTCGCAAGTCAAGCGACCGGGCGACTATATGTGGGAAGTCCTGCTCGGCGTGCTGGGGTGGGAACGCATTGGCCGCAACCGGTACCTCAAGGTGTTGTTCATCCCGTTCGAACTGGAGCCGGTCTCAGCCGCCAAGACTGCCTGGTACGGCCGTACGCCCAAACCCGCACCCGACCGCCGTGCGCGCGGGCTGAACACACAGACCTGGTGACGGATTCGCCTTTGTTCAATACGGTCGCAGCTCACCCGCAACGAAATTCGAGAACTGCTTGCACGGCTTCGTGTAGTCGACCAGCGGTAGGCCCCCATCAGTCGCCGCCTTGATGACCGTGCCGGTGCAGTCGGGCATCGCCGCGACCGGGACGACGCGCCCTTGCACTGGAATCGAAGCGGCGCCCCCTGCACCATGAGCGCCCTGCAGTGAGAAGCGCATGCCCGAGTCGTCGAGCGGAGTCACCTTCCAACGCCGGTTGATTCCCGAGACTCCAACCACTGCTGACACCACCACCTCGTCGTTCGCCTGCAGGGCTGCACCGCCCGTGCCTACCAGCGGAACCGAAGTGTCAATCTCGACTGGATCTGAGAGCACCACCGCCGCCACAGACTTGAACTCTGCACACGCCGTGCTCGACAGGGTGGCCATGACACAGATCCGGATGGGGCGCGAGACCTGCTTGTTGCCTAGCGTGTCGCTTGCGGTCGCAGCCAGGCACGCCCAGCCGTCCTTGAGGTTGTTGGAAGCATCGAACTGGTGGCCAGCGCATTGCAGGCCGTCGTTCACAATCGGCCCTATCGTGTAGACGGACGGCAGAATGCTGACATAGGAGAGAACCTCCGTCATCGCATAGCAATGGGCTGTCGAGTTCCTGGGATCAAACTGAGCCTTGCTGAGATTGAAGGTGGTCCCGCAGAAGGAACCCGGGTCAGGGGGCGAGCCAACACCTGTGGTACAGGGGGCGTTGGGTTCTGGGCTGAAATCCGCTCCACGGTGAGGTGAAATGGGCAGCATGTTCACGACCTGCGCGTCGTTGTCGGTCTGCGGCTTCGTCGTGGGCGCCAAGTCAGGGTTGATGTCGTCGCAGAAACCGTCGGGCGGGTCGCTGGTATCCACAACCAAGGGCCGCGAGGTATTGCTGAGAATGAACAGCTGGACGTTGCCCTGATCCACGCCACCGATGGGCACGAAGTCAGGGGTTCCGGTCAGCGGCGTGTTGCCATTGTCTTCCGCAAGGACTCGAACGTCGAAGAGCTGTGTCACCAGATCGCCGTCATCCACCGCGTCGGGACCTACTGGATCAAAGGCCCAGCTACAGTACCCCTCGCTGCTAACCCTCCGCAGCATCGGAGGATCCAGGTCAATGGTGGGTGGCGTGTTGTCGAGCGCTAGCTCGTAGCTGACGGTCGACTCGTTTCCCAGGATATCCCGTGCCCGAAAAGAGATGGTGGGGAAGATCTGGTAGGCCGGCAGTTTGGTCGTGTCAAAGAGGTTCGCGTAGGAATCGCCCCCAGTCTTCTGCGGGACCAGCGTGACCGAGAAGGTCCGGTCGCCGTTGCCCACCACCGCCACGACCGAGGACGTGTCCACCCCGGCCGGATCTCTGACTGTCGCGCTGATCGTAGTCACGCTTCCGATCATCTTGCCGAGGGCAGGCACGGTCGAGCTAATCTCAGGCCCTGTGTCGTCACTGACGAAGTGACGCACGACCTTGGTCTCAGTTCCATTCACGTCGTAGGCGTGGAAGGTGGCTAGCTGATCACCCTCCAAGGGCGGAGAGAAACTGTTGAAGTCGATGGTGCCCTTGTAGACGCCCGTGCTCGTCTCCGTCAGTGGGACCGGATCTCGCTGCCCTATCGCCATGGTGACCAGGGTGATAGCAAACACCGGCTGGGTTGCGCTGACCTCGACCGGAGCCGATCCCTTGTAGTATCCGCCTTCGGTTGGAGATTTCACTTCGACCACCGGCCCGGTATCCACCCACAACGCGACCTCGGTGCTGGCCGAGGCTCCACCAACCGTCGTAGCGGTCACCACCAGGACATAGGCGCCGGTGGGGACCTTGGAAAGATCGAGGGGAACGCCGGAGAAGATGAAACGCGTGATGTTCGACTCGGGAGCCGAATCCGTCCCGGACCTGGCCGGCTTCACAGACGCTACCGTGGCGCGGGTTGCGGGATCCTCGAGCAACCCCGTGACCGATGACACGTCGTCGGACCGCATATCCCCCGAATTCGAAACGACCGTCACCGTGACCGTCGGTTTGGGCCCATAGCTGGCCGGAACGACTAGTGCGTCAGAGACGCCGCCGTCCCCTGGCGGGACCAACGATGCTGGGTCGACGGTCACGGTGATCGACGGCGCCCCGGGTACTCCATCGACACCATCCCCCGCCGCATCCCCGCTGGACGCACTCCCGCCGTCCCCATCGGTCGCGGCCCCGTCGGCGCCGTCAGCCGCGCCCCCATCCACAGCGGTGTCCGCAGCTATCGTGGCCCCGCCTGTGCTGTCACGAGCGCCCCTTTCCACAGCGGTGTCAACTCTTACCGACCGGATGACCCCCGCGTCGTCGCCCGGCAAGGGTGGCGATCCCTGCTCAGAGCCCTTTCCACACGCAGCAAGTACCAGCGACGCAGCCAGGCCCAAGAAAACCAATCGGGAATCGAGTGATGCTCTCATGTGCCGCCCTCTCCATCATAGGTTCGGACGAGGCGAATCAACTATTTAGCCTCGGCTGGCGGTTTCGCGGACCCTGCCCCGTCAGGCAGGACGGCCGCCCGGCCCTTACCCTTGGACTTCGCTTTGCCATTTTCTTCGACCGGCACGGAATCACCGGTGCCCGAGAGTGACCAGCCTTCACCAGATGTGGGGCCGTGCGACGTGGAATCCGATTCGACCGGCAGCTTTTCCTCGCTAGGAGCCGCCTTGCCCGGGGGAAAATCGAACACCAGAAATCGCGTGCCGTTCGGGCCGGGCTCGGTCCCTGGCGTGGCGCTGGCAGGTTCGCGGAGCGCGATGAGAAGCTCGACGTTCTCTCGGCGCTGCTTGGCCGAAACGCTCTGTACCGGGGTGGGAAAAGCGCGCGTGTCGAGCTTCCGTCGGTTGTTCGCCTTGAAAATGCGGCACCCGCGCAAGAGAACTGTCAGCGTTGAACGGCCAGCCTTGGACACATGGCCCTCTTTCACCTCGAACTCCACCGGCCCGGTAGTCTGGAAAAAGACTCGCGACCCGGTGGCAGTGGGCTGGAAGCCAGTCCAGATGAGATGGGGTGGGCTGGCCGGTGGCTGGGGCAACGGATTGCTCGCGTTGCTCCCCGGTGTAACTCCCCCATACTTGCCAGCGCCCGGTGCACCCGATGGTGCGCTGGGGATCTGGTCGAGGGGCACGATTTCGTCGGCCTGGGCGAGCCCAGCCGCCAGCAAACCTGCGCAGGCAAACAGCACCGGACGCAGAAAACTGATAATCACGCGCAGGTTCAGGTTCATCCCCTCTCATAATAAGCGTGGGGCCGACGATCTGGCAAATACCGAGTGCGTCAATCCCGCCCAAAATGCCAGACTGCGGTGAACACCTCATACCGAGGACGCGCGTGCCAGGGTCTGTTCGATAATGTCCAAACTCGGCGGTTTCGCGAGATGCTGGTCGAATCCAGCTTCTGTCGCCCGCTGCACGTCCTCAGGCAAGGCGTACCCGCTCAGAGCCACGAGATACGCGCCCTTGAGGGCATCGTCAGCGCGGAAGGCGCGCGCGACATCGAAGCCGTCCATGCCGGGAAGCCCGATGTCGCAAAAGACGACCTCGGGCTTGTACTCGCGGGCTTTGTCGATGCCCGCGGGGCCACTGTATGCGACCGCGACCTCATGCTGGCTGAACTCGAGCGCCTCGCGCAGGCTGTCGGCCGCGTCGATGTTGTCCTCAATGACAAGCACGCGCCGGCGGCCGCCCGGGGCCAGAGTGCCGGAGCGGACAAGCCCGTCAGCAGTAACTTCCTCTAGCGCGAGCGGCAGGCGCACGACGAACTCAGCCCCTTGGCCCAGCCCAGCGCTGTGCGCTGTGATGGCGCCACCGTGGAGTTCGACCAGCCCCCGCACCAGCGCCAGCCCGAGGCCCAAGCCGCCCTTGCTGCGATCGAGCGTGGCATCAGCCTGTGCGAATGGCTGGAACAGGCGCGCCAGCATCTCCTGGTCCATGCCGACCCCTGTGTCTGCAACCCGAACAACCGTCTGCTTGGCCTCGCTGTCCACGGACACGGATACGCGTGTGCGGCCTCCCGGTCCGGTGAACTTGGCTGAGTTTTGCAGGAGGTTGCCGACGATCTGTGCCAGCCGGTTCGAGTCTCCGCTGACAAACGCCGGCTGCGAGGCGGGCGCAAACTCGAGGTGCACCTCGTTCTTCTCGAACTGGGGGCGATGGTCCTCCATTGTCCGCCGCACCAGTTCGCCGAGTTCCAACCGTTGCCGCTGCAGCGGGATCTTGTTGCGCGAGATCCTCGTCACGTCGAGCAGATCGTCAACCAAGCGAGCAAGCTGCCCGACTTGTCGGCCGATCACCGCCTGGGCGCGATGCGCCTGTTCGCCGCCGGGAACCGCATGGTCCAGGACATAGAGGCTGTTGGTAATCGGCGCGAGCGGGTTGCGCAGCTCGTGCGAGAGCACGGCCAAGAAATGGTTCTTGTTGATGTCCGCCTTGGCCAGCGCCTCAGCCGCCTCGCGGTAGCGCGTCTCGCTTTCCTGCAAGGCCAGTTCTGCGCGCTTGCGCTCGATGATGGTCCAGGCCACGTCGGAAAGGTGCGAGACGATCTGGACGTCGCTGTCGTGGTAGTCAGATGGTTTGTTGCCAACCCCGACGATGGCCACGATGAGGTCGGCTCGGATGATGGGCACGACCAGCTCGCGGGTGATTGGGGCGTGTCCCGCGGGCAGCCCCTTGCGATGCGGGAGCGACGCGTAGTCGTTGTGGATGACCGGCCATCGCTGACGGACGCAGTCCGCCCAGACACCCGCCTCGGCGATCGGGTAGTGGGTGTCTTGCCCCTTGGCCGAGCAGAACTCCTTCATGGTTCGCGTGGACCAGGCCGCCAACGAAAGCGTGTTCTGGTCCGGCTCGACGAAGTGGCAGAAACCAATAGGGCTGTCGGTCAGCGCCCCGATCACGTCCAGCATCTCTTGCAGCAGCTCTTCGAGGGAGTGGTCTGCGGAAGAATCGAGCAGCGACAGTCGAAACCGAAGTGTCTCTTCGATCCGCCGGCGCTCGGTAATGTCGGTCAATACCGCGCGGCACTCACGGCCGCCGTCGTCGGAGGCTACCGCCTCGATGTGCACCCAGAGTGGCGCGCTCTTCTCTGGACCGATCGTCAGATCGCAGACTTGTTTGGCCTGGCTCTCGAATACTTTTTCGAGCAGAGCGTTGAAGGCGGGGCGATACTCAGGGGAGACGAAGAGGCCGAAGCGCGCCCCGACCAGGCGGGAGCGCTCCAGTCCCAGCAAACGCGCCCCGGAGAGATTCACCCGGCCGATCGTCCCGTCGCCATCGAGTGTCACGTAGCCGATGGGCGCGAAGTCGTAGAGGTCGGAGTAACGTCCCAACCCCGCCTCCAGTTCTGCCCGCGCTCCCTGCAGCTCCTCGTTCTGCAGCTCAAGCTCGATCTGGTGAACCTGGAGCTCGTGTACCAGACGCTGCACGTCTGCCGCTGTGGGTTGGCCTCTGGCCTCCGACCTTCTCGGTCTCTCCTTCATCCGGCCTTCCGCCCGTGCGCGCAACTCCGCGGCGTCCGCCGGTGTGTTCTTCCGCTTCTTCATCCTTCCGCCCCCGGGCCAGCTTGCGTCCCCCGCAGGGTCGCCTCCAGCGTCTTGGACACGGTGATGTCGACAAAAGTGATCACCACGCCATCGATCCGGTTGTCGAGCGTCCGGTAGGGCATGATGCGAACGGAGAACCAGCGCCCGTCGCTGGTCGCAATCGGTTTCTCCTTGAACACCAGGCTGCGCAGCACCTCGCGCGCCTCCTCGGCCAGTTCAGGGTAGTCCAGGTCCGATGCCAGGTCGGTGATGGGCCGGCCCAGGTCGCCTGGGATGAGCTTGACGATCTTGAGCATCTGGGGGGTGAAGCGTCGCACGGTCAGTGCATCGTCCAGGAACAGGGTCGCGATGTCAGTGCTGTCGAGCAGGTTCCTCATGTCGTTGTTGGTCCGCGACAGCTCGTCCACTTTGGATTGCAGCTCCTGGTTGAGTGTCTGCAGTTCCTCATTCATGGACTGCATCTCTTCTTTGGAGGTGGTCAGCTCCTCGTTGGTACTTTGCAGTTCTTCGTTGGTGGACTGCAGCTCCTCGTTGACCGACTTGAGTTCCTCCTGCGAGGTCTGCATCTGCTCGCGGGTCGTGTGCAGCTCGTCGCGCGCTTGGCGCAGCTCCTGCTCCCTCCGGGCCAGTGCAGCCGGGCTGGTAGCGGTTCGCATGGCCTTGCCCGGCAGTTTGGCATCGGGGGACGTCGCTTCGGTGAACACGATCATGACGGTACCCCGTAGCGCCTCCGGTTCCTGGATTGGCTCGATCGCGACATCCACGGCCTGCACCCCGCCGTCAGTTTCCACCGTCACCCCGGTCTGGGTGACGGTGCGCTTCTCGCGCAGCGCCTTTTGGAAAGCCGTGCCCAGCTCATGGCGCAGCCCCTCGCGGGCCATGGCATAGATGTTCCAGTTGGCTTTGCCCGCTGCTGGCTCCAGGTATGGGCCTGTGCGGCCGCTGATGAAGAGGATGTCGCCCTTGTCGTTGGTCAGCACGGCGGCCGGTGCGTGGCGCTGCAGGAGAATCTGCTCGGCCAGCACCTGGAGGTTGGGCGGGTTTTTCTGCGCGCCTGTCTCGGCAGCCAACGCCTCAGCCGCACGCGGGCGCACGGGCAAGACTGAGGCGGGGAAGCCGAGCGGCTCTGTCCGCAGGGCGCCATCCAAGCGCCGAAAGATCTGCGTCCTGGCCTCCAGCGGGGCAAAGAGGTCAGTGGCGGCACCGACGGTCTCCGCGCTGCCCAGGAACAGGACCCCGCCGGGATTGAGGCTGTAGTGAAACAGCGGCAGGAGTTTCTTCTGCAGCTCGGGCGCCAGATAAATGAGAAGGTTGCGGCAGGTCAGGATGTCGAGCCGGGTGAAGGGCGGGTCCATGAGGAGGTTATGCGGGGCGAAGAGCACCATGTCGCGGATCTGCTTGCCCACCTGATAGCCGTGCTTTCCCTCGACAAAGAACCTGCGCAGACGTTCCGCCGAAACGTCGCCAGCAATGTTGGCCGGATAGACACCCTGCCGTGCCCTATTGACAGAGTCCTTGTCGAGGTCGGTGGCAAAAATTTGCAGTGAAAAGCTGCCGGCCGGCTTCTCCTGCACCACCACCTCCTTGAAGATCATGGCCAGGGAGTAGGCTTCCTCCCCGGTCGAGCATCCGGGCACCCAGGCGCGCAGCGCCCCACCGGCAGAGTGCGCCGCCAGGATCGCCGGGATGGCCTTCTTGCGCAGGCACTCCCAGGCCGCTGGATCGCGGAAGAAGCTGGTCACGCCGATGAGCAGCTCCTTGAAGAGAAGTTGGGTCTCCTGCGGGCTCTCCTGCAGATACCTGACGTAGTCGGGGATGCTGTCGATCTGGTGCAGGCCCATGCGCCGCTCAATCCGGCGGTACACCGTGCTCCGCTTGTAGAGCGAGAAATCGTGGCCAGTCTGACTGCGCAAGAGGAGGCAGATCTTCTCGACACCACCCTGGGTCTTGCCGGGCAGAGGCTGGTTGCGAGGTTTGATGAGCGGCCCGTGCGCGAGATAGGAGACGATTTTGGCGGCGAGTTCCTCGACTGGCGCCACCACGTCGGCCAGCCCGGCGTCGATCGCGCTTCGAGGCATGGAGTCGAATTTGGCCGAGGCCGGCGTCTGCACAAAAACCGCGCCTGCCTGCTCTTTGATGGCCCTGACGCCGAGAGTGCCGTCCGACCCCATGCCCGACAGGATCACGCCGATGCTCCGGTCGCGCTGGTCTTCGGCCAGCGAGCGCAGGAAGGAATCGATGGGCAGGCGCAGCCCACGAGGCGCCACCGGGGCCAGCAGGTGCAGCACCCCGTGCAGGATCGACATATCCTGGTTGGGCGGGATCACGTAGACACGATCCGGCTCGACCCTCAGGCGGTCCTTGACCTGGAGGACCTTCATCGGCGTGGCCCGCTGGAGCAACTCCACCAACATCCCCTTGTGGGTGGGGTCCAGGTGCTGGACCACGACAAAGGCCATCCCGCTTCCCTCTGGCAGGTGGCGCAGGAACTGCTCGATGGCCTCCAGCCCGCCAGCAGACGCGCCTATGCCAACGATGGGGAATGAGCCGCCCTGGTCGCGATGGCGGGCGGCCGCAGGGGCGCTGGCGCGGGTCCTCAGTCTTCGCCCCGGGTCCTGCGGACGTTTTCTCGCGGCGGGTTTTCTCGAACGACTATCCACGTGGTTGTCTCCACAGCGAGAGGCTGACCTGTCAGTTTACACGCCGGACATCGAGTCCGCTTGACAATCCATTTTCGTCACGACGATGCCCCGTCATTTCCGCCGATGCCGTGCTTCCTCAGCTTGTCGTGCAAAGTCACCCGCGAGATACCGAGCTGGCGCGCGGCCTCGCTGCGATTGCCCGCGCAGGCGCGCAAGGCATCGACGATCAGCCCGCGCTCGTAGGCGTCCATCTTCTCGCGCAGGCGCGACGGGTCCTCCGATGAAGGCGACGCCCGGCCCGGCGAAAGCAGCGCGAGATCCAGCTCGCCCTCGGGAGACAGCGCCACCAGGCGCTCGATGGCGTTCTGCAACTCGCGCACGTTGCCGGGCCAACTGTGGGCCGCCAGGCGCGCGAGGAGCGCGTCCGACAGGTCGAACGGCGCGACCCCCAGGCGCTCAGCGGCGCGGTCGAGAAAGTGCCGGGCGAGAACCGGGATATCATCGGGCCGCTCGCGCAGCGGCGGAACGTGCAATTCCACCACAGCCAGGCGCCAGTACAGATCCTCGCGGAACGCGCCGCGCGCCACCTCGGCCCGCAGATCGCGGTTGCTGGCCGCCAGCACACGCACGTCGACATGGCGCGGCCGATCCTCACCCACCGCCCGAATCTCGCCTTCCTGCAAAGCCCGCAACAGCATCCCCTGCAGAGGCAGAGCCAGCTCACTCACTTCGTCGAGCAGCACGCTGCCGCCGTCGGCTTCGCCGAATAGACCGCCACGCGACCGCACCGCGCCGGTGAAAGCGCCGCGCACGTGGCCGAACAGCTCGGCCTCGGCCAGCTCGGCAGTCAGCGAGGCACAATTGAAACGCACAAAGGGCTTGGCCGCGCGCCGCGAGGCCCGCACAATGGCTTCCGCCAGCCGCTCCTTGCCGGTTCCACTTTCGCCGGTGATCAGCACGGTGCTGTCGCGCGGGGCTACCCGGCCTACCAACACGGCTAGCGCGCCCATGGACTCAGAGGCGAAAACCAGGGTGCGCGAAAGCGCCAGCTCGCCCCGCAGCCGCTCGTTTTCCAGCGCCAGGCGCGCCGTCTCGGTGGCCCGCCTGATCACAGCGACCAGCTCGTCGGCCTCGAAAGGCTTGCGGAAGTAGTCGAGCGCACCAGCCTTGATGGCATCGACTGCCTGACGTTCCGAACCGTGGGCCGTGATCACCACCACGCGCGGGGCGGGGTTCTGCGCCACCAACTTGCGCAGAAGTTCCATGCCATCCATGCGCGGCATCCGCAGATCGGTCACCACCAACTGCGCGGGTGCAAGCTGCAGACGTTCCAGGGCCTCCACCCCGTCGGACGCGACGTCCACCTCCAGGCCAGACGCCTCCAGGATCTCGCGCAGGGTATAGCGAACGCCAGCATCATCATCGACCACCAGCACACGTGGCTTCAGCATGACTCGTCGTCGAGCATTGGGGTCTGGTCGGCGTGAACCTTCGCCATGGCGGCCATGGTACCCACGATCGCCACTTCATTTCCAGCACGGCCCGGGTCAAAAGCTTTTCACCACAGAGGGCACAGAGGCCACAGAGGCCGGAAGGAAAGGGTTCCGGATCCGGGTCCGAAGCAATCTCTGTGCTCTCTGTAGTGAAAGAGCTAACTTCTTTCATTTTGGGACGCCGGCAGGCGCAGCAGGGCCACACAACCGCCGCCTTCGCGCGCACCAAGATCGAGATCGCCGCCATGCTGGCGGGCCAGGGCGCGTGCAATGGTCAGGCCCAAACCCGAACCCTGCGCCTTGCTGGTCACGCCCGGCTCGAAGACCCTGGCCGCAAGTTCCGCAGCCACGCCCGGACCTCGATCCAGCACGCGAACCTGCACGCCCTCGCCGTCGTGGCTGGCTTCGATCTCGACGGTCGTGTCCTTTGGACTCGCCTCAAGCGCGTTCTGCACCAGGTTGAGAAGAACCTGCTCGATCTTGCGAGGATCGCACAGCGCGGTTGTGTCGGCCCCGCGCACCTTGATCGAGACGCCGCGTTCATGCGCCATGCCCTCGTGCAAGGCGGCCACTTCGCGACAGAGGGCGTCGAGGTCCACTTTCTCAGCAGCGATCGGCACCAGCGGACGTGAGAAATTGAGAAACTCCTCCAGGATCCCTTGCATGCGGTCCACTTCGCGCCGGAGCAC
>PMBS01000366.1 GCA_003153015.1 Myxococcales bacterium
ACCGGCTGAGCGCGACATCCGCTCCCGTGCCCTCGACAGAGAACTGCCGTTGCCGAAGAAACTCTGCTCCGGTGCCTGCCGCTGGCTCCGGCATCAGAGCGATATTTCTTGTACCGAACGTGGCGAGTTTCGCGTGCGTTGATCATCGTCTGCACATCTATTGCCGCCTCTTGCGCCGTATGATAAGCAAAGGCCTTGGGCAAAAGGGGGATGCGCGTTATTAGGACGCGGGGAGTGGCCACTTCGCTTTGCTTGTTCGGACTGGATCTGCGCGAGAGGAGCTGTTTGGCAACCAAGTCGCCCAAGAGCCTCCGCCCCGAGAATGAGCGCTTGCGCTCCGAGGTGGAGGATCTGCGGCTGCGGCTGAAAGAGAAAGAGCAAGCTCTGGATGCAATGCGCACGATCCTTGAGCAAGCAACTGAGGCCGTCACCCAGCACAAGCAGGCCGAGGAGGCTTTGCGCGAGGCCAATCTGCAACTTGCCGATGCGGTTCGCCGCAAGAACGAGTTTCTCGGACAGCTCTCGCACGAGCTTCGCAACCCGCTGACACCCATCCGCAGCAGTATTTACATCCTCGAGAAGGCCACGCCGGGCGGGGAGCAAGCCCGCCGGGCGCTCAAGGTCATCGACAGGCAGACGAAACACCTTGCGCGCCTGATCGATGACTTGCTCGATATCACCCGCATCAGCCGTGGCAAGATCCGACTCCAGCGGACGCGCCTCGACCTGGTCGAGCTTGTACGACGAACGGTGGAGGACCACCGGGCCTTTCTCGATCGGCAGGAAGTGGTCCTGGCGCTGCCGAACGATGCAATCCTGATTGACGGCGACCCGACTCGGCTGGCGCAGGCGATCGGAAACCTCCTGATCAATGCAGCGAAATTCACCCCCAAAGACGGGAAGGTCTCGGTGTCGCTGGCGCGGACCCAAGATTGCGCGGTCCTCGAGGTCGCCGATACCGGGCTGGGCATCGACCCGGACACGCTCGGCAAGCTCTTCGAGCCCTTCGCGCAGGCCGCGCGCAGCATCGAAAGTAGTCGCGGCGGCCTGGGGCTCGGGTTGCCCCTGGTCAAGGGAATGGTCGAGCTGCACGGGGGCGAGGTCAGCGCGCACAGCGACGGTCCCGAAAAGGGTGCGCGCTTTACCATCAAGCTCCCCCTCGACGAGAAAGGCGCACTCGCGCCCGGCTCTTCGCAACTGAAGGAAGTCGGCGCTGCAAAGCGCAGGGTGCTGGTCATCGAAGACAACGTGGACGCGGCTGCCAACCTGCGCGAGGCACTTGAGTCAGCCGACCACGAGGTCGAGGTCGCACTCAGTGGCGCAGAAGGACTGGAAAAGGCGCGCCAGTTCGACCCCGATTTCGTACTTTGTGCTCTCGCGCTGCCCGGAATGGATGGCTACGCAGTCGCCCGCGCCTTCCGATCCGACGAGCAACTCAAGGACGTGCACCTCGTGTCCATAGGCGGCTGTCCCGTGCCGGAGGACGTCCTGCGAGCCTCAGGGGCTGGCTTTGAACGACATCTCAGCGAACCGTCGAGTGCCGGGAAGATCGAGGAACTGCTCAGCAACGTGCCTCGGCCACCGTCGGCGGGAGCCAAGACTCGGTCGGGCAGGTGAGGGTATCCTTGGAACGCCTGGGGCAGCGGCACATCACAACAGGGACGAAACAGGAGGCGCGGCTCCGACATCGAAGTGTAGGGGACGGTCTGACAGCGATCGGCGGCGATGGCGAAAGACGTGCGCGTTGTGGGGGGAGCCATTCGCTGCCTTTTTGGGAGGCTGTCGACCGTCCCTTGTTTTCCTTCTCGTCCTAGCGAGTCCGTAGCCGGCGTAAGAGTTTCGTCATCTTCCACTGGCCGGCCACGTGCAGTGGGTCTCTTCGGCGGCCCGTGCGTCCCGACGGTGTACTGCGCCCAGGGGCCTACTGGGATCCCTATTGGTGCGGCTGCGTGCTGGGTGCCAATCCCGACGGGGGAATGGTTCCGTGGGTATCGTTGATCTTCTTGAAATGGTCGATGTCGGTCAGCAGGAAGGGCACGCGCATCGGGTGGCGTTCCGCTCGGCCCAACATGGCGGAAAAGCGTTCCTGGAAGGTACGGTGGTTGACCAGGCCAGTTAGCCCGTCGGTGGTGGCCTGCTCCTCCAGCGCCTCCACCATGCGGCCGTTCTGCAGCGAGATGGCCACCTGGTTTGCGATCACGCCCAGCATTTCGCGCCGGTCAGCCGGAAAAGCGCCGGCCCGCTGCGCTGCCACGGTGAAGGTTCCCATGACCTCGTCCCTGACCAGCAGGGGCAAGACAAAGAGCGACTCGAATTCCTTGAGCCGTTCGCGCGGCTCGAACACGTAGGACCCGCCGCGATCATGCCAGTCGCCCGCCGCGGGCAGAGCCAGCTTGTTCTTCACCACCATGGACACGATAGAGCCCGCGTCGCAGAAGGCCCGGCCCGCAAGCTCGTCGGCCCCTATCCTCGGCCGTTCCGCGGCCATCGCGGGATTGTGGAGTTCGCCTTTGCCTTGCCTCGGGAACACCAGTTTGGTACTTTCTTGGTTATGACTCGCGCATTGGCTTCGGCCAGTATTCGCCAGTCGGGACAGGTTGGTCGGACCATCCGATTCCCGGGTGCCTTGCGTGCCAAAATCGCCGCGGACGCACAGAGGTGCGGGCGCAGTTTCGAGGCCCAAGTCATCGCTCTTCTGCGACGACACTATGGTGAGGATGTGGACATTGCGCCCCGCCCTGAAGCGATACTCTCGCTTGCCACGGCAAGTCTGGCGGACATCCAGGGCTCCGACCTTCGCACCCTGACCACGAAGCTGACGGAAGCAGGGCGGTAGGTTGACTGACGCCGAACCCGTCCTGCTGGACACTGACACGCTGTCGGAGCTGAGCCGCGGAAACCCGCGCGTCTGCGAGCGGGCCCTGGCCTATTTATCGAGATTCGGACGCCTCACCATCACCGCCATAACTGTCTTCGAACGGTTGCGCGGATACCGGCTTGCGATTCGCAACGGCCGCCCCTACCAACGCCAGATGCAGGCATTTCAAACCCTGGTCGCGAGTTCGGACGTTTTGCCGTTCGACGAGAGCGCCGCCGGCGTCGCCGGGGAGATCTGGAGCCACGTGTCTGCAAATCGACGACGCCAGCTAGGGGATATCCTGATTGCGGGCATCGCCGTGTCACGCCAGCTACCGCTGGTCACCAGGAACCGGCGGGACTTCGAAGAACTCGGCAAGTCTTCAGGGGCACCGCTTCGTCTTCTAGATTGGTCAGCGAGAGACTGAGTGATGATGATCTCGTTGACGCATTCTTGAATCAGGTGCCTGGCACCACCCTTTGGCACCACCCCTTGCACCACCCCTTGCGCCTTCTGGCTCGCGATCTCCCTAGCCTCCCTTTACCCGGCTACCCTCGCAATGGCCGATGGCGACTAGTTGCCGCCGCATGAGCCTATTCCGTGGTGGTATTGGTCGAAGGGGTTGAACAGGGCTCGCAGATCGGCGCCAACGGTGTGTTGGTTCAGGTCAGCGCCGAAACGCGCAAACTGATAGAAGGCGCCGGTGAAGAATTGCGGTTCGCGGGCGGGGTGGTAGTAGTCCGGCGCGGGATCTGTCGGGGACATGAGGAAAGCGGCGCCGAGATTCCATCCCATTTGCGCCCGGGAGCCGCGCGCCAACGCCAGGATGGGGCCACCGCTCACAATAGTTTGGGTCACGGGGCATAGAGAGATGAAGCTGGCTTGGGGACCGGCGTTCAAGCGATAGATGGTCGTCCTTGAAGAACGCAGAATCATGTCAGCGCCGGAGGAGAGTCCCAGGACGAAAACCAGGTGGTCAGTGCGATTGGCATTGATCCGAAAAAACTCAGACGTGATTCCAACGCCGACGCTCAGGCCCTCGCCCGGCACGTAGCCGACGCGTAGGACGGTTTGAACGAGGGGTGGACCAAAATCCGCGCGGGCTGTTCTCGCGAATGAGAAACAAGTCAGCAGGGTCAGGGCGCACGCCAACAAGCCCAAACCACGAGACCGGACGCGTCGGTGTGCTTTCAGGGCAAGAGGAGAAGTGTTCACGACGCTTTCCTTCCTGTGCAATTTGGAAGCCACACCCAGCGTGCGGGTCAATTCCCGCCGTCGTGGTGGCGTCTCTAGTTGGACTGCGAGGATTCGCGGTGAACAGGATCTCGATCGGCGGTGAAAACTCACCATCCACGGTGGAATCTTGTCTCGCGGTGAAAAAGTGGGTTCGGAGACCTGGCATCTGAGTTTGGCGTCAAGAGCGCCGCACCAGTGTTGCTCTCGATAGCGCGGCCCCAGACAAGGCCGAAGCGCACGCTCGCACCGAACCACAGAGGCGCCACGCGAAGGGTTGTCGGCAAGCGACGGCCGGTTGTTGCTTCGCCTACTGGCGGGCCGCTGCTGGGCCGGCGAAGGTAAGCGTTCGCTCCCCCTACCCCGCCGCCGCGCGCGCCGCTGGTGGCGCGTCCTTCGCGCGCACGATTTCGCC
>PMBS01000010.1:0-338 GCA_003153015.1 Myxococcales bacterium
ACGATGTCTGCCTACACCTTCCGAGGTGGCGTGTTGGCGAAGAACTGGGTTTTCGACAGCAGCAGTACCCCTGGGGGTAGCGCGGCCGCTGGCCAGGGCGACCACTCATGCATGGCGGCGGACGTGGACGGCGACGGCGCCTTTGAGATAATCCCCGGGGCATCAACCATCAACAGCGACGGAACCTTTAGGTGCGCGACGGGAATCGGCCATGGAGATGCCATGCACGTGGGCGAGTTGGTTCCTGGCAAGGGGATCTCGGTGTACTCGGTTCACGAGACTGCCGGAGGGGGAGATTGTCATGACGCTTCCACGTGCAAGTACTACTTCAACGTGAC
>PMBS01000010.1:349-3586 GCA_003153015.1 Myxococcales bacterium
GGAACGCCGATGAATGGCGTTCGACGCTAAATGCGACGTCGCTCCCCGGCGGGGTGGATACATCCGGAACCTCGGGATGCAACGGCACGAAGAACACCCCGACGCTTACCGCAGACATGCTGGGCGATTGGCGCGAGGAACTTGTGGCTCGCGAAACCAGCAACGGGGCGTTGCGTGTCTACACAACGACGGCCGTGACCAAGCGCCGGATCTACACGCTCATGCACGATCCGACGTACCGGGCGCAGGTGAACTTCGAGCAGTCAAGCTACAACCAGCCGCCGCACCCCGGTTTCCGCATCAGTCCCAACATGGACCCGCCGCCCGTGCCCAGTCTCTTCGTGAAGTAGGCTCGCTGGCAAAGCCAGCGAAGCGTGGGCTCCCCCGCGGCAGAAGGCCGGCAGTTGTCCCAGCCGGAACCACGGCCGTCTTGTGTCTGCCTCGACAACTCATCGCGTCTCGACATGAAGAAGGGTGAGCCGCGCCAAGCGGGCTAGGGCACCATGCTCGCATACGTCGAATTGATGGGCCCGCTTTCAGGGAGGAACTCATGCAACGAGAGCGCAAGACGCAACTTCGAGCAGGTCGAATCCTGGCATCATTTCTGTACGCCACCAGCGCGGGGATGCTGTTCCCTGCGTGCGATTCCTCAGGTGGTGGAACTACAACCAGAACCGGCGGCGCCACGACGGGTGGAACGAACGGCACTGGCGGGGTCATCAACTCCGGTGGCGTCATCACCTCCGGCGGGGTCGTCACCTCCGGCGGCGTCAGCACCTCCGGCGGCGTCGTCACCTCCGGAGGGGTCATCAACTCCGGCGGCGTCACCAGGACCGGCGGCGTCGTCACCTCCGGCGGCGTCAGCACCTCCGGCGGCGTTACCAGGACCGGCGGCGTCCAAACCACCGGTGGCGTCACCACCGACGGCGGTGCGCTAGGCTCAGGTGGCGTCGCGAATACGGGTGGAGCAACCAAGCCGATAGTCACCGGGGGAGGCAACGGCCACTACCAGATGGAGAACCTGGATCGCGGCGTGGTGGCGGTGAAGGTCTCGGGCGGCGTCTATGTCGGCTGGCGTATGTTTGGCTACGAATACGACACCACGGCCAGCAACGTCACCTACAACGTCTACCGGGACGGTACCAAGGTCGCGAACGTCACCGACAGCACCAACTACCAGGATGCCTCCGGTACCGCGAGCTCGAAGTATACGGTGGCCGCCGTGATCAAAGGGACCGAAGGGCCACAGTCTCCTGCGGCCACAGTGTGGGCCCAGCAGTACCTGAGTATTCCGCTTACCAAGCCGGCGGGATCGTACAGCGCAAACGACGCCAGCACAGGCGATCTCGATGGCGATGGCAAACTCGACATAGTGCTCAAGTGGGATCCGTCGAATTCGAAAGACTCAGGGGCGACCGGCACTACCGACCCTTGCATCATCGATGGGTACACGATGGCTGGAAAGCGGCTGTGGAGCATCAATGTGGGCTCGAACATTCGCGCCGGGGCGCATGATACGCAGTTCTCGGTGTACGACTTCGACGGCGACGGCAAGGCCGAAGTGTCGTTCAAGACCGCGCCAGGCACCAAGGATGGCAAGGGCAACTTCCTTGCAAAAGGGCCAGCAGCGGGCGCCGACAACAGCAAGGATTACCGAAGTTCTGGGGGCATGGTCTTGGACGGCCCGGAGTGGCTGACCGTATTCAGCGGCGTGGACGGCTCGGAACTGGATACCGTGGACTATCCCGTGCCCTACGGGACCGTTGCCGATGCTCAAGCTACTTGGGGCGACGCGAGCGGTAACCGATCGCACCGCTACAACGGCGGGTTTGCCTGGGTGAAGGATGGCGGCGTTGCCAACGGTCTGCCAAGCATCATCCAGCAGCGGGGGTACTACACGCGTCTGACGGTCTCTGCCATGACCTTCCGAGGCGGGGTGTTGGCGAAGAACTGGATCTACGACAGCGGCTCTACCAACGGCAATGAAGCCTATGGCCAAGGCTGCCACTCATGCATGGCGGGGGACGTGGACAACGACGGTGCGCAGGAGATCATCCCTGGGTCATCAACCATCAACAGCGACGGAACCTTCAGGTGCGCGACGAAGATCGGCCATGGCGATGCCCTGCACGTGAGCGAGCTAGTGGTTGGCAAGGGGATCTCGGTCTTCCTGCCCCACGAAATGGCCGGGGGTCAGGATTGCCATGACGCTTCTACTTGCAGCATCTACTTCAACATGACGGGGGGTGGGGATAACGGGCGTGGCGTCGCCGAGTATATCGCCGCGACCGATCTCACTGCCGCAACCTGTTCGAGTTCGCGTGGAAAAAAGAACTGCGGCACCGGTGCCGACGTCAGCTCCGATGCTGGGAGCAACTTCCTCATCTACTGGAACGCCGGTGATTTGCGTTCAACGCTCAACGGCACGTCGCTCCCTGGAGGGGCGGACACATCCGGGACCGCGTCGAACAACGGTACCAAGTCCAACCCGACGCTGACCGCCGACCTCCTGGGCGATTGGCGCGAGGAACTGGTAGCTCGCGAAACGGCCAGCACCGCGATGCGTGTCTACACAACGACGGCGGTAAGCAAGCGCCGCATCTACACGCTGATGCACGATCCGACCTACCGGGCGCAGGTGAGTTTCGAGCAGTCAAGCTACAACCAGCCGCCCCACCCCGGATTCAAGATCGGCACCAGCATGGCCGATCCGCCCAAGCCAGACATTTTTGTGAAGTAACTTCGTCGCGACTCGCTCTAACAGGCCGTGGCTAGGGTTGGCTCATCGCAGCCAAAACCACAGCCTTTCTATTTCTACCGCACCAGACCTAGGGCTTTGGGCACGAAAAAAGGATGAGCCGTGCTAGAAAGCAAGGTCACTGCCTCTTCAACACTCTGAATTCATGGGCCCGCCCTCAAAGGAGAAACGTATGCAACGAGAGCACAAAGCGCGAGTAGGTGGAATTCTTGCGTCATTCCTGTGCGTAGGCAGTCTAGCGATGCTGTTCCCTGCGTGCGATTCTACGACCGGAACCGCCCAGCCGGGAACAGGCGGTGCGGCGCAAGGGGGGACGACTAGCGCGGGCGGCTCGACTAGCGCGGGCGGCTCGACCAGCGCCGGCGGCGCAACCAGCGCCGGCGGCTCGACCAGCGCGGGCGGCGCAACCAGCGCGGGCGGTGCAACCAGCGCCGGCGGCGCAACCAGAGCGGGCGGCTCGACCAGCGCCGGCGGCTCGA
>PMBS01000078.1 GCA_003153015.1 Myxococcales bacterium
CGTCAATTAGGGACACCCCCTAGTGCGCGGCTACTGCCGCATCAGCCCGGCGGTCTGGACCCTCGAACGTCAGGTGTAGAGTGCGCCGATTGCGCCGTATGCCGTGGGCACGCAGGCGCGCGCCTGCCAAGATCTCCTCCACCAGCTCGTCGAAGCCAAGGCCAGCCTCGTGCGCCATGCGGGGCAGGGGGGCTTCGGGCAAGAGCAGCGGCGCACAATCCACGTCCACGATGATCTCGTTAAGCCGCTCGCTGAGAACCATCTCTACGCAGGCAGGGCCTTCGCAGCCCAGGGCCTCGCAAGCCTGGGTTGCCAAGCGCAACACCGAAGCCTCGCGGGCGGGAGACAGGCGAGCGGGAGCACATGCCGGTGGCCTGCCCGTGCCGGCCGACTGCGGCGCGGTCCACGATCCGGTTCGGGACACCTCCACAGCGCCGAGCGCCCGTCCGTCAAGAACCGGCACGCAGATTGGTCTGCCCGGCATGAACCGCTCAACCAGGACCTCGTCGTCCAGAGCAAACGCTCCCTCCAGCGCACTCTCCAGCTCCATTTCGTCGCGCACCAGGGTGCCCCCGAAGAGAAGCGTCGCGCCCACAGGTCGTACGACCACGGGAAAGCCAAAAGCGCCGTGCACCGAGCTGATGCTGTCCTGTTGCGAGGAACGAATCAGGTAGGCGGGCGCGGTGGGCAGATTGTGCAGCCGCAGGACATCCTTGGTCTTGGCGCGGTTCATGGCCAGGCCGCAGGCCAGCACGCCCGAGCCGGTATAGGGGATCGCGAGCATCTCCAGCAGCCCCTGCAGGCAACCATCAGCGCCGTAGCGGCCACGCACGGCCAGGAAGGCCACGTCTATCCCCGACTGGCGCAGGGCCATGTCGACGTGACGATCGACAAAGAGCGCGTGGACGTCATGGCCGGCTTTGCGCAAGGCTGCCATGACGGCCTCGCCGGCCCGGACGGACACATCCCGTTCCAACGAGAGTCCACCGAGAAGCACTCCGATCTTGCGCGCAGAACTCATACCTCACGGGTAACGCCTGCGCGGGGCATCGTCAAAAAAACCTACTTCTTGCTGAAGCGAAAGACCCCAACGCCACGCGTGCGCAGTTTGTGGTAGAGACGGGGTCGTCATGACCTTCTTGGAAGCAGCCCTCGAGATTTTGCGGCGCGAGCGCCGGCCTCTTCACTTCAAGGAACTCACTGAGAAAGCGACGGAACGCAAGCTGCTGACCTTCGTGGGGAGAACTCCCGAAGTCACCATGCAGACCCAACTTACCGCCGCGGTGAAGAAAGCCCCGGGCAGCCCCTTCGTGCGGGTCAAGCCAGGCGTGTTTGGGTTGCTGCGCTATCCAGAGGCCCCTGCCGAGCCGGAGCCGGAAGCCGCACCTGAAAAGCCACGCGAAAGCCGGGCGCCAGCGGGCGAAGCACGCAGCGGGCGACGACGACGACGGGGAGGGCGGGGACGGCGGCGCGGGCGTGGCGATACGCCGAGCGAAGGCGTGGCGCCGAACGGCGTCGCGGGGGAGACGGCTAGCGCGGGCAGAAGCCCAGGCGAAGGGGTGGAGGAACGGGATGTGAGCGAAGCCCCCGAGGAGCCCCAGATTGGTTCGCTGTCTCCCGAGGCGCGCGCGGCCGCGCTAGCTGAAAGCGGGGTGCTGGAAGGCGACGGAGACGACAGGGACGCGGAGGAGCCCGGCGAGGGAGGGCCCACTGGCGACGACAGCGACGCGGGCGTAGCCCGCGACCACGAGGGCGCCGAGCGCAACCAAGAGGTGGAGGCGGAGATTGGGGAAGGAAGAGGCGAAGCTTTCACCGCTTCCGGAGAAGCGTCCGCCGGAGCAGAGCCCCCCGGTGCCTCCAGCCAGCCGCCCAGCCGGGGCGAAGGGGCGACGCCGGCGCCCTCACCTGCAGGCGAGGGCGCCTCGGCAGCGCCCGCCCAGCCGGGGCGCAAGATCACCTCGCCCATCGACGCGGCCATCGAGATCTTGAGAGGCCAGGCCCCTGGTCGCGGGTTGCATGTGCGTCAGATCGCAGATGCAGCGGTCCGCCGACGACTAATCCACGGCGAGCCCAACGAAGCGTGGCGGGTCATGCGAGCCGCCCTCGCGGCCGAGGGCAAGGAGAGGCTACGTGCCGGCCAGCGGCCCCGCGTGCGACCCGCGGGCAGCGGGCTGTACGCCTTGGCCCGCCGTCCACCAGACAGTGATCTCGAGCGAGCCGAGTTCGTGCTGGGTGAAGCCAGAAAGGCCTTGCGCGAGCGCACCTTGGCCGCGCTCGAGCAGCGCCTGGCGGAACTGAGTCCGGCGGCCTTTGAGGCCGTGGCGCGCGTCCTTCTGCAGCGTGAGGGCTTCGGCCCGGCTACCTTCGTCAAACGGGTGGAGGGCACGATCTATCTTGAAGCCTTGAGAGGACGGGGCTTCCGGCCCTCACGTTGTCTCATCGCCTTGCGGCCCGGCGCCGCGGCCGCGGGCCGCCGAGCCTTGGGCGAATTGCGTGCGGGCATTCGCGCCCGCAACCAGGACGAAGGGGTGCTGGTGCTTGCCGGTCGGCTGGCCGACGACGCCGTCGCGGAATGGAAGCAGTCGGGCGCACCGGTGGAGGTGGTGGACGGTCCTGCGCTGGCCGAAACCTGTGTCCGCCATGGGGTGGGTGTCATCGGTGCCTTGGTCAACGTCGATTTTGTCGACGCTGACTTTTTCGCCGAGATTTCCGAGGGCTAGCAGTTTTGTCCGCCGGCTGCCGTCCCGAGCCGGATGCCGTGGCCGACTGGTCGTGGTTGGGTCGGGTTGCCTATGGGCCGGCACTCGAACTGCAAGAGCAAATCCGGAACGAAATCTTGGTCGGCCGCAGACGGGAAATCCTGCTACTGCTCGAGCACCCTGCCGTGATCACGTTGGGCCGCCACGCCGACCCGGCCCACGTGTTGCTTCCTATCCCGGCTCTGCGCGCTCAGGGAATAGAGGTTTGCCAGACGTCACGCGGAGGCGACGTTACCTTCCACGGACCGGGGCAGCTGGTGGGCTACCCCATTTTTCGGCTGCGCCGGGGCGTGCGCGCCTACATGCAGGCCATGGCGACGAGCATCGTCGAGTGGCTTGCCCGCCTCGGACTTGCGGCCGAGTGGCGCGCGTCGACCCCTGGGGTCTGGCTCGCATCCGAAAAGATCTGTGCGCTTGGGGTGCAAGTGCGACACGGGATCGCCACACACGGTTTCGCCCTCAACCTTGGCGTCGACCTAGACGGTTTCTCGGCCATCATCCCTTGTGGTCTGCGAGGCGCGGGTGTCACGTCGTTGGCTCGACAGATCGGGAGCGCGCCCCCACCCGAAGTGGTCGCGCGATCTCTCATCGGCTTGTTTGAGAAGAACTTTGGTGTACAACTAGTGGAGGCGCGTGTTCCCGGTTGCAATCGGACAGCGCCACTCACTAGAATGATGGAAGCATCGTGAAGGCACGGACCAGGCCGCGGATCGCAGTCATCTACAATCGCGACTTCGAGGGAGCCGAAGCGGATCCCGAGAACAAGGCGCGCGAAGATGTGAAGGAGATAGCGGACCACATCGTTCGCATCTTGAATGCGAACGGCTATGATGGCTCCGGCCTGGGCGTGACCAGCGACGTGACGGGCGCGGTGACCGAGTTGCGTGCGATCAAGCCGGCCGCTGTGTTCAATCTCTGCGAGTCGATCCATGGGGACAACCGCTTCGAGAGCCTGCTGCCGCTGCTCATGGAGCTGGAGCAGATCCCCTACACGGGCTCGGGGCCGTTTGCCCTGGCCCTGGCGCTGCGCAAAGAAAAGGTGAAGGATATCCTCTGCGCCCGCGGCATTCCGGTACCGAAGGGGTCGGTGGTGTCAGAGACAGGCGATCTAGCTGGTTTGGCCTTGCGTTTCCCTCTCATCGTCAAGCCGACGCGCGAGGACGCCTCGGTCGGGATCACCCGGGCGTCGGTGGTCAGCGATGAGAAGGCGCTCAACGCGCGTGTGCTGCACGTCCTTGACCAGTACCGCCAGCCCGCGCTGGTCGAAGAGTATGTCGAAGGACGCGAGATCTACGTGTCCCTTCTGGGACAGGTGGATGGCGAGCTCCAGATCTTCCCGTTCTTCGAGATCGACTTCTCCGCCATGCCGCCGGACCGGCCCAAGATCGTGTCGTTCGAAGGCAAGTGGGTGGAGGATTCGGTTGAGTACAAGGGAACCCGGCCGATCCGCTGCGAAAGGCTGTCGCCTGAGCTGCGTGACAAGGTGGCGCAGACGGCGCTGGACGCCTTTCGCTCCATAGGCCTGCGCGACTACGCCCGCATGGATATCCGCTTGGCCGCCGATGGCACGCCCTACGTCATCGACGTGAACCCTAACTGCGATCTTTCCGACCTGGCGGGCGGTTTCTCCCGCGCGGCAAAGGCGGGCGGGCTCTCATACAAGGACGTGATCTTGCGACTGCTGTCCTTGGCGCTCTCTCGGCGTCTGGACGAGACCCCGATCCCCTTGGCCGAGCTACCGAGCGAGACTGATCTCGGGGCAGAGCGCGAATCCCTGCCCGCTGGAAGGGGTTTCGCGCCGGCCGGCGCTCGGCGGGGCGGCTGAGGCGAGCGTGAATGAGCTGGTCGTGGTGGCGGGTGTGGCTCCGGTGTGCCGCCTGGACGATGCCTGTGCTGGGAGCGGTTGCCTGTAAGCAGCCGAGCGAGAAACCGAGTGCGGCAGGCCAACTGTGGCTCGGACCTCTGGCCATCACCGCTACGGCGCGCGCTGGTGACGAATCTTCGCTCGTTGACCGAGGGGCGTTGGCACAGAAGCTGCGCTCGCAGCTCTTGCAGACGGGGATCTTTGTTGGCGAGGCTCCGGAAGGTAGCAAACCCGGCGCAGCCGTAGCGAGAATCCGCATCACTCTATCCATGGAAGTGGTGCGGGCAGACGGCAAGGCTGCCGTGCGCGCGGGTGTGCGGCTGAACGTGTCCACTCACCCTGCCGGAGTGGCTCCTGCGCATTTTGGCGAAGATGTACAGGCGAATGCCGAGATGCTCTACGACCCGGAGGCACAGCCAGACAAGCAGGAGGTCCCGCAGCGGCTGGCAGAGCGCGCGGTCGGCGACTTGCTAGCCGGCTACGTCGCGCGCCAGAAGCTGTGGTCTGCCGAGCCCCGCGCCCTGCACGCGGCCTTGGCCGCTCCCAACGAGATGCGCCTGGAAGCCATTCGGGTAGCAGCGGCGCGCAAACTGCGCGATGAGGTTCCCACCTTGATCGGGTTGCTCTCCGACGATGAGGAAACCATCCGGGACGCCGCACTCGGCGCGCTGGTCGAGTTGCGCGATCCGCGCGCGGTCCCAGCACTGACCAAGAGCAAATCGATGAAAGACCGTCGGGAGATGCGCAAGATCATCGATGCCCTTGCATCGCTTGGGGGACAGGAAGCCACCGACTACCTGAGCTTCGTGGCCGATGCGCATGAAGACGAGGAGATCAGGAACATGGCAAAGGCCGCCCTCCTGCGCTCAAGGAGCCGAAATCCTGTTGGGTCGGCTTCTCGCTAGTATGTTGCGTCAAATCTGACAACAAGATAGGCGAGCTTCCAATATCTATTTGAAATCGTATAATGATCAGTAGTGGCGGCAGTCAATGAAGTTGGCACATCGAGTGGGGCCGGCGATGGCCCGTGGCCTCTGATAGCGGATCGCTATCAGCTCGGTAGACGACTCGGAGTGGGCGCCAGCAGCGAGGTCTACGCTGCCGAGGACTTGGCTGACCACGCAGACTGCGCTGTGAAGCTCTTTCCCGCCGGATTGGAGCCAGGTGCCATCGCACGCCTGCTCGAGGAGTTTGGCCGTCTGAGCGAGCTTAGCCACCGCGGCATCGTCAGGGTTCGGGACACCGGTCGCATAGCTGAAGGCGCCTTGGCCGGCCGACTCTTTCTCGTGACTGAGCACCTATCCGGGCCAGATCTGGCGGCGCATCTGGCCGCGGCCCATGGCGAGGATCGGTTTCATCGCTTCGCCGCTGCGGCCGAGGATCTGACCGACGCCGTGGCCTACCTCCACGGCCGCAGCCTGGTCCATGGCGACATCAGCCCCGGCAATGTGCGCTGCGACCATGAAGGTCACCCGGTGCTCATCGATTTCGGGCTGTCCGAACGCCTGCTGCCGGTTTCCGGAGATCACGACAGCTTGGGGACCGTGGCGGCAGGTGCCTCAGGCACCTTGGGCTTCATCGCGCCTGAGGCGCTGGTGGGTGAGCGCGGCCCAGCGGCTGACCTCTTCAGTTTGGGAGCAACCCTGTACGCGGCGTGGACGGGCGTGCCGCCCTTCGGTGTGGGAATGGAGGCGGTTCGTCGTCTCATGGAAGGCCCACCGCCAGCACCGTCCTCCCTATGTCCCGGCCTGCCGGCAAATTGGGATGCTCTGCTAGGCCGCTTGCTGGCCGTCGCGACCGAAAGGCGGCCTGCCAGCGCGCGCGACTTGCTGAGGGAGATTCGCCACATTCTTCCGGACAACGTAGCTCCGGTTGAACTAGACCTGGCCGTGCCGTATCCAGCCGGCGATCCCCTGGCGGGTCTTCTCGTTGGCCGCACCAAGCAGGAGCAAGCGCTCTGGGCGTTGGTGGAACGACTCGCAGAAGGAAATGTTCCGGCCGGCGTGGTAACGGTTTCCGGTCCACCTGGCTCCGGCCGCCGCACGGTGATCCGGCGGGTTCTGCGCGATGCGCGGCTGGCCCTCATTTCGCAAACCTTGCCGTCCTTCAGCGTGGACGAGCGCGGGTTGGCGGCGCTGCAGGCTGACCTGCCCGCCCGCTCTGGCGAGCCAATGCCCCCTTGGGACGAGCCTAGCCGATCGCTGCAGGCTCGCACGGCCGCATTGGTCGATGCGCTTGAAACGCGTGCGCAGCAACGGCCTCTCTGTCTGGTGCTTGGACCGGGCGAGCAAGAGGAGTTGGTTGCCCAGGCGGTGGCAGAAGGATCACCTGGGGGACGCCTGCTTGTCATCGTGCCCACCGAACAGGCCCTGCGCAGCGCCGAGGCCGTGGATCTTCGACTCGGGCCGCTTCAGGCCGAGGATATTTGCGCGCTCGCCGCGCACGCGGCAGGGACCGAGCCGACACCCCAAGTGGTCGATCAGATCGTGCGCGCCTCCGGGGGTCTTGCGGCTTCGGCCGCGTTGCTTGTGCGTCGCTGGGTACAGCGGGTCCGCGAAGGCCGGCCCGAGGCATTCCGGGTCGAGGAAGATGATGCCGACTTCGGCCGTCTGCTGGATACGACGTTCGCCGGTTTGAGCTGCAACACCCGAAGTTGGCTCGCCACCCTGGTGTTTGCGCAGTCGCCGAAACTGGTTGCCGATCTGGCGGAGTGGGGCCAGTTGGACAATGTGATCGCGACCCGCGAGGCGCAGACTGCAGGCTGGTTGGACAGCGCGGGACTGACGGTTCCCACGGAATCCCATGCCGCCGCGGTTTTTCGCGCAGTCAAGCGTGACGAGGTTCTGCATCCCCTCGTGCGTCGGGCTATCCAGTCTTTGTTCGAGTCGGATCCTCGGCGTGGCGAGGCGCACCTGGCGCTGGGAGAGCCGGGGGAAGCGGCCGTGTGCTTTCGGGCTGCGGCGCAGGCTGCGGGCGAGGCTGGCCGTTTCGGAGATGTGGCGCGCTTCGCGATGCGTGCCCGGGCCGCCGACCCTGAGGCTGGCACGCAGGCCGAGCACCTCGCCTGGGCCACGGCTTTGGGGCTGGTGGGCCGTTACGACGACGCACTCGGGGTTCTGGAAGCGCCATCGCCGGACGGCACCATGGAGATCAAGATCGAGCTCGCAGAACGTCGTGCCTGGCTGCTGGGACGGCGAGGGGATCCGGTCGCCGCCCGACAGGTGCTCGAGACCGCCCTTGAGGAAGTTGGGCTGCGGGAAGAGCCGCAGGGTTCCCTGGTCTTGCGACTACGTGCGCGGCTGGCCCGTCTCCTGGTGTCCTGCGGCCTCTACTCCGAGGCTCTGCAGGCGGCCGAGCCGGCGCTAACGGAGTCCTCCGATGCCGGGCTCTTCGCAAGGGAAGCGGCTGCCCTGGCGCTGACCTATGCCGGACGGCTTTTCGACGCAGATTCCCTGATCACGGCGCTGGAGAAGACGGCCAAGACCTCCCCTGATAGGCCGTTTGGCGCCCGAGTGCCGGCCCTGCGCGGGCTGTATTGGCAACTGGCTGGCCAGCCCGTGCCTGCCGCCCAAGCTTATCGGGAGGCTGCCCGCCGGTGCGACGAGCTTCACGACATCCACGGCCAGACCGCCGCGGTCTTCAACCTTGGATGTGTTCTGGCTGACACCGGCCAGTTCAGCGAAGCGCTCGATGCTTTCCGAAGTGCGCTCCGTGATCTTGGCCGCCTGGGCATTGTGACCGATCTCGCCCTCGCGCTCTACAACACGGGCTTGCTTTTCCTCCAACTCGGAGACTTGGAGGCCGCCAGCCGCACCGCCCGTCGCCTGCGTGACGAAGCGAACGCGACCAAGGTGGAGGCATTCTTGGCCTATGCCTCATCGCTTGATGCCGACATCGCGCGCCGCCAGGGCGCGCCTCGTACCGCCTTGCCGCTCTATCGCGCAACCGAAGAGGCTTTTGCCCGTGCGGGAAATCCACCCATGGCCGAGGCCAGCGCACTCGCCGGAGCCGAGGTGCTGGCCGAGGCAGGACAGGCCGCGGAAGCCCTCATCGCATGGAATCGGATCCGCTCGACCACTGCGACCCAGGCTACCTCGCCCGGAGCTGGGTCATCGAGCGATGAGCTGCCCGCGCTGGCCCAGGCTCGTATCGTCTTGGCCCTGCCAGCGGAGAGCACCGAAAGCGATGGCGAACTCGGTCGCCGTCTCTCGGCTCTGGCCGACGCAGCCCTGGCGCAGGGGCGCAGGCCCGTCGCTTGGCGCGCGGCGCACCTGGCATCGCAGCTTATGCGGAGGGTGGGCGATGCCCACGCTACCGAAGAACAGGCCCGCGCCGCGCGCATCTTCGAGGAGGTCAAGATGAACACGCCCACGCAATACCGCTCCGGCCTCGACCGCGATCCCGAGGCGCCGTCGGCCAGTTTGCTGTCTGCCGATGCGCGAACCGCGACTGCACTCCTAGTCGAACGAGCGGCCAGGGCCGAGGGACGTCTGCGCCGGGTTGCGCGCATCAACAAGCGCCTCAACAGCGATCTGCGCCTTCCGCGCGTACTCGAGGCCGTCATCGACACCGCCATCGAAATGACGGACGCGGAACGCGGGTTCCTCCTGCTCAAGGATGGCTCGGGTGAGTTGGTGGTGAAGGTCGCGCGCAACATCGAGCAGACCACCCTGGATACGCCAGACTTCGTCCTGTCTCGCTCCATCGCCAAGCAAGCGGCTGAGACCGGGCAACCCGTGGTCACCGTGGATGCCGCGGGAGATCGTCGCTTCCGCGAGGCGGCTTCGGTGAGCGATCTGCATCTTCGTTCCGTGCTGGCTGTGCCCCTGTCGGTCAAGGGTGCCGTGGTGGGGACCATCTATGTGGACCATCGCCTGCGCAAAGGCGTCTTCGACGACGAGGCGCTGGCCATGGTCATGGATTTCGCTGAGCAGGCCGCCATTGCCATCGAGAATGCTCGGCTAGTGTCGGAGCTTCGCCGTCGAGAAAACCAGGTTCAGGCCCTGAACCGGCGACTGGAGCACGAACTGCGCGTGCAGGAGCAGGCTCTGCAAGGCGTGCGCGAAGAGCTGAAAGAAAGCCGCCAGGTGGCTGCCCTACGCTACGACTATCGGCAGATCGTGGGCCAGACTCCGCGCATGCTGGACCTTTTTCACCTACTCGACCGGGTGACCGACACGGCCCTGCCCGTGGTCATCGAGGGTGAGAGCGGGACAGGCAAGGAACTGGTCGCCCGCGCCATTCATTTCAACGGCCCTCGACGGGACCGGCCCTTTGTCTCCGAGAACTGCGCGGCGATTCCTGAAACGCTGCTTGAATCTGCGCTCTTTGGTCATGTCAAGGGCGCCTTCACCGGTGCAGATCGAGAGGCCCGAGGGCTCTTTGCCGTGGCGGACGGTGGGACCCTGTTCCTCGACGAGGTCGCGGAGATGTCGCCCGCCATGCAGGGCAAGCTACTGCGTGTACTCCAGGATGGGGAATTCCATCGCGTGGGAGGGGAGCGCCCGCAGAAGGCGGATGTCCGTGTCCTGGTGGCGACCAACAAGGACTTGGACCGTCTGGTGGAGCAGGGCAAGTTCCGGCAGGACCTCTTCTTCAGAGTCTCCGTCGTCCGCCTCGTGCTGCCCCCGTTGCGGGATAGAAGTGAAGATATCCCCTTGCTGGTGCAGCACTTCACGCAGAAGGCGGCTGCAGCGTCCGGTACGGCTGTCAAGTCGGTTGACGCGGCGGCCATGGCCAAACTCTGTTGCTATCGCTGGCCTGGAAACGTGCGCGAGTTGGAGAATGAAATTACGCGCGCGGCGGCTTTCTCAGGACCGGTCGTGGCCGTCGCTGACCTGTCACCCCAGGTGCGAGCGGGCTCCGATCCGGTTGTCGCCCTGGCCGATGAGCGAGACGGAATCCGCCTGCGGCCTCGCGTGGAACGGCTGGAAAGGACCCTGATTCGCGAAGCCATGACAAGTTGCGACTCAAACCAGACCAAGGCAGCCAAAGCCCTTGGCCTTTCGCGGTTTGGCCTACAGAAGAAACTGCGTCGGTATCACATCGCCACGTGACAACTCAGTTGCCACCAGTTGATACGGTAGTTGGCGCAATCCGGGGGAATCGTGGCAAGATCTCATAGGAGAGGAGTTGGCGCGTCGCCTGCATGTCAGAAGACTTGGACATGAGACACTTGCTCCGCAGCAGACCCATCGTGCGCCTGATGGCGGCTTTGGTGTTTCCGATTCTGCTGATAGCGGTAGTCTCCTGCAGCGCACCCGCCGTCACTTCACCGTTCGTTCCCATCCCTCCTCCAACCTTCGGCCCGCCGACGCCAGAGATCGACAGCGATGGGGTCACCCACACCTATTGGAAGGTGACCAGTCCTCCCAGCTCACAGTTGAGCGACCTGTGGGTGTACCTAACCAACATAGACATGGGCTTTGGCACGATCGTTCTCGCGGCCCCGGATGGCTCCTACACAACGCGAATAGAAGGCCAGCAAGGAGACCGAATCGTATTCAACTTCGGATCCCTGGAGGGCCAAGCTATGTGCAGGCCTTTGCGTGAGGGGGTGGCCGACACACCCTGCCAATAGCGAAGCATGGCTAGGCCTGAGTACGGACGGACACCGCACGGCTGGCGGACTGCTCAGACATGCCGGTTTGCACCGGATGAGCGCCAGTCTCAGCATGCGTGGAGGTCGGCACAGTGGATGGCATCTGCTTGACCGCGTCGCGCGCGATCCGCCAGGCGGCCTGGATAATCCAGGAAATCGAGCGGTCTTGGCGAAGGGCCTCTTTCTGGGTCTCCGCCAACATCGCGGCATTGAAGTAAAGCGTGACCTTCCTCTTCTGCGACACAACAGCCTCCTAACCGGTCGGAGAGGGAAACCCTAGCGGCTGACTTTGACCTGGGCGGGAAGGAAGAACATGAAGTTCAACCCCACCATCCAGTTGTACGTCCACTGCGCGTCCGCGGAGTTCACCTCAGAACTGCCGGTCACGTCGCGGCCTGCGGCGTTGTTGCTGTACATCAGGTTGTGTAGCTCGACGTTGATGGCGAAGTAGTTGTTGACAAAGGCGTGCATCCCGACTCCCAGGTTGACCGCCATCTTCCACCCAGTGTAGGGCGTTGCCTTGCCGAACTCACTGCTCTGATCGATCGTTCCCTTCTTGACCAGGTTCACAAAGCCCGGCCCGGCCAAGACGTAGACGTCGTAGTTCATGAACAGCTTGCTGAAGGCCGAAAATTTGCCGGTGAATGGCACGATATCGATCTGGGGCATGATCACCTGGCCGATGCGGTTCTCGGCGGCGGCGGCATTGTTCTTCGTGGGCGTCTTGGTATCGGGAGGCAAGGGCGGCTGGCCCGCAGCATTGCGGTAGGTGTTCGCCGCGTCCACCACCGTCTTGCTTGGCAGAGCGCTGTTCAGTTGGTCGTTGAAGGCGCTCCGCCAGTCCGGGGTCAGATTGTAGACCCCGGCCGAGACGCTGAGTCCGATCCAGTCAGTGATATGAAAACCGAGCCGCAGGTTCAGCATCAAGGCGTTGTAGAAGTCCTGTCCGACGGTCGNNGCCTGCGTGACAGCAGGGATGCCAACGAGACATCCGACGAGCAACGCGATTCCTCTCTTCATAACATGCGCTTTCTTCGTCATGGCATCGACTCGTTAGCGGGGGGTCTTGTACGTGAAGGAAGTTGGCAGGTAGAGCCCGGCCGAAACGAACACCATGACATTCTGAGTGAATTCCGACACGCCATCCGCCTTCGCGGCTGCGGCGCTCTGACCTTCCAGACGGTTCCTATTCTCGAACTTGTCCGAGAACATGTAGTCGCGTAGGCCGATGCTGAGAGCGAGCCAGTCAGTTACGAACATGCGAGTGGAGATCGCTAGACTGGGACAGATGTTTCTGTTGCTGAAGATCTCGTCGTCGATTCTGACCGGGATGATCTCAGTCCAGATGAGCCCGATGCCCGCGTTCACCGTGACATCCCAGTGGACGATGTACTTGTTGAACAGGCCAAACTTGCCGTAGCCCGGCACGTAGCCAAACACCAGGGAGGCCGAGTACTTGAACCGGTTCAGCGTGGTCGCGCGGTTGAACTGAAAGCCGACCAGCGATTCGCGTTCGGAGCGTTCCTTGATGAAGTACTGACCTTCGACCGCAACCGAGAAAACGTCAGTAAGGTAGAAAGTGAGGTCGCCGCCGAACGAGTAGTGGCGAACCATGGAGTCGTTGATCGAGATCGCCGTGAATGGCGCCAACTCGAAGCGGTGACGCTTCAGGAACGCCTTGCGTGGCACCACCACGATGTCCTCCCACGACAGCCGCGTGGAGGCGCCCTCGGAGGCCGCTTCCTCTTTTTGGGTAGCGGCCTCCTTCACTTCGTCGGAGAGGTCGGGAAGCTCATCCTTCTTCGCCTCCGGCGCTTCCGTGGCAGGAGCAGGAGCCTCCGCCTCGGAGGACTTCTCTTCCGCGGTTTCACCGGCAGGAGCAGCAGATGCCTCTGCCGCTGCCGCCAACCCTGGGTTTGCAAGAACTAGTAAGAGGCCGAACGCAAGACGTTTCATGCGGTTCCTTGCTTGGGGCCCGCCGTTCACCCCATGTCAAAAATCTCTTTGATTTCAAAGGCTTGGCTATGAAGGGCGAGGTGCGGGCAATGTAACACAGGCAAAATCAGCAGATCAACTAAAAATACATATTGTTTCGACGACGAGCCGGATCGGGACTACGAGACGGCCTTTTCGCCCGCCGAAACCTCAGCAAAAAGGGCTTCCACGAAGTCCTCCGCCTCAAACTCGCGCAGGTCCTCGACTCGCTCTCCCACGCCAATGTAGCGAACCGGAATGCGGAGCTGGTCAGCGATTCCCAAGATCACGCCCCCCTTGGCGGTGCCGTCAAGTTTGGTGAGCACGATTCCAGTCACCGACATGGCCTGGGTGAAGACTTGAGCCTGAGCGATGGCGTTCTGGCCGCTGGTTGCGTCGATGACCAGCCAGGTCTCGTGGGGGGCGCTCTCCAGGGCCTTGCCCGTAACTCGGCGCACCTTTTGCAGTTCTTCCATCAGATTGATCTTGGTATGTAGACGGCCGGCCGTGTCTGCGATGACCACATCGATGCCCTCGGAGCGTGCGCGCTTGACGCTGTCAAACACAACCGACGAGGGGTCTCCGCCCTCTTTCCCTCGCACGACAGGCGCCCCCACTTTCGCGCCCCAGACTTCGAGTTGTTCAGTGGCTGCGGCGCGAAAGGTATCGCCAGCCGCAAGCAACACGCTCTTGCCTTGGGACCGCAGTTTGGAAGCGAGCTTCCCAATGGTTGTCGTCTTGCCGCTCCCGTTCACGCCTATGACAAGCAGCACGAAGGGTTGGGCAGCGGCGAAGTCAACAGCCGGAGCGTCCATGGTCAAGATTTCCACGCTCCGGCGACGAAGGAAGCCCCAAACCGCGGCGGGATCCTTGATCGACTTGTTGTCCAAGGATTCGCGGATCTCGCCCAGGAGCTTCTGGCTGGTCCGCACGCCGATATCCGCGGTCAGCAGGACCTTCTCGATCTCCCCGAGCAGGGCCGGATCCAGTTCCTTCTTGCCCGCGAAGAGCTGCCCAAGGCGACTAACCCAGCCCGAGCGAGTGCGTTCGAGCCCAGGCACGAGCGCGGCGACACCACGTTTGCTCGCGGGCATGGGACGCTCAGGCCCGCGCGGCTTGTCCACCGAAATAGCGCTCGACAGTTTTACGGGCGGCGGTGCGGATGGGATGCCCGGAGCGGGTAGGGGCAAGACGGCGGCCGGAGCTTCTGGCGGAAAGGCCTCGCGAGGCCCGGGCCTGGGTGCGACAGGTGAGACTGGTTCGAGAGTTGCGCCGGGGGAAGCAGAGACTGGGATCGATTGACTCGTCGGGAGTGGCTCAGCAGAGGGCGCGATGTCCTCTTCTGACGCGGTGGGCTCCGCCTCGGCCGCGCCTGCCTCGACATCTTCGGGTCTTAGGGCTGGCCGCTTGGCCCGCTCCACTGGCAGGGCGGTTGCCGACTCTTCGATCTGCCTTCGTCTTGCTGACTTAGCTCGCCGAATGGCATAGAGAGCCAGGCCAGAAAAGCCGACCAAGCCGCCCAGGGCAACCAGGGCTGCTACAAGGTCGGTATAGGACCCTCCCTCCATCGGCCGCGGAACTTAACAAACAACTGGTTGCAACGTGGTAAGTTTTTTGACGTTTCGCCGGGCCGGTGGGAAAAGTGGAATCTGGGGGTTCGAAGCCCTTTACAACCACCAGCCGCGGATGGTACCTAATGATAGTCACGAAGTGACCTATATGGTCACATATTGTCACTTCAAGGTGCCAGGATGAGGATAAGACGCATCGAGATTTGCGGTTTCAAATCGTTCGTTGACCGGACCATCTTGACCTTCGAAGACCCCGTTACCGGGGTGGTGGGTCCAAATGGCTGCGGTAAGTCGAACATCGTCGATGCGATCCGCTGGGTCATGGGCGAGCAATCGGCCAAGCATCTTCGTGGCCGCGCCATGGACGATGTCATCTTCGCTGGATCTGAGACGCGCGGGCCGGCTGGCGTGGCGGAGGTGTCGCTGACCTTCGACACCGCTGGCCTGCCCGGGGACACCACCGCTGGGGGCATCCCCTGGGGCGCGGCCAGCCCGGAGGAAGTCGTCGTGACCAGGCGCCTGTATCGCGGCGGCGAAAGCGAGTACCTGTTGGGCGGCGTGCCCTGCCGCCTGCGTGACATTGTGGAGTTCTTCCTAGGGACGGGCGTCGGCTCCAAGGCTTACGCCATCATAGAGCAGGGACGCATTGGCTTCATCGTCTCGTCACGACCGGAGGAACGTCGCACCCTCATCGACGAGGCTGCGGGCATCACGAAGTACAAAGCGAAGAAGAAGGTGGCCGAGCGGCGCATCGAAGCCTCTCGCCAGCATTTGCTACGTGTCTCGGACATCATCGCTGAGATCGAGACGCGCCTGCGCTCCTTGCGCCTGCAGGCGCAAAAGGCCGAGCGCTACAAGCGCTACAAGGCAGAACTAAAGGATCTAGAACTGTGCGCTGCAACGCAAAGACACCTTGGGTTCGTCGCTGAGCAGAAGTATCTGCTGGGCAATCGCGAGCAACTGGCGGAACGCCACATCCGGCAGACAACCGACTTGCGCGTCGAGGAAACCGCCATCGAAACCGAGCGCTTGGCGCTGAGCGAGGAGATGGCCGAGTTGGCTGCGGCCAAGGAGGAGCTCTTCGCGCTCGACAACGAGGCCAGGCTGTCCGCCCAGAAGGCTGAACACTACGCGGACGAGGCGGTCACCTTGGTGCAAAGGGCGGAGCGATCGCGGCGTGAGATTGACGGGCTTGTCGGCAAGGAGGCAGACAACGCGCGGGTGCTGGCCGAGTTGCGGGGTGAGGTGGGGCGCTTCGACGAAGAGGCAGAGGCGAGCAGCCGAGAGCTGGGTGCGACCGAGCAGGCCTACGCAGCAGCCCGGTCTGCCCTGACGACGGCACGCCTGGGTATGGATCAGGCGACCGCGGCGGCAACCTCTGCCGCCACGCGGATCGCGCGTCTGGAAGCGGACATCGAATCCGCTCACGCACGGGCCGAGGATCTCGCCCAGCGCCTACAAGCTGCGCTAGCCGAAGATAGCGTCGCCGTCGAGCAGGTGGAGCAACTCATGACCGAAGGCGCGGCGGTTGAGGAGCGGCTTGCCCAACTTCAGGTTGGAGTTGAGGAGCTGCTTGCAAAGCGCGCCACTGCGGAAGCCCGGGCGGCCAGCCTGCGCGAAGAGGTTGTGCGGGGCGAACTAGAGTTGGAAACCTTGCGCGAAGAGGCCCATCGCCGGCGCTCACGCCTGCAGTCTTTGGCCGAGATCCAGGCCCGCTATGAGAGTTTTCAGCGGGGCGTGCGTGCCATCATGCAGCGGGTTCGCGACGAAAAACAGGCGTCCGCGCCGGGCCAGGACCGCGTGGCCAGCCATCACACCTGGAGCATGGGTGGGGTGCGCGGGGTGGTGGCCGACATCGTGCAACCGCCGCCCGAGCTGGAGACGGCGCTGGAGGCCGTGCTGGGCGATAGGCTGGGCAATATCATCGTCGAGTCCCATGAGGTCGGCGTCGAAGCCATCGAGTACCTCAAGTCCAAGAGCGAGGGTCGTTCCAGTTTTATCCCCGTGGCGCTCCGTTCGCCCGCGGCTTTTGCGTCGGCTCCGGCCGGCACGGTGGTTTTTGACAGCGGGGATGGCTTGGCGGTCGAGCAGCAGGCTCCGGTGGTCATGCCGGTGGCATTGCCGTCGGGAGAGGGTGTGCGCGGCCCCATGCTGGAGCTGATCGGCTACGACCGTCGCTACGACCGGGTGGCGGACTACCTTTTGGGGGACGTGATCGTGGTCGAGAATTTGCGTTCGGCCTTGGATCTGTGGCGCCGAACCCACACCGACAAGACACTGGTCACGCTCGACGGAGAAGTGATCGATCCGCATGGCGTGGTCACCGGGGGGTCACGTGAATCGGCTCTGGCCGGCGTGCTGGCGCAGAGACGAGAGATGCGCGAGCTGGAGGAGGTGGTGGCGCGTTTGGAGGCGGACTATCAAGCGGCGCTCGACCGGCATGTACGCACGAAGCAAGCTCTGGCCGAAGTCAGCAACACCGTCGAAGAGGTGGCCACGGCGGCTCGTCACAACGAGATGGAGTTGCTGGCACAGCGCAAGGACGGCGATCGTTTGCTGCGCGAGCGCCAGCAACTGGAGGCCCGCCATGGGCAGTTGCGGTCGAGTGCGGATGACCTGCGCTCTGCGCTGGCACAGAACGAGAAGCGTCTCGCTGAGGCCACCTCTGCGTTGGCCGAGGTACGCGAGTCCTCGCTCGCCCACGAAAACACCGCCGCGAGCTTGCGTGCAGAAGCTGAGGCTCTGCAGGCCCAGGCGGATGCGCTGGCGGGAGAGCTATCATCGCACAGGGTGGCGGCGGCCCAGGCCAGCGATCGCCGCAAGATGGCCCGCCAAAACTTTGAACGCCTGGAGCGAGAGACGGCCGATCACCAACATCGTCGCACGCAACTCGAAACCGAGGTATCCGCTGACTTGCTGCGAGCCCAGACACTGCGCGCCGATGCCGAGCAACTCCGCGGGGAAGCCGCGCTGCTGCAGGCCGAAGCGAGCGAACGAGCCCGCGTTCATGGCGAACGACAGGGCGCGGTGGAAGAGCGCAACGGCATTCTGGCGCGGCGAGAGGCCGACCTGCGCGAGGCCCGCACCCGGGTGACCCATTTGGCCGAAGAATTGGCGGCGCTCGACCTGCGCTGCCAGGAGGTCGCGTTGCGCCTCGGTTCGCTGGAGGAGCAATTGAGGGAACGATACCCGGACGTGCAGCGGCTGGCTGACGTTCTAGCCGACTTTCACTTGCGTTCCCTGGCCGGCGAGAAGGAAGACAGCCGGCTCAAGGAGCTGCGCGGCTTGCTCGAACGCATGGGCGACGTCAACCTGACTGCGATCGAAGAATCGGAAGAGCTGCAGAAGCGCTACGATTTCCTTACCAGCCAGAAGGCCGACCTCGAATCGGCCATCGCGCGGCTGGAATCGGCCATCGAGAAAATCAACCGGGCCTCGCGCAAGCGTTTCCGCGAGGTCTTCGACGCCGTCAACGCCAAGTTTCAAGAGGTCTTCCCGCATCTCTTCCGCGGCGGGCGCGCCGCCCTCGCTCTTACCGACGAGAGCGACCTGCTCGAGACCGGGGTGGAGATCGTCGCCAACCCGCCGGGCAAGAAGATCCTGCAGAACATCGAGCTTCTCTCGGGCGGCGAGAAGGCGCTCACCGCCGTCGCCTTGCTGTTCGCCATCTTCCTGGTCAAGCCATCGCCGTTCTGCGTCCTCGACGAGGTGGATGCACCGCTGGATGAGGCCAACGTGGGCCGCTTCAACGAAGCCGTGCGCGAAATGACGGATCGTTCTCAGTTCATCATCGTCACCCACAATCAACGCACGATGGAGATCGCCGATCGCCTGTGCGGCGTCACTATGGAAGAGCCCGGCGTGTCGAAACTGGTCGCGGTTAATTTGCGGGCCTCGCGCAAGTCGGCGCCGCCGCTGCCCGGAGACATGGCCCCGCCCGAAACCGAGGGCGTGGCGCAGCCGACTTCTTCCTAAACCAGGTTGACGGTAGGCTCCGCCGTCACTACACTTCCGTGGTTTCTGCGGTGGACAAACCGCGTGAGCAGAGGGCCTCAGCGAAAGGAGCACAATGGCTACGCATATTACCGACGAATGCATCAACTGCGGCGCATGTGAGCCGGAATGTCCAAACGATGCGATCAGCGAGGGTGACAGCATCTATGTGATCGATCCCAAGTTGTGCAGCGAATGTGTCGGGTTCTTCGACCACGAGGCCTGCCAGGCAGTTTGCCCGGTGGAATGCTGCGTTCCCGATCCGAACAACAAGGAGACCGAGGAAGTGCTCTTGGCGCGTGCCAAGCAGCTCCACCCGGACAAGACCTTCCCTGACCTCGCTGCTCTGCCGGCTACCCTCTCACGTTTCCGCAAGAGCTAGGATCCGCGCTGGTTCTGGTTGAGTAACTGCGGGTGGCTTTCCACCCGATGGCCTTCCGCCAGCTTTCGGACGAGCTGTTCGAGCCGCTGCTCGCGCCAGCGTTCGTAGTAGCGCTGGCGTAGCTCGTCCCGAACCGCGGCGAAAGAGATGTTCTCGGCCGGCTTCTCCCCGGCATAGGTCGCGAGGAAGAACCCGTCGGTGTCCTCGATCAGCGGCGTGGTATCGCCGGGGGCCTTCAGCTTGACAACCTCTGCACCAACCTTGTGCGAGAACGGTTGGTCAGGGCTTTGCAGGAGCCGCCGGTAGGTGACATTGCGGGCCGCCCAGGCGGAATCTTTTGCGATGGCCTCGAAGTCCTCCGGGCCAGCAATCCGTCGCGAGGCCACCGCGGCCGCGAGGGCCTTGGCGGTTTGCGCGCGCTCGGCCCGCGGCTTGGGCTTCATGTAGGGACCGGTGAACACGATGAGAAAGCCGGCGTCCACCAGGCGAGGGTGCACGAAGGAAATGATGGCGTTTTGGTAGATGGCTCGAAGGTCTTTGTCCGGGATGCTCTCACGCTGAATTTGTGGCCAGAGGTCGCGCTCGATCAGACGCTCGGCCAGAGCACTCCTCAACTCGGGATCGAACCAATCGGGCCGGAAGGTATTCTTGCGGTGGGCCTGCTCCGCCAGCAAGTGCAAGACAATCAACTCATCCGTAGCCTCGCGCGCCGTGCCCTGGGAGCGAGCCAACTCGGCCTCCACTTCGCGCGCATAGATGGGGACCGAGCCGACGCGGGCGACTATCGCGCCTAGGTCGGGGGCAGTCTCCGGAACCCATGGCGTCTCAGGCGGTGGTCCCCCCCTCGCGCATCCAACGCTGCCCAGGAGCAGGATCACCGGCGGCAAGGACTTCACATCTTAATCCTATCAGATCAGCGCCCGCGGCAGGCCCCCCAGGTGGCCTTTGTCGGGCCGGGCTGCTACCGTGGCTGGCCTGATGTTCGCGCAGACCGATTCATTTGTGGTTACCATCGATGGCCCCGCCGGAGCCGGCAAGTCCACCGTGGCAAAGGCCCTTGCGCAGCGACTCGGGTACACCTTCCTGGACTCGGGTGCGCTGTATCGTGCTGGCGCGTGGGCAGCGCGTCGCCGGGGCATTGCGTGGTCCGACAGCCAGGCACTCGGCCAGCTCATACAAGATCTCGACATTCGATTCGACGGCCGCGACGACGCCAATCATCTCACGGTCGACGGCGAGGATGTCACCGACGAGATTCGCCGGCCCGAGATCTCCGAGGGCGCTTCGCAGGTGTCAGCCTTTTCGGAGGTGCGCGCCGGTCTACTCGCTTTGCAGCGCCGCATCGGCGCCAATCGCCGGGTAGTGGCGGAGGGCAGGGACATGGGCACCGTGGTTTTCCCCGACGCTCACGCCAAGTTCTTCCTCACTGCGCCCATCGAGGTGCGGGCGCAGCGGCGAACCCTGGAACTGGCAGCGAGTGGGCGGCCACAAGACTTTGACGTCGTGCTCGCGGAGATGCGGCTTCGCGACCAGCGCGACAGCACTCGGGCTGTCGCACCCTTGCGGCGCGCGGAGGACGCCATCGAGATTGACACAGGCGGCTTGCGACCCGAGGAGGTGGTGTCGCGCATGGCCAGCGTTGTGCGCGAGCGCGGTGGCTGATGGATGGTCGCGATCCGCCTCGGTCCAGGGTACCGCCCTCGGCTCACGTTGACAGGCTCCTGTGGGAGCGGTAGTTTTCGCCGCCCTTCGCCACTCCGATGGTCGGAGTGTTCGATACTGAAAACCAGCGCCGAGCTGGTCCCCTGGGGCAACCGGCCAGCTCGGACCAGACGACCCGCAAGGGTCGGGTAGCAGCGAGCAGCAAAAGGATACTCATGGCTTCGACTTCCGCTTCTTCCATCGATCAACCCTCAACCTCAGAGGAGAGCTTTGCGGCGCTCTTCGAGGAATCCCTCCAGCACGACGAGGTCAAAGAGGGTGACATCGTCAAAGGAAAGGTCATCAGCGTCGGCCCGGATAACATTGTCGTCGACATCGGGTACAAATCTGAAGGCACCATCCCGGCGCATGAGTTTGTCGGGGCTGACGGCACTGTGACGGTAAAGGTCGGGGACCAAATCGACGTTTTCCTCGACAGTCGCGAAGACGCCAATGGTCTTTGCATCATCTCAAAGGAGAAGGCGGATCGACTCAAGGTCTGGGACGAGATCTCTGCGGCCTGCGAGCGCGACGAGCTGATCGAGGGGACCATTAGCGCGCGGGTGAAGGGCGGCCTCTCGGTCACCATTCGTGGCGGCGTCAAGGCATTCTTGCCCGGATCGCAGGTGGACTTGCGTCCGGTGCGCAACTTGGACGCTCTCATCGGCAAGAACCATCGATTCAAGGTCATCAAGTTCAACAAGAAGCGTGGGAACATCGTGCTGTCTCGCCGCGTGCTGTTGGAGAAGGAGAGGGCAGAACTCAAAGAGCAGACTCTCGACAAGCTCAAGGAAGGACAGATCGTCGAGGGCATCGTCAAGAACCTCACCGAGTACGGTGCCTTCATCGANNGCCTTCATCGACCTGGGCGGTATTGATGGGCTGCTTCACATCACGGACATGTCGTGGGGCCGGGTGACTCACCCGTCGGAACTCTTCCAGGTGGGCGACCACGTCCGCGTCAAGGTCCTCAAGTTCAACTCCGAGACGGAGCGTGTCTCGCTTGGCCTCAAGCAGATGATAGAGGATCCCTGGACCCACGCGCAGGAGAAGTATCCGCCGGGAACCGTGGTGCGCGGCAAGGTGGTATCGCTCAAGGACTACGGCGCCTTCATCGAAATCGAGCAGGGCATCGAGGGGCTCATCCACATCTCCGAAATGTCATGGACCCGCAGGGTCAAGCATCCGTCCAAGATGCTCGCCATCGGCGACACCGTCGAGGCGGTGGTGCTCGACATCGACCCCCGCCAGAATCGCATCAGCCTGGGCATCAAACAACTTGAGCCCAACCCGTTCGCGTCGCTCAAGGAGAAGTATCCGCCGGGAACCGTGGTCAAGGGGGTCGTGCGCAACATTGCCGACTTCGGCATCTTCGTGGAGATCGAGGAAGGTATCGACGGCCTGGTTCACGTCTCGGATCTCTCCTGGACCCAGAGGGTGAAGCACCCCTCCGAGCTCTACCAGAAGGGCGACGAGGTGGAGGCCGTGGTGCTCAACATCGAGTTTGATGGCGAGAAACCCAAGGTTTCGCTCGGCATCAAGCAGCTCGTGCCCGACCCGTGGGATCGGATTCCCTACGACTATCCGGCAGGCAAGATCGTCGAGTGCAAGATCATCAAGGTGCTCGACTTCGGCGCCTTCGTGGAAATCGAGAGGGGAGTTGAGGGTCTCATCCACGTGTCCGAGTTCTCCGACGAGCGCGTGGAGGATCCCAAGCAGTTTGTCAAGCCCGGCCAGACCCTGAAAGCCGAGATCATCTCGGTGGACAGCGCCGAACGAAAGATTGGCCTGTCGTTCCGGGGGGCTGCACGCGCCGAAGAAGTGGCCGATGCCCAGGGCTTCAGCGCCGGTGTCCCCACCGCCACCCTCGGCGATGTGATGCGCGATAAGCTCGCAGCGCTGGCGCCAAAGAAACCGACGGAGTAGGCGCGGTCACTAGCCCGCACTATTCACGACGATCGTGCCAGCGACGAGCCCGAGCAAACAGTCAGCACCCGCCTCTCGAAGGGCAGTGGGCTAGGGCGCCGAGCCGGCGTGCGGCCTGGACAACCAGTCCGCTACGTCGCTGACCACCTGCTCGCGTTCCGGTTCGAGAAATAGCTCGTGATAGAGCTCCGGGTAGCAACGAACCTCTGCCGTGCCTCCGGCTGCCTGCGCAAAGGCCAGCGTCGCCTCGCTCGACACGATACGATCCTGGCCCGCAACCAGCAGCAGAGTGGGCACCCGCAACTGGGCGGCCATGGCGCGCACGGCGGCCTGGGTGCGCAAGACACCCGCGAACCAGCCTGCGGTGGCCACGTGATGGACAAGAGGATCGCGAAAGAAATTGGCAACCACTTCGGGACTGCGCGACACATCTTCGGCCGCAAGGCCGTTGCTCATGGTCAGGGTTGGCTTCAGGCGGGCAAAAACCTCCGCTGCCGCGCGCTTGGGCATGGACACCTTCATCTTCAACTCCAGCCACGGCGCAACAACGACCAACTGGTCTGCCTGAGGCTCGCTCTGCCGTCGCAGCACATGATCGAGAACGATCAGACCGCCCAGGCTGTGCCCCATCAATGCCCAAGGCACTCCTGGCACTAGCTCACGCGACCGGCGCACGACCAGGCTCAAGTCCGCGTGATAGTCGTCGAAGCGGTCGACATGCCCACGGCGCCCTTGCGAACGGCCGTGTCCGCGACAGTCGAACTGAGTCACCGCGATCCCGCGGGCAAGCAGAGCCCCGGCCACATGGCGATAGAGTCCACAATAGGCGCCGAACCCGTGTACCGTGACCAAGACCAGCCGGGCAGGGGCGCTAGGGCGAAAGTGTTCAACGTGAAGAGCGACACCTCCCGCGAGGAGGCTCTCCATATGGGTGGGCTCACATACGGCGTTCATGGCCACCGGATACCATAGACGCGACCTCCGCCACGGGCCATAGTCCGATCCGTTCCCGATGCGCATTGCGGAGATCTACGCCAGTATCCAAGGCGAAACCCAGTATGCGGGCATCCCATGCACCCTGGTGCGAACCACCGGCTGTGACCTGCGCTGCTCGTACTGCGACACGAGCTACGCTTTCTCAGGCGGAAGAGAGATGAGCGTGGATGAGGTCGTGCTGGAGGTTCGTCGGCTCGGCCTACCCTGGGTGACTCTCACCGGAGGAGAGCCAATGCTGCAAGCTGAGATAGCGTCCCTGTCCGAGCGGCTCGTGCGCGAGGGCTTCCGAGTCGCCCTCGAGACCTCAGGGGCGCATCCCGTGGCCCAATTGTCGCCTGCAGTCATACGCATCGTGGATATCAAGACGCCCGGTTCCGGCGAGGTTGAGCGGAATTCCTGGGACGTCTTGCACGGCCTACGGCCGCAGGATGCGATCAAGTTTGTCCTCTGCGACGAAGCAGACTACCTCTGGTCAGCCGAGGTGGTGCGCAGCCGCGGTCTTTCGGGGCGGGTTGAGATTCTGTTCTCGCCCGCCACTGGGAAGCTCGATCCTCGCGACCTGGCAGCGTGGATCCTGCGCGACCGCCTCCCGGTGCGTCTCAACCTGCAAATCCACAAGTACATCTGGGGCGCCGAGACGCGCGGCGTATAGGAGACGCATGTGCAATCGCGGCCCCACCCGTCGAGCTCGCACCGTGCCTGTCATTTTCGCATTGACAGTGGATCCGGTGCCCTGCTAGCGTCCGGCCGCGCCAGGTAAGCTAACCTAGCGAGAACCTTTGGGAAAGACGACCAATTCTGCCGCCGGCTCGAAAGGATTCCTGATCACGATGGGGACGTGCCTTGCATTGCTGATCAACTCGGGGTGCGCTTCGCACCCCAAGCGAGATCCTGAGCAGTCGCAGATCAGGTACCAGCTCGCGGCTGGCTACTCTCGCAATGAGCGTGTGGAAGCCGCTATCGAGGAACTGCAGAAGGCACTAGAGGCCGACCCGGAAAACGCCGATGCCTACAACCTGCTCGGACTCATCGCCATCCGGCAGGGGCACGACTACATGGCCCAACTTGAAAACAAGTCCTGTCTCAAGGGCAGAGATGCCGAGCTGGTTCGCACCGAGGCGCAGACGAAGTTCAAGGAAGCTGCCAAGCACCTCCACAAGGCGGTGGAACTGCGGCCCCAGTTCCCCGAGGCATGGAACAACCTCTCGGTAGCTGAGCTCCAGCTCCAATCGTGGGATGCGGCCATCGAGGCGGCCCAGAACGCCCTCAAGGATCCTTTGTATCCTATCCCCGAGTTCGCGCGCGCGAACCTGGGGTGGGCCTACTACCAGAAGAAGGACATCCAGAGCGCGTGGAAGGAACTTCACGAGGCAGTGAGCCGCTCACCTGGTTTCTGCGTGGGCCGCTACCGACTGGCCAAAGTCTACCTGGACCGTGGCGAGGTCGATCAGGCGGCGGATGTGCTTGCTCCCTTGCTCTCCGACGTCAAGCGATGTCCTATTCAGGAGGCACAACTCTTGGGCGGGTTGCTTAGCGAGCGCAAGCGTGAGATTGCGTCGGCACGGGAATCCTTCCAGCATTGCGTCGACATGGATCCGCGCAGTTGTGTCGCGGATGAGTGTCGGCGCTACGCACAGTTGATCCAGTGAAACAAGAGGTTCTTGGCGAATGGAAACAGCAAACTTCGGCACGGTGCTGCGGAAAGCTCGCGAACGACGTCAGGTATCGCTGGCCGACGTCGCCCGGCAGACCAAGGTTTCGATCACGGCGCTGCAACTTCTCGAAGCGGGGAAGTTCGCGGACTTGCCGCACGAGACCTTCGTCCGTGGATTCATCCGTTCGTATGCCCGAACTGTGGGCATTTCCCATGTCGAGCCGCTGAGCCTTTTCGACGAAGCCGTGGCCGCGCGCCGCAACACTGAGACCGCGCTCATGCCATCGCTCGCCCCGCGCACCCAGACGGTGCCCGTGGTTCCTCCGCCCGAAGCGAACGGTGAAGACGACGCGCAACCGCCGCGACATGGGATTGGTTTGGCGGTTTTCGTGATCATCGTCCTCCTCATTGCGACCATCACCCTCTCACTGTTCCTCCGCCAGCAGCCGCAATCAGGCGAAGGCCTGAGCCTCAAGTCGGCCGAGCCCGTTCCCCAATTGGTCGCCAGGATCTGACGGCGTGGTAGTTTGAGCCTGTGGCCAGCAGGTTCGCGACCAGAGCCGTTGTCTTGCGAACCGTCGCCTACGGCGAGTCGGACCGGGTTGTGACCCTGCTCGGGCGAAGCACCGGCCGACTCTCGGCCCTGGCCCGTGGGGCACGCAAGAGCGTCCGGCGATTCGGAGGAGGGTTGGGCATGGGGGCAGAAGGACAAGCGGCGCTGCGCGAACGGCCAGGGGCGGATCTGCTGCTGCTAGAGGAGTTTGATGTAAGGGAGGCGCGTCTCGGCTTGGCGGGCGACATGGGCAAGACGGCTCACGCGGCCTATGCCTTGGAATTGTGCGACCGCCTGTGCCCGCCCCGGCATGCAGAGCCAGCGGTCTTCGACTGGCTGCGGGAGTTTCTGCTGCGGCTGGAAGCAGGGCGAGCCAGCGCGGAACGTCTCCGGGTGTTCGAACTGGGGCTTCTCGGCCGGCTGGGTCTCAGCCCGGCACTCGACCGTTGTGCGGTTTGTGGTCGCAGCGATCTCGGCGAAGAGAATACGCGCTGGCACCCCGAGCAAGGCGGCGTGCTGTGTGCGTCCTGTGCTCGGCGGGGCGACATTCTGAGCGCAACCACGCGCCAGGTGCTCGCCCGCTTGTCCCGGATGTCGCTCGACGATGCAGAGGCGGCGAGTTTGGACCGGGATACCAATGCGGGATGCCGGCGGGCCATCCTCGGGCTGGTGCGCACCCACATCGCCGGGCCTCTGCGTTCCCTCGATTTCATCGAAAAAATGGGCGGCGACAGGTAGTTAGCTTTTTCACCACAGAGAGCACGGAGAACACAGAGGTCGGAAGTGAAGGAAGGGTTCGGACCGGACAGGAGTCCACCCTTCTTCCTTTTCGGTCCGGCTCTGTGACCTCTGTGGTGGAAAAGCTAGCTACGGTTGGCTGTCGACTGTGGACGATCTCTCAAGTAGATTCTCCGCCCCATGCCAGCGTCATCTCTCGAAACCATCGTCAGTCTGTGCAAACGCCGCGGATTGGTGTTTCCTTCTTCCTCTGTGTACGGCGGGCTGGGAAGCACCTGGGACTACGGACCCTTGGGCGTGGAACTCAAGAACAACGTGAAACGCGCCTGGTGGCGCGCGGTCGTGCATGAGCGCGATGACATGGAGGGGTTGGACGCGGCTATCCTCATGAATCGCCTGGTCTGGAAGTACTCCGGCCACGAGGCCACCTTCTCGGACCCGATGACGGACTGCCGCGCCTGCAAGGCCCGACCGCGCGCCGACCACGTCTTTGCAGCGCAGAAGGGACGCGATCCCAAGGGCCTGGTTGAGATCAACGCCGCGATCGCAGCCAAAGACCTGGCTTGCCCGAAGTGTGGATCAAAGGATCTGACCGAGGCACGGCCCTTCAACCTGATGTTTCGCACCAGCGTCGGGCCGGTGGACACCGGCGACGAATCGGGGCTGGTCTACCTGCGCCCGGAAACCGC
>PMBS01000262.1 GCA_003153015.1 Myxococcales bacterium
CTCTGCTTTGCCGGATCCCATTCCCATGTGTCCTGCATGGGGGTGCCGTCCGCATCAGCCTGATCCTTCTGCATTCCGCCGAACAGGGCCGCGCGACTGCGCTTGCTGTCCCAGACCAATGCGGCGTCGTATCGGGCGCTGGGCGCGGCAGCGGGGGCAAGTTGAGCCCAACCCGTGGCGGAATCCCACTCCCAGGTGTCGCTAAGGGCAAGCGAAAAATCGGTTGGAACATAGTAGTAGCGATCGGCTAGACCGCCGCCAAAGAGCAATACCTTGCCAGTGGATTTCTCGAACACCATGCTGTGCTGGCTGCGGCCGCTGGGCGCCGAGCTGGAGTCGGTGCGATCGGTGAAGCTGCCATTCGTGGGATCCCATTCCCAGATATCCGAGAGATCGAAGTCGGTGGTCGAACGCCCACCGAAGATGACAAACTTGTTTCGGGTCGAGTCGAAAACCATGCCCGCACCCGAGCGCGCTATCGGCTTGCTGCCTGAGACGGTGCGCTCGGTCCATGTGCCAGTCGCCGGATTCCACTCCCACAGATCCTGGAGCGCCTCTGAGTAGGGGTTGAGATTCACGCCGGTCAGTCCACCGAACATGACCAGCACCTTGCGGGTTTCGTCAAAGGCGGCCGACTGCAGGTAGCGCGGGGTGGGACTTGGCGCGGGGGGAGGGTCGACGCGGGTCCAGGTCGCAGATTCGCTCGCGGGCACGGTGCCCAGAGCCGCATGGGCGGATTCGATGCGAGGGTCGTTGCCGGGATTGGGTTCGGAGCAGGTGGCGAGCAGGAGCAGCGCAGCCAGAGCCAGTCGGGAGATTCCGGGCCGCCCGAAGAGCCGGCCCGCGGATCGCGGGCCGCGTGCGAGTGAGCGTGGGCGTGGGCGAGTTCGTGGGCGGGACGCGGGAGGCGAAAAGCGAGCTGCGGGCCGGTCACGCTCACGCTCACGCAAGTCGCCCACGCAGCCCGCTTTCCGCTGGCCGCTACCGCTACCGCTCACGCGCACGCTGGCCGACCTGTGCCGGCCCGGAGTGCTCCGGCGCAGACCCGACCACAACAGGGTGGCACCGAGCAAGACGAAGGGCAACCCTGACCGGTCTGCAGGAATGTGGCCCAGATCGCAGTCGCAACCCTTGTGGCCTAACCGTGTCGTGTTGCCCGCGTCGGGCGCGCCCGAATCTCTTGCGCCACCGGTGCTGCCTGCGTCGGGCACGATCGAATCTCTCGCGCCATCAGGAGTGCCTGCATCGGGCGGGATAGCCTCTCTCCCACCATCGAAACTGCCCGCGTCGGGCAGGAGCAAGTCGCTTCTGCCATCGGGGCTACCCGCCTCGGGCGGAAGAGCGTCTCTTCCGCCGTCTGCACTGCTGCCGCCGGCTCCACTGCCTCCACCTGCGCCGCCGCTGATGCCGCCGCCCGCACCGCCTGTGCCGCCAGTTCCACCCGCGCCGCCCGCGCCGGAATCGCGAATGTCGCTGGGACCGCAGGCGAAAGGATCAGGGACAATGCACGCGCCGGCGCCGTCGCAGATCTGACAGGGCCCGCACAGGGTTCCCTTTTGCGGCGAATCGCACGCGCCCGCGCCGTTGCAGATCGAGCGGCAAATGCCGCTGCCCGAACCACATGCGTTTTCCGGATCGCTGCCCAGGGCGTAGGGAGCGCACTTCCCCGCGAGATTGGCCTGGTTGCAGGACGCGCACTTGCCATCGCAGGCGTTCTCGCAGCACACGCCATCCACGCAGAAGCCCGAAGCACAGACACTCGCGCTGGAACAGGCGAGCCCGTTCTTGGTTCTGCAATTGCCGCTGCCGTCGCACGCCTGTCCGTCGGCGCAGCTTCCGGGGACTTCCGTGCCCGCGGCCGCCCGCACGCAGGTGCCTTCCTGGCCAGCGACGGCGCACGACTGACAGGCGCCCGAGCAGGACGCGACTGCACAACACACGCCCTCCACACAATAGCCCGAGGCGCAGGCCGACGCCGTGGCAGCAGTGCACCCCTCGCCGTTGCCAAGATTCGTCACCTTGTACTCCCAGATCTCGTTCGTGTTCTGGGAACCCACCGGCGCCCGAATGTTGCCGCCGAAAAGCACCATCACNNTGCGCACGCTATCGTAGGCCATGGCTGCGGAGACACGCGGGCTTGGTGCCGGAGCTAGGTCCCGTCGGTACAAAGTTGGGCCTTCGGTATCGAGCTCCCAGGTTTCCATGTAGGTCTCCAGAACCTGCCGCCGGCGCAGGCTGTCGTAGGCCATGAGGGGCGCGCCGGAGGTGTCGAACCTGACGATGTCGCCAATATCCCTTTTTGCCCACCCGGCCGAGATGGGATCCCACTCCCAGAAAACACTGCTGCCAGCGCTGCCCCCTGTCGTGCTCGATGTATCGAAGAGGAATAGCTTCTCGCGGCCCTCGTCAAAACTCATGCTCGGGATCACTTGCCCACCCACCCCCGTGATCGGGACGGGCGTGCGGTTGGTCCACGTACCCTTGCTGCCATCCCACTCCCAGATGGCGCTGGCATCGAAACTTCCGGGGGCCCCGGGGATCGGATAGGTGTCCCAGCCGCCAGTGAAGCTGCTGAGGAGCAGTACCTTGGCGCGCTCCGAATCGGTAGCCATGAGGCTGCCCCACGGTGGGCTAGACGCGGGGTGAAGCTGGCTCCACTGGCGGGTACTGCTGTTCCATTCCCAGGTGTCGTTGACAAACAAGCCGTATGTGTTCCAGCCGCCGAACAGGATGAGGGACTTGCGGTAGGGGTCGTAGGCCATCGCCGAACTTGAGCGAGCCGAGGGGCGCACATCGCTCTGCACCTCGACCCAGGTTGTCCCATCCCACTCCCACAGGTCGTCGAGCGGCACTGGCATCATCGTGTTGCCGAGACCGCCGAAGATGTACATCTTGCCGGTGGCCGGGCAGAAGGCCATGGCGTGACTGTTGCGCCCACTCGGCCAGGGCTTCTGCACTGGCGTGCGGTTGGTAAAGGCTGCCTGGGCGGGATCCAAGTCCCAGATCTCCGCAGAGGGAGCGGTGGCGTACTTTGAGTTTCCGGGGCCCACGATCGCGGACCGGTCGTAGGAGATGGTGCCCGCCACCAAGTCGAGGAGGTTTCGCGCAGAATCGGTGACGAGTGAGGCGTAGGCGCGCATAGCCGGCAGGTTGGGCTCGCTGCCGGTGAGCCGCTGCGTCCACGCTGCCGTGGTCGGATCCCATTCCCAGAGGTCGGCCAGGCCATTGCCGGTTGTGATGTCATAGCC
>PMBS01000089.1 GCA_003153015.1 Myxococcales bacterium
GGCAACTCTTGGCAGGCCCAGAAAAGCGGCACTAGCAAATGGCTCTCCACTGTGACCTTCACCAGTGAAGGACAGCGCGGCTGGGCGGTCGGCGACCATGGCGCCATTCTGAGCACGCGCGATGGTGGCAACTCTTGGCAGGCCCAGAAAAGCGGCACGACCAGGTGGCTTTCCGCCGTTACCTTCGCCAGCGATGGCCAGTGTGGCTGGGCCACCGGCTTCAACGGAACCATTCTGAGCACNNCACTACCAGGTGGCTTTCCGCCGTCAGCTTCGCCAGCGATGGCCAGCGCGGCTGGGCCACCGGCTTCAACGGAACCATCCTGAACACGCGCGATGGCGGCAACTCTTGGCAGGCCCAGCCAAGTGACACCCAGAGCTGGCTTCCGGTTGTGACCTTCACCAGCGACGGGCAGCGCGGCTGGGCGGTCGGCCGTGAAGGAACCATCCTGAGCACGCGCGACCAAGGCAACTCCTGGCAGACCCAGACTTGCGGCGCCATCATCTGGCGACATCTGCTTGCCGTGACCTTTGCCAGCGATGGGCAGCGCGGCTGGGCGGTCGGCGACCGTGGAACCATCCTGAGCACGCGCGACCAAGGCAACTCTTGGCAGGCCCAGTCGAGCGGCTCTGCGAGCAAGCTTTACGCCGTGACCTTCACTGGCGATGGACAACGCGGCTGGGCGGTTGGCGACGAAGGAACCATCCTAAGCACGCGCGACCAAGGCAACTCTTGGAAAGCTCAGAAAAGCGGCTCCGCCAGCAAGCTCTACGCCGTGACCTTCACCAGCGATGGCCAGCGCGGCTGGGCGGTTGGCGACGAAGGAACCATCCTAAGCACGCGCGACCAAGGCAACTCTTGGAAAGCTCAGAAAAGCGGCTCCGCCAGCGAGCTTCACGCCGTGAGCTTCACCAGCGATGGCCAGCGCGGCTGGGCGGTCGGCGACCATGGTATGATCCTGAACACGCGCGACGGTGGTAACTCTTGGCAAGCCCAGAAAAGCGGCTCCACGCAAAGGCTCCTCGCCGTGGCTTTCACCAGCGATGGGCGGCATGGCTGGGCCACCGGCGGTGATAGTACGATCCTGCGAACCCGGGACGGTGGTGGCACATGGGTCATCGCGACCTATGCCCGATATCCAGCGCCTTGGTTCTATGCAGCCGCTTTCCTCATTCTCGCTGCCGCCATGTACGCCGGATGGCGGTTGCGCGGGTTTTAGCGCGCGTTGGAGCCGGCGCTTCAAGCTTGGCTCACGCGCGTACCACAGCGCAACCTGACGGCCGCAGTCAAAGGGATCACTCCGGCAACGGCCACGGCCACATTTGCGACCACGACCTTCTGGGACTGTCGCGGAATTCGGGGGTGAGCCAGTTCGTGGGCGTTGCGCGGGAGGCGGAAAGCGATCCGCGGGCCGCTCACGCAAGTCGCCCACGCAGCCCGCGTTCCGCCGGTCGCTACCGCTCACGCGCGCACGCTGGAGCGGCAGCGCGCACGGACCCGACAAGTTCCCGATCGCTAGGTCGCCTTCTTGAGCGACTGCGCGAGCTTTACCGCCTCGGCAACGCCCTTCTCCGCTGCGATCTGCTTCACCTTCGCGCGGTCAGCACCTGCAAGCGACCTCAAGAAGCCCAAGTACTGCCCCTGCAGCTTGCGCGCCCGCTTGACCTTGGGCGTGAGCTTCGGCGCCTTCTTTGCGATCGCCGGCTTCGCGCCGGTCGCATGAGTGCCCTTGGCCGCCCGGCGCTGCTCCCGGTACTTCTTGATCTTGGCCTTGGCCAGGTTCTTGTGCTCCTTGCAGACCATCCCGAAGACTGGTGCTGCCGGGTTCTTGCAGCCGGGCACCGGGCAGAGCTGCTTCGTCCGTGCGGGTTTGCGCACAGGGGCCGGGGCCAATGCTGCCGCGCTGGCCAGCTTCTTCGGTGGCCGGCCCGGCCCGCGCTTTTGCGGAACTCCAAGAGCGCCAGCAAGGGCAGCCTGGATTCGCTGAATCGAAGCGGCTTCCACGGTGGCGACGAGCTGGCGGGTGAATGTTTCGACCAAGGCAGTGATGTTCGGATCAACGTTGGGCATGTGGTCTCCTGGGTGGTAATTGGGCGGCTATACTATGTGGCAAAGGGGAAATAGGCAACCAAATCGACATACGAAAATGATGGGCCTGGGAATAGGCAGCCCACTGTGAATGCCGGCCAGTCGCGCGCCTTGGCCGGCGTCGAGAATCACCGTTCGCGCGTGCTGACGCAGCGCCTGCCAAATGCCTCGGCCCAGAAGACGGCGCGGACCGCTGGTGGCGAAGATGGTTTGGCTGTGCCGGTTGCGCAGCCAGAAAGGAAGGTGAACGGGTTGCACGGCTATCAGATGCTCTTGGGGAAGGCATGATTGGCCAATAGCAAGAATAGCCCGCGCAGCGAGCCCTGGAAGTAGGGCGTGTCGTCCATATTGGCGGACAGCCAGGCGTTGAGATACGTGTCGGCCGTAGTTTGGCTCACCGCCATGCCAGACAGGGCAAACGGACCCAGGAAGGCGCTGTTCTTGTCAAAGGGCACACTGGCTATGCCACCCTGTTTGTCGACGTAGGTCGACACGTGTTGGAGAAATGTCTGGGCAGCCGCTGTGCCAAACCAGGCGTAGTCCACCGCAACTCGCCACGGCGTCCGGCAGGCATCGTAGTAGTAACTGCTGCCATAGGGGTTCTGCCCCTGAGCATTGCCCCAGTCTGGCACCAGTGCTCCGGTGGAATTCGAGATGGTTAGGGTCTGGAAGGCAGCCAACATGGTGTAGGCGTCGGTGGCCAACTGATTCCAGAAACTGTCTCCCACGTAGGTAGCCCAGACATGCCAGTAGCCCGTGGCAAAATACGAGGGGTTCACAATTCCATCGCCCTTGCCGCCGTTGTTTGCGGCGTCACCTGGGCGCAGATAGGAGGGCGGGCCTGCGGCGGTTTCGTATTTCTTGATGAGATTGATGAGATTCGTCGCATCGGTCTTGTAGCCACCCCATTTGGCGTCTGCTTGCACCAGCGCCATCGCGGCGTCTTCATCACCGTCGGTCGCTGCATAGGTGTCATTCTGCCCTGGGGTTGTCGCGCTACAACCGTTGATCGTCCAGTTCATCAGACCGTTGGCATCGACGTGAGCCTTGTAGTAGGCCCAGAGTGCGGCAAAGGCGGTCTTGTCGCTGTTGCCGACCGCCAGAAGCATGCCGTAGCCGATCCCTTCCGAGACGGTATTGCCGCTGCCCTGACCGTTGGCTATGCGGGCCAGCCCGCCCCCGCAGTCGACGTAGAACTTGCTCTTCCAACTGGTGTACCAGGTGGCCGGATTGAAATTGGCGGTGTTCTGACTGTTGGGAACCGGCTGAAAGCCGACGTATTGGGAAGAAGTGCCAGCATCCACCGCCGTGGTTCCACCCGTCGCTGTCGAACCACCGGTCGGTGACGCGCCTCCCGTCGACGAACTCCCTCCCACGGTCGCTGCGCCGCCGAGTGCTCCGCCCGAATTCGCCGTACCTCCGGTCGATTTCACACCACCCGAACTGGTGACACCGCCGGTTGCCAAAAGACCGCCCGTGCTCGAAGTGCCACCGGTTGCCGAGAAACCGCCCGTGCTCGAAGCGCCGCCGGTTGCGCCGCCCGCAGACGAGCTGCCGCCCGTCGGGACCTTGCCTCCGCTGGCAGGCACTCCTCCGGTTGACGGTACGCCTCCGGTTGACGGCACTCCTCCAGCGGAGCTGTTGCCGCCTTTGGCCGTGCCTCCTGTCCCCTGGGATCCACCGAAGGCCACGCTTCCGCCCGCAGCTTGGGTGCCACCAGATGTCGTGCCACCGTTGCCTGCCTTGCTGCCACCCGTGGCGACACTGCCTCCAACCGGACTGGTCGGCCCGGTCGAGCTGGTACTCTTGGGCTCCTTGCAGGCCACCAGACTGGCCAAGGCCCAGAAACTCAAGACAGAGGCTGCGATGCGCATTCTAGTCTCCTGTTGCAACGAGACGGATCGAGCGAGGTTGGCATTCGGCTGCGAGTATAGCGGATTGCTCGATGCCAGCGATGGCCGCGTAATCCCGCGGCAAGCATTCAAGGCGCGCTGGACTGCGCGGTTCAGTTGTTGGATACTTGAGCCGCCTCGGCTTCGGGTTTGACAGGCTGGCGCGCCAGGTTGCGCGCATCTCTGGAGAAATAGCGCGATGAAACAAGCCATCTTGGGTTGGTCCGTGGTTCTCCTCCTACTCGGTTGCTCGAAGGGGATCCCGAGTGGCGGGAGCGGCGGCGCAGCAGCCCAGGGAGGCGCTGCGCCCGGAAGCGGCGGCGCGACCGCAAGCGGTGGCGCGCCCCGAAGCGGCGGCGCGACCGCAAGCGGCGGGACAACCGGCGCGGGCAGCGTGCCGACCATCGCTGGCTGCAACATCTTTCCCGCGGACAACCCGTGGAATACGGACATCTCGGCCTATCCGCTCAACGCTAACAGCGCAACCTACCTGGCCAGCATGTCGCCATCCACCGCCTTTCATCCCGACTGGGGGACAGTGACGGACGAGTATGGCATTCCGTTTTCGACCGGCACCGGCGCCACGCCGCAGCCGTTGACCTGGAACGTCGACTATGGTGCTACCGAGAGCGACAAACTCCCCTGCCCCACTGGAACCAACCAGTTCTGCTACCCGATCCCCCTCACCGCTCCCATCGAAGGCGGTTCCAGCGCCGATACCGGCAGTGACCGGCATGTGCTCTACATCGACACCGCAGGCGCGCCCAACAACTGCACGCTCTACGAGCTGTACAACGCGCAAAACCCCACCGGCGGCTCGGGCTGGACAGCGTCCAACGGCGCGATCTTCCACCTCGGATCGAACGCGCTCCGCACCGACGGATGGACCTCCGCCGACGCGGCCGGGCTGCCCATTCTTCCGGGGCTGGTGCGCTACGACGAGGTCAAGGCAGGCGAGATTCGCCACGCCATCAGGTTCACCGTCAACAGCACGCAACAGGGCTACATTCACCCGGCGACACACGCAGCGGGCTCCGGCACCACCCTACCCCCGATGGGACTGCGCCTGCGCCTGAAGGCGTCGTTTGCCACTAGTTCGTTCTCCGGTCCGACGCTGGTCATCCTGACGGCAATGAAGAAATACGGCATCATCCTGGCCGACAATGGCAGCAACTGGTACATCACCGGCGAAAGCAACGAGGGGTGGGCTGCCTACATGGACGGCCTGGTGGCGGGCCTGCGCCAGGTGCATGGCAGCGACTTCGAGGTGGTAGACACCGGCGCGGTATCGACCGCTGGTCTCTGACCAGGATCTAGTGGATCGAAGTTAGCTGGTTTCACCACAGAGGGCCTGTGCTCTCTGTGGTGAAAAAGCTAGCCAGCAACGTATTGGATCGCGTTCCGCGAGATCCTGGTTAATCGAGCCATACCCAGAGCAAACGGATGTGCCAAGCCGGTTGTCGCGATTGGAAGGGGAGCACCGTTCGCGGTGCGTGCTACTTTGGCGTCAGTCTCATCACCGTGCCGGGTGCATCAGTAGGCCCTGGTGGTTCGACACGACGCTATCCTCGAAACCAAAACTGGAATAGGCTGACTGACGAGCGAGGAACACTCTACCCAGCAGCCGGAGACGACATGCGCGTGCCGCAAATTGGTTTGGCATTGGGGATCATTTGTTTGGGACTTGCGGCCTGTGACAACCGCGGCGGACCAGGCGGTACGACTGGCGGGGCCGCGGGATCGAGCAGCAGCACGGGCGGGGCGACCAGCGCGGGCGGGACAACCGGCACGGCTGGCACGACCAGCGCGAGCGGCGGCGCTACCGGCGGCATGACCAGCGCAAGCGGCGGCGCGACCAGCGCGGGCGGCAGCGCTGCCGGCGTGAGTGGAGGCGCGACGAGCACCGCCGACACGACCGGCACAGGAGGCTCAACCAGCGCGGGCGGCATGACCAGCGCGAGTGGCGGCGCGACCGGCGGCACGACTGGTATGAGCAGCTCGACCGGAGGTGCAGCGGGTGGCATGGGCGGCGCGAGCAGTGTTTCACACGCGGACGCGGGTGCAGACACCGGGGTCGGCGGCACGGGTGGCGTGCCAGATGCGGGTCGTGACGCGTCCACCGCAAGGGACTTGCCAGGCGACACCAGCTTTCGCCCCGATTCCACAGTCGACCGTGCTTCGGACGCCATTGCCAGCAATTGCACGTGCCTCGGCAAACCGGCTCCAATGTGCACACCGACCGGCCATATCACCTACGCGCTTTCCCGGGCTGCCTCACCCACCGCGGACCAAGCCGACGCCTACAACCAAATCACTTGCGCCATGGACATGGCTGTCGCCTACTACAATTGCTACGCCAACATCACGGGGTCCGTCCGGGTCAGCTACGATACCGGTGTGGCCACTGCTGACGGCAACATCAACGGCTCCATTCGATTCGGCGCCGGCCGGCAGTACATGCTCTGCGCGACCGCAATGCACGAAATCGCGCACACCCAGGGCATCGGCACGGCCGCGCAGTGGCCTGCCCATGTCTCCAACGGACTCTTCGTTGGGACGAACACCGCCGCGCAGTTGCAGGCCATCAACGCCACCCTCACCAAGCCTCTTGACACCGCGATCCACGCAGACAGCATGCACTTCTGGCCCTACGGCCTCAACTACGAGACAGAAGCCACCGGCACAGACATCTTGGTCGATCACTGCCAGATGGTCGTCGCGATTAGGAAAGACCTGGGTTTGCAGCCCTGATCAGGAGAATCTATGCTCTGCGTCGCGCCTGGCTTCCGCACGGGAGTGTGAGTCAAAGGGTCCAGCAGGCGCGTTGCGACGTGTCAGAACTCACTTACATCGTCGCTATTTTGCCCGATTCGTGCGACAATACCCGACATGTCCGGCAGCATCAGGTTGTTCCTCCGCACTACTGAGAACGACTACCAACTGCAACTCAAGGCAGATGCCGTGCGCGAAGGCCATCGTGCGGGCTTCACCGTCGAGGTGGAGTCGGCGCAGGACGATGCCGGGCGACAGGCAGCGCAGATCACAGCGGCTATCGAGAAAGCACACGCCGGCAACCTGGTGGCCGTGCTGGTGGCTCCAGTCCGCGATGACGTCTTGATCCCTACGGTGCGCGCTGCGGCCGAGGCCGGTGTGGAGTGGGTGATGCTCAACCGCGAAGCGGGTTTTATCGAAGAGCTACGCCGGCAATTCACTGATCGAGCCATCTTTTCAGTCAGCCCGGAACAGGCTGAGATCGGCCGCATCCACGGCCAGCAGGTACGCAGCCTCATGCCGGGCGGCGGCTGTGTGCTGTGCGTGACTGGACCGCTCACCGCCTCGTCAGCGCAGCAGAGGCTCGACGGCCTGAAGTCCGTCATCGCAGAGCCCTACCGCCTGGTGACGTTGAATGCGGACTGGACCAGCGAGGGTGCGCGCCTGGCGCTCGAGCGCTGGCTGAAGAACTTCACCAAGGACACGGAAGTGCCTAGCGTCTTCGTCGCGCAGAATGACGAAATGGCTCTGGGTCTGCGCCAGGCTGCGCGCGATGCCGCCGTCAGACTGAATTTGCCGCTCGACAAGGTCCCCATCGTCGGCTGCGACGGTTCGCCGACCCTTGGACAGCGCCTGGTGCGCGAAGGCCGGCTGCGCGGCACGGTGGTGACCCCGCCGGCCTCGGGGCCGGCGCTGGAATGGATCGCGCGCATGCGCAGCCACGGCGAGATCCCGCCCGCCGTCGTCGTCCAGCCAGTGAGATCCTTTCCCGCCCTGTCCAGCCTGCGCCACTAGCTTTCGCGCACGAAGTGCGGCAGCGACGCTGGCAACTCGATCACAAACATCATCATCGCGGCGCAAACCGCACATCGTCCATCATCGCGCCGTGCTGCTTTTCAAATGCGGCACGTTCCACTGACAAGGTCACGTCGCTCTCTTCGTCAATCAGGCTGCGCGCCCGGGGGCCACCGTCAGGTCCATACCCGAGTTGCTCGAACAGGCGCAAAGATGGGCGGTTTGCCGGAAGAATGGTCACGTACACACGCTCCAGGCCCAGCCCGCGAAAAGCCCAGGCGTGCAGCATGGTGGTGAACTTTCGCCCGAGTCCCCTGCCCTGCAGGTTGCGCGCGCCGATCATGATGGCGTACTCGGCAGAGCAGGCATCGAAGTGGCGGAAATCCGCGTCTCCTACCAAAATGCCGTCGTGCTCAAGCAAGAAGAGGCGGTCGCCGCGTTCGCACGACTCGGTGTAGTACTCAATCACCTCCTCGGCAGACATGTCTTCCTCATGGGTCAACATGGCCCGGTTGTGTTCGTCGTTGTAGTAGCTGGAAAGCTCGCCCGCGGCGGCGCGCACCTCGTCCGGGGTCGGCTCGAAGGCTCGCAGTCGGGCCTGCGCGTCTCGATATTGCACGTCGAATAGAACGGACATGCGCCCATGCTAGCGGAGAAGTGGCATCGGCACTACCCTAGGCCACATGCAGGACAAGACCGCGTGGTCCCAGATCGAAGAAGAAGCGGCACAAGCCTTTCTCGGCCAAGGGCGTTTCCCCGTCCCAGCCTATTCGGAGTTCATGCCGCCCCCATTCGTGGGAATCAAGCCCTTCACCGCGCCCGATCCAGCCAGCGTCCTGGCAAACACCAGCGTGTGCGACGAGCGCGGCCTCGCCATCGACGAATACGAACAGGCGCATGAACTTGGGCCCGGCCTAGCGAAAATCGCGGGCCACCTCATCGCCGAGCTGGGCAAGCTGGCTTCGGGCTCGACCCACGAGTTCTCCCGCACTCTGCTCGACAACAACCTGGCCTGGCCCGAATCGCTGGCGGCCGCCGCGCGTGCCGGCCGCTACCCGCAGCGCCCCTTCTTCGTCATGCAGCCGCTGGCGCTCTCCCGCACCCAGGACGACAAGGGCAATGTGCGCTGGACCCTGTTCGGTGCCAGCCATGAGCCAGCCTCGCTGGTCTTTTGGCGCGGCTTCTCGGCAACCGACGAGGATCGTTTCCTGCGCCTGGTGGCGTGGGCCAGCGGCGATGAGCCGCCCCCACGCGATGGCCTGCGCGTGCTCGGTGCTGCGGCCGAACTTCCCGGGTTCGCCCGTCATCGGCTCTGGCGCGGGCACGAGCCTGTCGGTCAGATCCATACCCTCTTCACCCTGGAACCATTCGGCAGCTTGCCCGACTCGTTGCAGAAAGCCTTTCTCGACGGGGCGCTGCGTATTCTGCCCACGCCCGCCAGTCAGGTGTTTTGCGGGCATCCCCTTTATCGCAAGCTAGCCGCTGCCTTGCCGCGCGCCACCCAGATCCCGCTGCTACATCTCTTTTCCCACGTACAAGAGGGCTACACGATTCGGATTCCCCAGTCAGGTTGGCTCGACGAGCACGATCCCAGCCAGGCGCGGTCCGCAGGGTCGCATCGCGTGCTCCGCCACATCACGCGCACGCACCGATGGCAGCGCACGCCGCGCGACCAAGCCCTGGTGGGCGACGGCGCTTTCACCGACACGGTCACGGTCGCGCTCTTTTCCACCAACCCGGACGATCTGGGCCTGTACGGCAAACCGATGGCGCGCAACTCGCAAATCTGGACCCACGACTATGAACTCCTGCTCAACGGCGCGAGCGCGAGCAAGGCTGAGCTGGAACACGCCGCTGAGCTGCTCGACCGTGGCGGCCGCTTCGGCTACCGCCTTTACTATCCCCCGATGCGCGCGGGAACCCGCGAGCTTTTCTGGCACCTGCCCTTGCTCGCCCGCCTTCATACCGGCAGCGGCAGAGCGGAAATCCATGAAGACACGCTCCAGCTCGGCACCGTCACCGCCGAGGGAACCGCGCGCGCGGGCGAGCGCTCCCTGGTGCTGGCAGCCAATCTCCTCGATCGCCCCGGCCATCGCCAGGCCGCAAGCCTGTTCGCGCGTGAGCCTGGTCAACTTCGCCACACCACCGCGCAGAACCTGCGCAAGCTGCTCGATTTTCGCGAGTATCTCGCCGGTCCCTTGCCTGGCTCGTTCGCCCGCGCGCTGCTTCGCATCGCCAAAGACACGACCCTGGACGCGTGGCTGGCCAAGCTGCCGCAGTTGGCGAGCGATCCGGTCGCCGCGGCCGGTTTGCTCGACGATCTGCGCGCGCACATCGCGCCCGAGGTCCCGCTGGGCTCAGCGCTCACCCTCGAAAAAACCGCAACCCGCGCCTTTGAAGAAGCTCTCTGGCATACCATCTCGGCCTTGGCCGAGGGAGAATATCGGCACAAGGAAACCGCCGACCGGGTGGTGATCAACGAGGGACGAACCGGCGGACCGGCGGCCCAGGCGGCCCAGGTCACGGCGGGCACGCGTCGCGATCTGGATGGTTTGGGCCAGCACTTGCACCGTCGCTATCGCGAAGCCATCGAGCGCCACGGCATGCAGGGCCACGCCCAGGTGTTCGATCATTGCTTCACCTGGCGTACCGAATTCGACCTCTCGTGGTCAGAGGAGTGGGAGAAGAATCAGAAGGGGCAGGCGCAGGAGCGCAACATCATGCTGGTCATTCCTGGCAGGAGTCGCACCCAGGCCGTGATCATGGCGGACCACTACGACACGGCCTATATGGAGGACGTGTTTGAACCAGCGCGCGGCGGGGACGGTTTGCGTGCGGCCGCCGCCGGCGCCGACGACAACCATTCGGCGACCGCAACCCTGCTGGCTGCCGCAGAGGTCCTCCTGCCGCTTGCGCGCGCCGGACGACTTGCCCGCGATATCTGGCTAGTGCACCTGACCGGCGAAGAATTCCCGTCGGATTGTTTGGGGGCGCGCGCCCTGGCGCAAGCGCTGGTGGAAAGGAGCCTGCACCTCACGGCAGAAGACGGCAGCACCTGGGACGCGTCCGCGGTGCGGGTGGTCGGTGCCTTTGTCCTGGACATGATCGGGCACAACAACAACCACGACCGTGACGTATTCCAGATTGCCTCGGGCGAGGGTGCGGGCGCGGCGCGGCTGGCGCTTTGCGCCCACCTGGCCAACCAGCGCTGGAATCGTCAGGCACAGCAGGCAAACGCCGCCCCGCCGCGACGGGGCCTGGGCCGCGCCCAGCGCATGGCAGACGGGAAGGAAGTGCCGCCTCCCTTTGCGCATCTGCCCGTGGCCGGCGAAGTGCGCGTCGAATGGGAGCCGCGCTCGTCCCTGTACAACACCGATGGCCAGATCTTCTCGGACTTGGGCATACCGGTCGTGCTCTTCATGGAGAACTACGACATCAACCGCACCGGGTACCACGACACCGATGACACCATGAAGAACATCGACCTCGACTACGCCTCGGCGGTGGCAGCCATCGCCATCGAAAGCGTGGCGGCGGTGGCGTGCGTCGAGTAGACAAATTCCGCTCGCGCCCCACTTGGGCTAGTTCCGCCCGTCAGAAGAGCGGCCATGTTTCGGCCGCCGAGGCGCCCGGCCGGCGAGGCGCGACGAGGGCGCATACTGGACGTATGTAACCGAGGAGCAACGAAGCCGGGCGGGATGCATCGACGACCCAAACATGGTTGAAATTCTGACGGGCGGAACTAGCCTTGCGACTAGTGAAGGAATTCCAAGGCTCGTTGGATGCCGAGGCCAAGCGCGACGACCTTGTCGCGGCCGCCGAGCCATCCCCGCGTGCCGGGGCTGCGCCGGCCGATGCTTCGCGGGTTACTCCCGCGTCGATGGCCAATGCGGGGGCCTTGCCTGCCGGGCGCAGAGGTCGCCGCAGGGGGGCAGCGCATACCGCCGGGCAGGGCCGGCGTGCGGTCCTGCTGGCGATCCTGGGTGCACTCGTGGTCGCGGGCCTTTTGACTTACGACTTTCTCCACCTGCGCCGAGCCGGGGATGCGTCCAATACGCCCACGGCGGCCGGCGTGCCCGCGGTAGCCGCGCCCGATGCTCCGCCTGCGGCGGTGCCGCCGCCGGCTGTCGCCGTGCCGCCGGCCAAAGCTCCCTCGGAAAGTCCTCTGGATTCTCGTTCCACCGCGCCGGCGGGCGAGGCAGCGACCCGCGCGCTTCGCCCCAACCCCGAGGCTTCCCTCGCAGAAAAAGCCGCCCTGCTCGAACTAGCCCAAGCTGCATTCGACGAAGGCAAGCTGGATCGCGCCCAAAGCGAGGCCCACCGCGCCGCTGCCCTGGGAAGCAGTGAGGCCGACGCCCTGCTGGGCGCCATCGCCTTCAAGCGCGGGCATCTTGACGAAGCCGAGCGCCTACTCAGCAAGGCATTGGAGCGCGATCCGGGCAACCCCCGCATCGCCCGCCAGTTGCAGGTAGTGCGCGTCAGGCAGGGCCGGTAGGGGCCATCTGCGGTCCACCTGTGGTCGCCCCCACGGAGTCGCTTCGAGGGGCGAGTTGACATCGGCCGCCATCTTCTTCTCCAACCCCTTGACGCCATTGCCGAATCTCGCGATCGTGCGCGCATGCGTTTCCCTCGCGTCGGCTTGTCGGCGGTCATCTTGTATTCGGTCCTGCTTCCTCGCGTGGTCGCAGCGGCGGCCCATCGGGTGGCAGTCGTTGAAGCAGGCACCAGCAAGGTTCCGCGCGGTGAGGTCGCCGCCCTGCGTGCTGACGTGGAAGAGGTTGTGCGCTCGCTGGGTGCCGAGATCGTGCCCGTTGTCGAGGCCAAGGCCGTGGCAGGCGAAGACTGCAACCAGCCCGAGTGCATGACAGCCATCCACCGCATGACCGGCGCCACCCACGTGCTACGTGTGGAATCGGTGTTCAAGAAAGGCTCATTCACCCTGCAGCTACAGATGTGGGACGCGCGCACCGGCAAGACGCTCAGCTCGGACGGCAAGAGCTGCGACATCTGCACCCTGCCCGACCTCCACGCAGCTTTGCGCGACCGGGTCGCCGCGCTCTGCGCGCGCGTGTTCGAGGCCGAGGATGCCGCGCTAGCCCCGCCGCCGGTTCCGGTGGCACCGGCACCCCCGCCGGCGCCGCCGCCGACGGCCTTGGACGTCAGCCCGCCGGCTCCAGCGCCGGCCCCGGCCAGTTCTGCTGGCAAGCGCATCGGCCAGGTGGGCAGCATCGTGCTGGTGGCTGCGGGCGCGGCTGCGGCGGCGTACGGCGGATATCTCTTGCATCTCGACGGCCAGGTGGCGTGCGCGCCTGGCGAGACCACCAACTGTACCCAACGCCACGTCACAGGCGGACGCGGTGGCGGCCTGCTGGCCGGGGGCATCGGCGCCGTGCTAGTCGGCGGTATCCTTTTCTACTCCTTCACCTGGTGAGGCAACCCATGCATCTGCGAATCCAGTATGTCCTTCCCCTTTTCCTTCTCTTCGCCTGCGACAAGACCGAACGCGACTGGAGCAAGTGCAACGACGCTGCCCCATGTGCGCAGGGCTATACCTGCGGCCCAGACTTTCGCTGCGTACTCGCAGTCGATGGTGCAGCGGCCGAGGTTCCGGCACCGCCAGTGGACGCCGGCGGCCGTGAGGTAGCCGAGCCCGACACCGTGGAGGCGCCGGTGGACGTGGCCGTGGGCGTGGCCGCGGACGTGGCCGCAGACGCGGTCGCAGACCTGGAGTTAACCGTAGACGTGGCCGCAGACCTGGAGTTAACCGTAGACGTGGCCGCAGACCTGGACGTGGCCATAGACGTGGCCGTGGAGCTGGACGTGGCCGTGGATATGGCCGTGGTCGTGGCCGACGCAGTGGCGGATGTGTCTGTGGACACGCGGCCGGTCGACAGCGAAGGGAGTTGCGGTAGCGACGACGACTGTGATGCCAGTGCGCCTCTGTGCCTGGCTTTCCGTTGCGCGAAATGCAAGACTAGCAACGACTGCGCCTCGCGCGCAGACAGCGGTGTCGGAGGTGGGGTCTGCGATACCACGAGCGGCAAGTGCGTGGCTTGCGCAAAGAGCAGCGACTGCACCGCCGACCCCACCAAACCGGTGTGCGTGAGCAATCTATGCGTGGCGTGTAGCTCTGCCGCCAACGAATGCCGCGTGAAGAGCAGCGCCGCCCCGGTGTGTGACTCGACGACTGGCAAGTGCGTCGCGTGTTTGGCCAATGCTGACTGCACGAGCAGCGCAGATGGCGGGGTAGACGGGGGAGCGGACGGGGGGGCCGCCGCCGGGTTCTGCAACACGACCACGAACCAGTGTGTGGGCTGCCTCGAGCATGACGACTGCAGCGATCCGAACAAGCCCATCTGCGGAAGCTCGCAGACCTGTGTGGGCTGCGGCTCGCCGGGTGTGTCAGCCGGCACCTGCGCCACCAAGAAGCCGGCACTGCCGGTGTGCAAGCCAGACGCCGGCGCATGCGTGGAGTGCACCGGGAATGCGGATTGCCGCGGCGATGCAGGGCTTAGGGTTTGCAATCCCGCGACCAACAGATGCGTCGAGTGCGACGGCAACGCCGACTGCACCGCAGACAGTGCCAAAGGATTCTGCGTGAACAATACGTGCACAGGCTGCCAGACCGCTGGCGCTGGCACGTGCACGGGCGCGAAGCCGGTATGTGCCACGAGCGGCAGCTACCTCGGCCAGTGCGTGGAATGCGCGGGCAACACCGACTGCAAGGTCGCGACCAAACCGGTCTGCGACACGAATCAGTGCCGCGGCTGCGCCAAGGACCTGGAATGCACCGGCATATCGCCGGCCGTCGTGTGCGGTCTGGACGGCTCGTGTCCCGGCGACAGCGCCGTGATCTATTTGCAGAACAGCGCGAGCTGCTCGACGGCGGACAGGGGCGACGGCAGCGCGGCTACTCCCTTCTGCTACGCTGACGACGCAGCTGCTGCCCTCTTGGCCTCGGCGACCAAGTTGGTGATCGTGGTGCACGGCACGGTGGCTCCGCTGGGCCCATTGGCCCTCGCCTTGTCGACCCCACCCAGGCTGATTGCCGGAAAGTCCTCGGCAACCATGCGACCTCCGCCCGGCGGCGCTCCCCCAGTCATCGCCATCACGGCAGGCGACGTGACCCTGCGCGACCTCACGATTTCCAACGGGAACGACACCGGAGTAAGCGTCTCGAGCGGCGCGACCCTGCGCATGGACCGCTGCTACGTCTTGAGCAACCAAGGTATAGGCATCCAGGCCACCGCTTCCGCCTTCGACATCGTCAACACGGTCGTTGCGGGCAATGGTGCAGGCGCTGGTGGCTATGGCGTCAGTCTCGGGAACTACAACGGCAGTCCCTCCAGATTCGCCTTCAACACGGTTGTCAACAACGTAGGCGGTGGCGTGTTCTGCGGCACGCCTTCAAACTACGCGCTCAAAGGGATTCTGGCCAACGGCAACGGACCGACAAACTTTCTCAACTGCGTAACCGACCCGACCACCTCGACCGCATCGCCAAACCTCGACGCCAGCTACCACCTGACTTCTTCATCCTTCTGCCGTGACCATGGCGGCGCGACCTGTCCGCCCGACGACATCGATGGCGACACGCGGCCGATAGGGACTGCGTGCGACTGCGGGGCTGACGAGTACAAACCATAGGTCTCCTGGCCGGCTCACCCTAGTCCCGCGACAAGCGGAGCCGCGGACCGCCTCAGCAGGACAAGCCTTTCCATGATCAAGCCGCGCAGCTAGCCGGAGCGATGGGTGGTGGTGTCGGGTAGCCCGGGGC
>PMBS01000009.1 GCA_003153015.1 Myxococcales bacterium
TGCACACGGCCTGGGTGCCCACGAAGTTCATGGTGCCTGCCGCGGGATCGACCTTGAACACGGCGATGGTGTTCGAGGTCTGGTTGCCGACCACGAGCAAGGTCCCGTCCTTGGTCAGGCTGAACTGCCGCGGGGTCACGCCGTGCGAGCTGTCCTGCTCGATCAGGGTCAAGGCGCCCGTGGTGGCGTTGATGCTGTACGAGACCAGCGAGCCCTCGGCCTGGCTGTCGAGGCGCATGGACACGATGAGCACGCTGCCCGCCGGCAAGATCTCGATCTCGGCGCCCATCTTGGCGCCCGAGTAGCCCGTTGGCAGCGGCACGTCGAAGGTGGCCGTGGAGGTGACGGTGCCGGCCGTCTGGTCGACCGTGAAGAAGTCGATGCTGCCCGCGGCCGAGGTCGTGCCGCCCGCGGTCTCATTGATCGAGTAGAGCCACTTGCCGTTGCTGTGCAGGGCGATGTGGCGGGGGCCCGAGTTCGCGTTGGGCAGGGTGGTGCTGCTCTTGGCGGTGATCGCGCCGGTGGTGGCGTCAAAGCCGTAGACCTCGATCAGGTTCGACCCCAGATACGGGACCAACATGTAGTTGTTGTTGAGGGTGAAAACCGCATTGTGGGCGTTGTTGCCGGCGGTGTGCCACGCGACCAGCGACTTGATGCTCTGGTCGCTGGCGACGTCGTACATGTACACGTAGCCCGAGTAGTAGTTAGGCACGGCCACGAACTTGGCCGCACGGTCGAAGGTCAGGGTCTGCGGGCCGGCGTTGGTCGGCGGGGCGCCGGCGTCGATGGCGCTGGCGTCGATGGCGCTGGCGTCGATGGCGCTGGCGTCGATGCTGCCACCACCGTCCACGGCGGTGCCGCCGTCAACGCCGCTGCCAGCTCCCGGCGGGGAATAGGGAACCGCGACGGGCGAGCCCATGAGCGTCAGGGCGCCCGTGGTCGGGTTGCGCGTGAAGGTAGACACCTGCGACGCGCCGCTGATCACGTGCGCGATGTACATGCGATCCTCGGCGGCGTTGAAGATCGAGTTCGAGACGGCGCCACCCGCCGTGAAATTGGTCATCGGGGTCAGGGCGCCGGTCTTGTCGTCGAGGCCGTAGGTCTGGATGGTGCCGGTCGAGTCGGCGCAGCCGACGTAGAGGTGCATGGTCGCGACCACGGGGCCGTCGATACCGCTCGTGTCAATGGCGCCGTCGATCTGGCCGCCATCGATGCCGCCGGTGCCCATGGGAGCGTCGGGAGCCACGTCGATGGCCGTGGTTCCACCCGCGCCGCCGATGCCGCCCGCGCCGCCCGTGGCCGCGACGTCGCGGTCCGCATCCAGGGTTACGGTCGCGCCGCCGCTGCCGCCGCCACTGCCGCCGGTCGCGTTGCCGCCGCTCCCTGGCCCGGCATCCCCGGCTTTGCCACCGGTGCCGCCCCCGTCGCCACTATCGCCGCAGCCCGCGAAGCCGATCGCGGCGCCGAACAGCAATGCACTCAACAACCCGACTGACGAACGAAATTGGATGGGAACCATGGCACTCTCCTCTGTTCGCAAGAAAACGTTGTGGTATCAGCGGGCCAAACCAATCACGCCGGCGGAATCTAGTCAACAGGGAGCAGTTCTTGCCCTAGGGTAATTCTGTGTTGGCGGCAGGGGAACGATTGCGCGAAGAACGCCGCAATCGGTTGTCTGATGTTCTCCGGCAAGGTAGTCTCCTACCGTGTTCAAATCGGGAGACGGGGCGAGGGCCTTGATCAGCAAGAAGGAAATGCAAGAATGAAAGAGGCTGAGAGCGTACAGCAAACCACGCTACGGCGTTTCTACGCTGTCCTCTCCAGTATTCGGCGAGCATGAGGTCGAGGTGGCATACAACGGCCCGCAAGGAATTGCGAAGGCGCAGGAATTCCTGCCCGAAGTCGTCCTGTGCGATATTGGGCTGCCGGGCATGGATGGCTACGCGGTGGCGCGCGCCTTCCGCGCAGAAAGTGCGCTCCGGGGCGCGTTCCTCGTAGCGCTGAGTGGCTACGCCCTGCCCGAGGACCTGGAACGGGCGCAGGCGGCCGGATTCGACCGGCACCTCGCGAAGCCGCCCAGTTTGGCTCGCCTTTGAGTTGCGACCATGACAGCCACATGACGTTGTTCACTGGCCCGGCAGGGGAGAACCCGCTGGGCATCGAGGGGTTGGTGCGGCGTCTGATCGAACGCAGCTACAGCGGCTCAATCATCTTCGAGCAATGGCCCCGTCCCGCCAGCGTACTCCGCGAGAACCCGATGCCGCGCCCGAAACGGGCAGACGAGCAATAGTGACCTCCCCGGCCAGGGCGGTGCCGATGGCCCCGGTTGCGCTCTGGCCGGAACGGATCAAGACGCTTCGGCACGTCGCGCGGACTTGTCCGCCCAGCAGGCGTGCCCATCAGGCGCTGCCCCAGTTGGGTCGTTCACGCCGCCAGGCGGTAGTCGTGCTGTACTCCGCCAAGCACGGGCAGGGCAATCAGCTCGCCGCTCCTTCGTGGCGGTGTGATCAGCTCCGGGTAC
>PMBS01000286.1 GCA_003153015.1 Myxococcales bacterium
CTGTACTACTAACGTCGCGTTTCTTCGCAAGCCGCGAAGATTCTCGACGGTGTCGCGGGAGGCCGTGGTCGTGGCCGTGGCCGTGGCCGTGGTCGTGGCCGTGGCCGGGTTGATCCCTTTGGTTGCGGCCGTCAGGCTGCGCTGTACTACTAACGTCGCGTTTCTTCGCAAGCCGCGAAGATTCTCGACGGTGTCGCGACAGCTGCAGGAGGCCGTGGTCGTGGCCGTGGTCGTGGCCGTGGCCGTGGTCGTGTGAACAGGTCAAGACATCGGTGACACTTTCGTGCCAGGACATCGGTGACACGTCTATGTCGGTGGGAGGGTCATTTTGGACGGTTTCCGACGCGGCGAGTGGCGAAGGCGTCCTGTCAGCGCCGCCCATCAAGGCGGCGCAGGACGCATTCGTCCGTGGCTCGTGGTGCGGAACTACGTCGCCGCGTCGGAAATCGCCGCTGGTCTTTCGAGATGACGGTTCTACCCAGAGATCGGGTTCACCTCGGTCCCATTTTCGAAGTCGAACTCCCCCACGACCACGTGGTGGAACATGATCTTCGCTCGCCCGTCTGTGCCGCAAATTATGGCCACCGTTTGGTTCCGCAAGGCACGACTGAGGAAGATCGGGCGTCCCTTCCAAGAGAAGCAGCCGGTTCTCACCACTCGTCGGAGAATGGCCCCCTTGAGGTAGCTGGCCGTCACCACGGCCGGTAGCCGTCGGGAACTGCGTTTGTACACCTCGGCGGGTGTCCGCATCTGCAGCGCCTCGTGCGGTCGGATGTGGTTGAACTCGTGCTGCCACTGGTCGCACAGCACCTGCTGCGCTTCCCGGTTCGGGGCGCTTCGTTCCTGCAGCGGCAGCATGTCCACGTGAATCCGTTCGTGGCCGCCGTTGTCCTGCGGACATCCCGGCCGCGAGTGAATCACCACAATGCCAAGGCTTACCCACCAGGCCGACAACTCCGTCAGACACGCCAGAGCTCGCGTGCATGCGAACGGATTGCCGTTGTCCGACAGAATGGCCTTGGGCAGACCGTACTTCTCGAACAGCCGCTCGAATTCCCGTCGCACCCCTTCGACCTTCGGGCTCTCCAGCACCGCCACCCGTAGCACGAACCGGCTGTGCGCATCTCGCACCGTCAAAGGCTCGCACCGCCCGCCATTGCTTGCCCGCCACCACCCCTTGAAATCCACCGTCCACAGGTCGTTTGGCTCGTTTACCGTCGGCTGCGGCGCGCCGGCTGCCGGGACACCGCTGGGCCGCCGCTGCCGTCGTTTCTTGATAGCCCCAGTTCGCTCCAAAATACGGGCTATGGTTCGCACCCTCGGAGCCTCCGTGCCCGTGCCCTTCAGTCGCTTGGCGAGCACCCGTTTGAGCTTCTTTGGCCCCCATCCGTAGCTTTCTCTCAGCTCCAGGATCTGCAGCACCATCTCCCCGCTCGTCGCCACAGGTGAGCTGTGTGGCCGGCGGGACCGCTCCTTGAGGCCTTCGACGCCCTCGCTCTTGAATCGCCCCAGCCACTTGTATCCGTTCTGCCGGCTCACCTCGTACTCCCGGCATAGCTGGGCCATGCACACATCCGGCTCCAGGGCCTTCAGCACAAATTCTTCTCTTAGCTTCATCGGCGACACCTTGGTCCATGGCTGCGGCATCCTGCCCCACCAGCAGGCACCGCGGCACAAAAGTGTCACCAATGTCTTGGCACTTTTCTGTCACCGATGTCATGGCACCACACCCGTGGCCGGAGTGATCCCTTTGGTTGCGGCCGTCAGGCTGCGCTGTGTTCTCTGTGCCCTCTGTGGTGAAAAAGCTATCTTCTCCGCCCGACTTCGCGCTCGATGGAGGCGAACATAGCGGGCAGTGACAGGGTAACCAGGCCATCGACAATCTTGCGCAGCAGGAAGCCTGGCACAGGCGCATCGATGCGCAGGGCCACCTCGTATTCCACCCGCGTGCCGCCTGCCTCGGCTGCGAACCGCCAGCCGCCCGTCGAGTTCTTCACCACCTCTCCCTCGACGTAGGTCCACTTCACGGTTCCCGCCTGTGCATCGCAGTCCAGGTCCAGCACGTAGCGAAAGGGCAGCACCAGATTCCCGCGGAACTCGGCGCGCACCCTGCCCCCTTCGGCCCGAAGCACGCGTGCCTGCTTGATCTCAGGGAACAGGCGCGGATAGGCGGGAAAATCCACTACCACGGCGTAGACCTCGGCCGGCGCCACGCCCGCCATGAGAGCGCTGTGGCGAACCGGTTTCAAATTCGGATCCATGGACCGAGATATAGCAGGCGGCACGCTGGGTGTAGCGGGCGCCAAGAACCCTGCTCTGGCAAGCCAGACAATGGCCTGCATGGAGAACCCTCTTGGTCCAGGAAGCGAGCATGCTAGCCTACTCAATCGAGTCCGTCTGACCAATCCGCAGTCGCTTGCGGAAAAGTCGCGACCAAACCGCAAGAGAATGCGGTAAGGTCGTCCCATGAAGCGTACCCAGGGAAAGGCCATCAAGCGGGACCTCGACAAGAAGATGGTACTGCTTTCCGGTCCTCGTCAGGTGGGCAAGTCCTATCTGGCGCGTTCGATCATGGAGGGGTTTCGGGCGCCGCAGTACCTGAACCATGACAATGCCCAGGATCGGACGATCATCAGCAAGCAGGCGTGGCGAAGTACCACGGATCTTCTGGTGTTGGATGAACTGCACAAGATGCGTGGATGGAAGACTTTTCTCAAGGGACTCTTCGACACGCGCCCCAAGCATCTGCGCATCCTGGTCACGGGCAGCGCGCGACTTGAGACGTTTCGCCAATCGGGCGATAGTCTCGCGGGTAGATACTTCCTGCATCGATTGTTGCCGGTCTCTCCCGCCGAGGCCACCGCGGTTGGCGTGAACGTCGACCTCGCCCATTTCCTTGAACGGGGGGGATTTCCCGAACCCTTCCTAGCCGAGGATCCCGCGGATGCAGGACGCTGGCGCAGGCAATACGTCGACGGTCTGGTTCGCGAGGACATCCTGACCTTCGAGAACGTGCATGAGCTGCGGGCGATTTCGCTCTTGCTGGAATTGCTACGCGAACGAGTGGCCTCTCCCGTCAGCTATCAGAGTCTGTCCGAGGATCTGGGCATCGCGCCCAACACCGTCAAGCGCTACATCGAAATCCTGGAAGCGCTGTACATCGTCTTCCTTGTGCAGCCGCATGCCCGGTCCATCGCGCGGTCCCTCAATCGACAGCCCAAGTTGTATTTCTATGACACCGGGTTGGTGAACGGCGACGAGGGGAAACGGCTGGAAAACCTGGTCGCCGGTTGCCTGCAAAAGCACCTTTTCTTGCTGGAGGATCGCGACGGGATCCCACGCACCCTCCGCTATTTGCGCACGAAGGACGGTAAGGAAGTGGATTTCGTCCTGGTGGAAGAGAAGCGGCCGACCTTGATGATCGAAGTCAAGGCCTCGGATCGCGAGCTGGCGCCTGGTCTGGTGTTCTTCCACGACCGCTATGCCATCCCCGGCGTGCAGTTGGTGGGCGACCTGCGCGTGGAAAGCGAACACAAAGGCCTCGCGATTTTGCGAGCGTTGGATTGGCTGAAGCAACTCGAACGCCCGACACGCTGACCTGACGCGACGGTTTGGGCGAGGGTTGGTGGGCGCGGCTGCTGGCACCAAGCCACCAAAGGACCATATTCGGGCCTTGGAAGGTTCGCCCCGCGCTCGACATTTCGCAGACGCCGTCCGCGAAATCGAGCTCCCACGGGCTACGTGGGCACGGGGATTTCGAGGTCACGGCAGATTTTGCGCACCAGGAAATCGTTGATCTCATTGTGGCGCGGAACCGTCGACACCTTGTTGCTCGACTTGTTCACGAACACCGAATGACGGCCGCTTTCGCGAAAGAACAGGCAACCATGCTCGGTCAGGTGGCGCACGAGGTCGCGGCGCTTCACCCGGCGACTATCCTCAGCGGCTCCCGTATGACATCCCCATCGCCAGCCGCCTGTCGGGCCAGGGCGCGGTTGGCATCGAGGACCAACTCCACGGCCTCGCAAAGATTCTCCCGCGCCTCCTCGATCGTCGCCCCCCGGGGTGTTCGCGCCCGGCAGTTCTTCGACATAGGCAGCATACCCTTCGGGAACTTTCTTGAAGACCGCGGTGAACCCGACGCTCATCCCCAAAGTGTAAGCCATGGTTCGGCAGAATGCGATCTTGGCAACTGGCCTGCCCGCGATCCTCGCCGCCGCGCAGCGGGCTGCCCGCGGCAAGCGCCACAGCGCGGACGTGGCCGGCTTCATGCTGGATGCCGAGTGCGGTGCATTGGGGCACCCGTTGGCAAAAGGCCCATCACGTCAGGGTAGCCGATCGAGAATACTCTTTCCGTCGCTCACCTCCAGCCAGGAGCTAGCGGTGAGGTTATCGGGAAAGACCACGAGGCAAGCTCCCGCTCCTTTGGTCGACTGAAAGATGAGGCCTTCGACACCCATGTTCGCGGCGACGCTACCCAGCCGCTGCGTGGCGGGCATCTTCCCGTCCTTTCGGTAGCGCCATGCCAGCGCGAGTTCGGCGGCACTCGTGCCGAGCAAAGCGTGGACGGCAGGTTCTCGCAGGTCCAGGACGTCGGACAGTTGCACCTTCACCGTGTAGACGGTACGAGTCACCCCCATGGGTGGTTTGACGGGCGCGCCGAGCATCACTTGCAGCCCTTCGCGGTTGCTGGTCTCGACATCCTCGGCGACATAGAGCGAGGGGGGGCCATCCTTTGGCGTGAAGCGTGCCCCGCCCCGAGGTGCACCGAGCCCGCTCAAGGGACGCATCGGTTTTCTCGTGTCGTAGAAACGACGAAACACCTCGCCGTCAACCGAGCGGTACCAGACTCCAGCAACCGCCACGCGAGGGCACGCGCGGACAGCCTTCGCCAGGCGAGATCCCTTGTGCATCAGGCCGGATGCCCCAGGGCTGCGTCCTCCAGCCACTGCACCACCACCTCAGGCTGCTTGAGCAGCAACTCCGCTGGCTTCTCCCCATCGAGATCCGGGCTGGGCGTGTTCAGCCATTTGCGGAACCCTGGCCGGTCGGCACTCACCAGCCGTCGGCCAAGTAGAACGGTCCGCTCCAGTTTCTCCAAGTACGACTGGATGGCCACTGCATCCGGCGTCTTGTGCACCGCCTGAACCGAGCGGCCCAGCGCGCGGCTCAGGTTGGTGAGTGTCCAGCCGAAGTAATCGGCGACCAAAGTGGCATCGAGTCGTCCGGAAACATCGGATCGCAGTTCGGGGACGTTCCATGTCCCGATTGCCTTCGGTGCGCGCGCGGTCGCCCGGTTGATGCGAAATCGAAACTCGGTGTCGTCAATCGGAGTGCGGACCCAGTCGACGCTCGGTCGTGCAAACAGCAGTTCTAGATCCTTCTCGTGTTTCTTGAAGCGCACGCCATCCACGGCGAATACCACCGGGACATCACTGTGCTCGCGGAGCTGTTCGATTAGCGCTGCGCCCGACGTGTGGGGCATGTTCAGATCAACCAGCACCAGATCATATCGGGCTCTGTTGGCCCCCGCGATCTCGATGCCCCAGGCTTTCTTCGCCGGCCGCTCGACCTCGAATTGTACGCTTTCCAGTAACGGCGCCAGGGAATTAGACGCCGAGGGGCTTTCGAGCAGGAGAGCCTTGCGCATGTGCATGAGAATAGGATGCCATATCTAAACTGACTTTCAACCACTATTCAACCTTAGCGCTGGCACCCATCGGACGCACGTTCAGGCTGAACGCCGGCATCGGTTGGAGCGGGCCGGGCATCGTTCTGGTTGTCGCCACAGGTCAAGAGTTAAAGGGTCAAGGTTCAAGGGTTACGTCGGGCGTACTTCACGCAACTTTAATGCCGTTATTCATAAACTGGTCCTGGCGCAACGCGCCCCAATGCTGCTGCTGCGGTCATCGGGGCCGCTGCCGCCGCGGTAGGCCGACCGGAGGCCCGAGGCGAAGTCGTAGAAGTTGCCGCCCCGGAACACCCGGCTGGAGGCGTCAGTCAGATCGGCACAATTATTGCATTGAGTCTGATACGTTGCGTACCAGTCGAGTGTCCACTCGTACACATTCCCGGCCAGGTCGGCGTGGCCCCACTTCCCGTCGCCCTTCGGAGACGTTGAACCGACGTTCTGGGTGCTGTTGCATGATCCGCCGCAATAGACCGCGTAGCTCTTATCGATTGTCGTGGATGTTGGCGGGTTCGACCAAGGATAGGCCCGCTGCTCGCTGCCCCCGGCCGCCGCGTAGTTCCACTCCGCCTCCGTCGCCAACCGGCCCCCATCCCACGCGCAGAAGGAAAACGCCTCATACCAACTTATGCAGTTCTGCGGCCGGCTCTCGTTGCTCCCTGCCGTGTCGGTCCAGGTCTGATAGCTCGAATTGCACTTCAAGGCGGTTGTTAGCGCGGCCGTGTTCGCCCTCAGATTCGTGTTCCACGCCGATTTCCAACCCGAATCTGTGATCAGGGGATGGACACCCGCGCCAGCCGCAGGCGGGCTCGCCTGCGTTCCCATGCCCATGCCCATGCCCGCGTTCACGAACTGCCGGAACCGGCCCACCGTGATCTCGTACTTGTCCAGGTAGAAGTCAGCCACGGTCGCCGGGTAGTTCGGGTCCGTCCAGGGGTCCACGCCGTCGTAGCTCCGATCGAATGTTCCTCCAGGGACCAGCAAGCTCGCGCAGCAGTCCCCAGTCGCCGCCGGCCCGCAGGTCGCGGCCAGGCCGCTACAGCTTGGTGGCGACGTTCCGCCGTCCACCGAAGCGCCGCCACTGCCGCTGCTGCCGCCGCTCGTCGTCGTTCCACCTGTTGTCGTGGTCCCGCCAGCACTGGTCGTCCCACCGCTCGCTGTTGTTCCGCCTGCTGTCGTAGTTCCACCGGCGCTGGTCGTGCCGCCGCTCGCTGTCGTTCCACCTGCTGTCGTGGTCCCGCCAGCACTGGTAGTGCCGCCGCTCGTTGTTGTTCCGCCTGCTGTCGTAGTTCCACCGGCGCTGGTCTTGCCGCCGCTCGTTGTTGTTCCGCCCGCGGTCGTGGCCCCACCGGCACTGCTCGTGCCTCCGCTCGCTGTCGTTCCGCCTGCGATCGTGGTCCCACCGGCGCTGGTCTTGCCACCGCTGGCTGTGACTCCACCCGCAGTCGTCGTGCCGCCCGTTCCACCGCTCCCGCCAACCGGGACATCCGGCAGCGCATCGGCACGTGGCATGTCCCCTACCTCGATTCGAGCATCGGCTGTTGCCGTGCCCCCGCCCGTCCCGATCGCGCCGCCCGTAGCCGAGGGCGCGTCTGTGCCACCCACGCCTCCTGTCGCAAAGAAGGCATCCCTGCCGCCTGCCAGGTCCGGCGCCAAATCCCGCGCACGGTCGCCTGCGGTATCTGAGACCTTCTCCGCAGCCGCGTCCATCGGGGCCACGGGCGTCTGCGCGTCCGGAATCACGGTGGCGGCGTCGGTTGCAGGAACCGGCTGGTTCGGCACGTATGGGGGCAAGTTCTTGCTGTCAACTGTGTCGGGGTCACATTGGCCATTCGCCTGGCACGTCCAGGACGCGTCCTTGCACGCGACGCCTTTGCACACCGCCAGAAGGGGCAAGGGCAGCACCACCTTCTTGCCGTGAACAAAAGACAGCGTGGCGCTGCGCGAGGCAACGAACGGTCCATCGAGTTGGCCCACGGCCTCGACGTGAATCGGGGTGTTGGTATCGCGCAGGGGATATAGCCCCACGCGGAACGGAAACATGACCTGGTTCGCTCCGTTGCCCAGGTCGTATGTGTAGTCGTAGAGACTGTTGCCCTGCGGATCCGTGGCCGTGAGCTTGACCTGCTTGATATCCTGGGGCACGCGAAGATCGCTGCTGACCTCGACGATGATGCCGGTGTCAGGGGTATTGTCGCGGTTGCAGCCGCCAGAAAGCAGCAGCCCAACAGGCAGCAGGGCCTTCGCAAGACGGGGACGGGCAAGCGCCGTCATTTGAGGTCCACCCCCGCGCTGCTCGCGCAGTCAGAGCAGAAGGTGCCGTTGCCCCCACCACGGGTGGCCAACAGCGCGGCCGTGACCCCACCGCCCACCACAACCACGCCGACTGCTGACCAGAACCACCAGCTATGCAGAATCGACGTCTCGGCCCCTGCCTCACCGGCCGGCTTGCTAGCCGTTGTCTGGGTGAGATCGGTTCGGTTCGCAGACACAGGGACCACAGGCCAAACGATCACTTCAGGCGGTGGCCTGGACAAGGGAGCAGGAACTGGCTGCGGCGACGGCGTCTCGACCGAAGGTGGCGGCACCGTGGCCGCGCCCTCGGCTGTCCTCGCCGCCTCAGCCTCGGCCGCTGCCTTCGCTTCGGCCGCTGCCTTTACCTCCGCCGCCGCTTTTGCCTCAGCCGCTGCCTTTGCCAGGCGCTCCTCTTCGGCCTTTCCCGCCTGCATTGCCTGCTGCTGCGCTTCGAGGTCCTGGATTCGCCGCTCGACCTCCCCGCGGTTGGCCGCGTCCGGGGCGCGCCGCAGGTAGTTCTTGTAGAAGGTCAGCGCATCGTCGACATTGCCCAGCTTCCTGTGGCACTGGGCGATGTTGTAGAGGAACGTGGCGTCCGGCTTTAGCCGGTACGCCTCCTTGAACTCCGTGAGAGCCTGGTCGTACTCGGCCAAGTCAAAATGGCGCGCCCCTGATTCAAAGTGCTGCTTCGCGAGCACCTTGTCCTCGTCCGGCGAAGCTGCAATCGCTCCCGACGCCAGGCCCGAGACCAGGCCCAGGACCACAAGTACTGCAACCCGCGTGGAAAGCATTGCGAGGTATCTTATCACCGCTACGTCCATGTTTACATCTGGCGTCTGCGACTCGCGAGTGACGCATAATCCCTGTCATGATCGCCATTGTCCAAAGAGTCTCCCGCGCCGAAGTCCGGATCGCTGCCGAGGTCGTGGGGCGGATTGACAAGGGCGTACTCCTGTTGGTCGGCGTCGAGCGGGGCGACACCCAAGCCGATGCGGACGTGCTGGCGCACAAGCTGGTTAGCCTGCGCATCTTCCCGGGCCGCACCCCGATGGATCTCGGCCTCAAGGATGCGGGCGGGGCTTGCCTGGTGGTCAGCCAATTCACCCTGGCGGGCTCCATCCGCAAAGGCAATCGGCCCAGCTTCGACCGCGCCGAGGATCCCGCCTTGGCGCAAGCCCTCTACCAACGTGTCGCCGAACGCATCGCCGCCGAGGGCATCGCGGTAGCCTGCGGCCGTTTTGCCGCTGACATGGACGTGGAGCTGGTCAACGACGGACCGGTCACCTTCATCATCGAAACCCGCGACGGTGCCCTGGCCGGGCAATGATGATCAGGGATATGTAATCAGCGCTTCGATCGGCACCTTGCCGAGCTTCGCCCGGCCGTTGAGCCCGGCCAGCTCCACCACAAAGGCCGCCAGGACAACCTCTGCACCGAGGTCCTGCAGCAAGCGGCAGGCGGCAGCCGCGGTGCCGCCGGTGGCGAGGAGATCATCGACCAGGGCCACGCGCGTGCCTGCAACCACGGCATCTTCGTGGATCTCAATGCCGTCGCTGCCATACTCGAGCTGGTAGCGCTGCTGGCGAGTTTTCCAGGGCAGCTTGCCGGGCTTGCGTATGGGCACGTACCCGACACCCAGCATGGTGGCCGCAGCGGCGCCGAAGATGAAGCCGCGCGATTCGATGCCGGCGATCACCGTCGGCCGCGTCTTGGCGATGGCCTCGCACAGACGCTCCATGCAGTGACGAAAGGCGGGACCGTGCTGCAACAGTGGCGTCACGTCGCGGAAGAGAATCCCCTGCTTGGGGAAGTCCGGGACGTCGCGAATCAGGGAACGAAGATCGCCGGTGAATACTTCGGTTGCAGATGGCATGTTCTATTATTACTGCAAGCGCGGCAGGAATTGCAGCGGATCTTGCGGCTCCTGCCTGCGCCGCACCTCGAAATGCAGATGCGGGCCGGTGGCGTGGCCGGTGTCTCCCACGCGCGAGATCTCCTGGCCAGCGGCTACCCGGTCACCGACATGCACCAAGAGGAGCGAGTTGTGGGCGTACACGGTCAACAGATCGCCCGCGTGCTGGAGTACGACCATGTTCCCATAGCCCCGCACCCGGTCACCGGCGTACAAAACCTCACCGTCGGCCGCGGCCAGCACCGGCGTTCCGATGGGTGCTTTCATGTCGATGCCTTCGTGGTCGCGGCCCCACCGCTTGCCAAACAGCGACGTGAGCATGGGCTTGGCCAGCGGCCAACGCAGAGGGCTGCTCGCCTCGCTCGGAGCCGTCGGATCCGCGGGCAACGCCGGGGCCAATGCGGTCGCATCGGCCGGAATCGTGCCGGCTTGGGGTGTGCTGCCCAGGATAAAGACCAGACGACCAGGTTCGAGCGGCTGGCCCCGTCGCAAGCCGTTGATCTCCAGCAGGTCCTCCAGCGGGATCCCCGCCTCCTTGGCGATCCTGGCCGGCGTTTCGCCCGGCTTGACCACATGCCAGGTCCCTGGCGGATTGTCGTCGTGAAGGGGGTATGAGGTGGTGGCGCAGGCAAGAAGGCCCAAGGCCGCGCAAGCCGCCCCGAAAACACCGTAGCTAGGCCTGCGGGTTGTCACGGCCGACCCCATAGCGTCCAATGAGGTTCACATAGCGGCAGGGGACATCGCGCAGGGTCTCGAACTCGTCGCCCTTGCGCCGCACGCAAGTCAGGACCTGTTCATCGAATCCGCCCACCGGTGCCACCAGGCGGCCTCCGTCGCGTAGCTCGTGCAGAAGCAGCGCAGGTACCTGCGGGGTTGCGGCGGAGACGATGATGATGTCGTAAGGCGCGTGCTCGGGCCAACCGCAACTGCCGTCGAACGCAGCCAGGGTGACGTTCTGGCAACCCGCCTCGCTCAGGTGCAGCCGCGCCTTGTCCACCAGCTCGGAAACGATGTCCACGGCAAAAACCTGCGCGCACAGCAGCGCCAGCACCGCGGTCTGATAGCCGGAGCCCACCCCGATCTCGAGCGCGATATCGCCCGCCTCCGGCACCGCCAGCTCGGTCGCGCGCGCCACCATATACGGCTGCGAAATGGTCTGGCCAAAGCCGATGGGCAAAGGTCGATCGTCGTAGGCATAGTCCACCTGTTCCCGATCGACGAAGAGATGGCGCGCAGCCAGGCTCATGGCCTCCAACACGCGCGGGTCGGTGATACCCCGGCGGACCAACTGCTCCGCCACCATGGCCGCGCGCTGGCCGACCAACGGATCCGGCCGCCCCGCTGGGCCTGGCGTATCGCCGGATCGGCGTCCTGCACTCACGGCGCTAGTCCCCGGCGCGAACCGCTGCGCCTTCTGTGAACGAGCCCAGGTTCCAGGCTGCCATTCGTTGCAGGGCCGGACCGTGGGTGAGTCCCAGATTGAGCGGCGTGATCGACGCTAGGCCGGAACGCACGGCCGCGCTGTCCGAGCCCGGAAGGTCCTCGCCCTTTTCCTCTGGCCCGCCAATCCAGTAGTAGGCCCGGCCGCGCAGATCCTCACGCACGTCCACTTGATCGCGATACAGCCGCTGCCCCATGGAAGTCAGGGCGTACCCGCGCACCGGGCCGGCAGGAAGGTTCACATTCAGCAGCGTGCCTGGTTCGATAGCATCCGGCCCCTGGGCCAGCACCTCTCGCACCAGTCTCCGGGCGAAATCTGCCGCGGGCGCAAAATCCTGCGGCCAGCGCCGTTCCACCGACAGGGCGATGGCCGGGACCCGACGCAGGGTGGCCTCCAGGGCCGCGCCGACGGTTCCGGAATAGAAGACGTCCGTGCCCAGGTTGAACCCGTTGTTGATCCCTGACACGCACAGGTCAGGTTTGCGCGGCACCAGGTGCAGCAAGGCCAGGTACACGCAATCCACCGGCGTGCCGTCGATGGCGTACACGTTGGAGCGAACCTGATCCACACGCAGCGGGCGATCCAAGCTGATGGAATGCGAAGCCGCGCTTCGCTCGCGGTCAGGCGCCGCCAGCATCACATCAGCCAGGTCCGCCAGCGCGTCCGCGAGCGCGGAGATCCCTGGCGCCATCACGCCATCGTCATTGCTGAGGAGAATGAATGGCTTTGACGACACGATACTTGTCGGGGCGACTGGATTTGAACCAGCGACCCCCTGACCCCCAGTCAGGTGCGCTAACCAGGCTGCGCCACGCCCCGATATTTGTTTTTCAGATCGCTTACATGGGAACCCTGGGAGGGTTCCCAAACCCTCCCGCGATGGGGAGCTCCCGGCAAGGCCGGCGGCTCCCCACGCGACTATTCTTCCACGAGTCGTATCAGATCCAAGAGCCCTTGCTTCATCTTTCTCATGGTTTCAACGTCGATTTCCGGCGGCGGCACCGGCGGCGGCGGGCCCTCGTCATGGCCCAATTCCCGCAGCCGTGCCCGCGCCCCTTGGATGGTAAAGCGCTGGCGGTATAGCAGGTCGCGTATGCTGAGCAACAGCTCAATGTCCTTGCGCCGGTAGAGGCGCTGCTGGGAGCGCGTCTTCTGCGGCCGGATGGAATGGAACTCGGTTTCCCAGTAGCGCAGAACGTACGGCTTGACCGCGCAAAGGCGAGCCGCCTCGCCGATCTTGAAGAAGGGCTTGTCCGGGATCGTGCTCGGATCGACGGGAACGGAGGCACGCCGGGGCAACGGTTTCCTACAGGGCGAGGGGTCTAGGAATTGAGCGCGTTCTTCAGCACCTGGCTGGGCTTGAAGGTCAGGACGCGCCGGGCACTGATCGTGATCTCTTGGCCGGTCTGCGGGTTGCGACCAGCGCGCGCGTTCTTGTCCCTGACCACGAAGTTCCCGAAACCCGAGATCTTGATCTTCTCGCCCTTTTCCAAGGTCTCCTTGACCGTGTCGAAGACGGTTTCAACGATCTCGGCGGCCTCTTTCTTCGAGAATCCGCCGACCTTCTCGTAGACCGTTTCGACGATGTCCGCCTTGGTCATGGGCCTATGTTGGCCACAAATCCCTTTGATGTCAAAGGGTTGAGTGAAAAGCCAAAATCCCGCCGTAGCCGCAGAAGGTCGTGGCCGGAGTGATCACCGGATTTATCGAATCTCGATGGGGTGAAGCTTGGCCAATGCCTTGACCACTCGCCCATGTGCGGCGTCGGCCTCGGCGTCAGTCAGGGTGCGATCCAGCGCCCGGTAGACCATGGTCCACAGCATCCCCTTCTTGCCTGCGGGGACGTACTTGGGATCGCGGAAATCCTCCAGAACCGCCAGCTCGCGCAAGAGCGGCTCGTCGGCCGACAGGAACCCTGCACGTTGGGCATCCGCAGAGAGAGATACCTCGCTCCAGAAGGACACATCCCGGGCCACGGCGGGAAAACGCGGGGGCGCCTCGGCGCGCAGGGATGCCGTGGCCGCGGCCAGCGGTGCTATGGCCAACTCGAAATAGAAGACGCGCGGCTCGATGCCCAAGCGGCGCGCAATCGCCGGGTGCAATTCGCCCAGGCAGCCAAGCTCGGCGCCCGTGCCGGTGGTGACCAGGGCCGAGACACCCGGGTGCAGAAAGGACACGCCGGCCGGGGCACGGTACTGCGCGTCCTGCAGGCCGAAGCCGCGCAACAGATCCTCGACGATCCGCTTGAGGTCGTAGAAGTCGACTGGTTCGCCGGGCTTGAGCCACTCGGCCCGTGGGCCGGTGATCAGCCCAGCGGCGTGCGCTCTTTCGACGGGTGCCTGGCCAGGCTGGGCTGGCCGCCGCACCACCCGCCCCACCTCGAACAGCCAAGCGTCACTGACTCCGCGCGCGAGATTGCGCGCAAACGCATCGGCAAGCCCAGGCAGCAGGGTGGTGCGCATGACCTCGTAGTCCGCCGAGATGGGATTCTGCAAAGCGATGCCGTCGGCCAACTCCTTCTGCGCCCCGTCGCCGCTCGCTGCTGCCAAGGCGCTGCGCGGAACGAAGGCCCAGCTCACGATCTCGTGCAAACCGGCGCTGGCCAGCAGCGCGCGCGCGCGATCCGCGGGCGCCTCGGGGTTGACCTGCGAAGTGGCGTTGCTGCGAATGCGCTCCTTGTGCGCGGGCTTGCCATACTCGCCCATGCGCAGGATCTCTTCGATCAGATCCTCCTCGATGCGCAGATCGGGCCGGAAGGTGGGGACCGTGGCGACAAGTCCATCGGCCACCATCTCGCAGGTGATCCCGAGTCGGACAAGTTGGTCCCGCGCGAAGGTCGCGGGATAGTCCACCCCGGTCACCCGCTGCAGGTGGGCGGTCCGCAGCTTGACCTTGCTTGGCAGCGATGGCCGCGGGTAGCGATCCACCATGCCCGCAACCACGCTACCACCGCCCAGCTTGGCCAGAAGCGCCGCGGCCCTTCGCGCGGCAAAGGGAATGCTGTTGGCGTCCACGCCGCGCTCGAAGCGATAGGAGGCCTCGGAGATCAGCCCGAGGCGGCGGCTGGTGCGGCGGATGCTGCGCGGCTCGAAGATCGCGGCTTCGAGCAGCACATTCCGGGTTGCGCCGGAGATCTCGCTGGTATTTCCGCCCATGACCCCCGCCAGCGCCACCGGCCCGGTGCCATCAGTGATCACGATGTCCTCGGCCAGCAGAGCCCGGCCCAGGCCGTCCAGGGTCGTCATGGTCTCGCCCGGCCTCGCCCGCCGGACCACGATGGGCCCCGAGAGCTTGGCGAAATCGAAGGCGTGCAAGGGATGGCCGGTTTCCAGCAGCACGTAGTTGGTCACGTCGACCAGGTTGCAGATGGCGCGGATCCCGCAGTACTGCAGGCGCAGGCGCATGGCGATGGGACTGGGCGCCACGGTGAGCCCGGAGACGAAGCTGGCCGTATAGCGCGGACAGGCATTGGGGTCGTCGATGCGCACGTCCATGGTGATTCCGCTGGACTGCTCAGAAACCGTGCCCAAATCGGCGGGCCGCAAGCGCGTACCAAAGTGCGCAGCCAGCTCGCGCGCGATCCCGAGGTGAGACAAGGCATCGGGACGATTGGGCGTGACGTTCACCTCCAGCACCTCGTCCACCACGCCCAGGTACTGGGCCAGCTCGATGCCGTGCTCAGCGGTCGCGGGCAGAATCAAGATCCCTTCGGCCTGTTCCGCCAACCCCATCTCGATCTCGCTGCAGATCATGCCGGGCGAGAGCACGCCGCGGACCTCACGCGCATCCAAAGTGTGCCCTCCGGGAAGGCGCGCGCCGGGCGGGGCCCAACACACGCGATTGCCGGGTGGAGGCACGTTGGGCGCCCCGCACACCACGCTCTCCTGGCGAAGACCGGCGCGCACGCGCACGATGCGCAGCTTGTTGGCGTTCGGGTGCGGCTTGATATCCAGCACCTCGGCCACCAGCACGCCCGCCAGTTCCCGGCCCTTTGCTAGGCTGCCCTCGACCTCCAGGCCCTGCTCGGTGAGCGCCTGGGCCACGGCCTCAAGATCGGTTCCTGCCGGTAGCTCGACCAGTTCCCGCAGCCAGTTCAACGAGATCTTCATGATTCGTCTCTAACTAGTTGGAAACTGACACAAAAATCGAAGGTCGTTTTCGTAGAAGAGGCGCAAGTCCTGCACCCCGTACTTGAGCATCGCCATGCGCGACAGGCCCATGCCGAACGCGAATCCGGTCACGTCGTACTTGTCGTAACCGACAGCCTGAAGCACGTTGGGGTGGACCATCCCAGAGCCACCGATCTCCAGCCAGCCCGTGCCCTTGCACAGCCGGCAGGCCGATCGCGCCGGCTGCTTGCCTTCACACAGGAAGCAGGAGGCGTCCACCTCGGCTGAGGGTTCGGTAAACGGGAAGAAGCTGGGCCGCAGCCGGATCTGGGTGTCAGGCCCGAAGAACCGCTGCACGAACACGATGAGGGTGGCCTTGAGGTCCTCGAAACTGACTTTGCGATCCACGTGCAAGCCCTCGCACTGCGGGAACATGGGCGTGTGGGTGGCGTCGTCGTCGCGGCGAAACACGTTTCCTGGCGCGATGATCTTCACCGGCGGCGGGCCGGCCAACATGGTGCGAATCTGCACCGGCGAGGTGTGCGAGCGTAGGATGAAACCGCCCTCGACGAAGAAGGTGTCTTGCATGTCGCGCGCCGGGTGGTCAGGCGGCGTGTTGAGCGCATCGAAGTTGTTCCACTCGGTCTCGATCCAGGGGCCGGTGCGCACCTCGAAGCCCATGCCATGAAAGATCTGCTCGATCTCCAGGCGGACCCGGGTGAGTGGATGCAGAGATCCGGCGCGGCGGCCGCGGCCCGGCAGGGTCACGTCCAGCGTGCGTTCCAGGTCTGTGGCCAGGTCAGCCCCGGCCAGGGCCAGCAGGCGAGCTTGCAGAGCCTCTTCAATGGCGGCGCGCGCGCGGTTGGCGGATTCGCCCACCGCCGGCCGGTCGGCGGGCGGCAACCGGCCCAGGGCCTTCATCAGCTCGGTGGCCTTGCCTTTCTTGCCCAGGTAGCGCGCCTGAACCGCGCGCATGTCCTGCTCGGTGGAAAGCGACCCGATCTCAGCCGTGAATTCCGCGGTCAGACGCTCGAAGGCAGAAATCAGATTCTGGGCCGCGGGCGTTCCTTCGTTGGCTGTCACGACGGAATCAAGTCGCCACTCCGGCGGCCTGCACGACTTTCTTGAAGGCGTTGGGGTCGCTGATGGCGAGGTCCGCAAGGATCTTGCGGTCGAGAATGATGCCCTGTTTTTCCAGCGCACCAAACAGGTGTGAGTAGCCGACGCCGAGTTCGCGGCTGGCGGCATTGATACGCACGATCCACATCCCGCGGAAATCGCCCTTCCGCTTGCGGCGATGGAAGAGTGAAAACCGCCACTTGCGATGGACGGCTTCTACTGCTGCCTTCCATAGCTTGGAGCGACCGCCGCGAAAGCCCTTGGCATGCTTCCGAATGCGGTCTCGGCGTCGCTTTGACTTGTATCCACCTTTAGCGCGAGGCATGAACCAACTCCTATAGTCCGTACGGAATCATCGCCTTGATCTGGTGCTCCTGGCTCTTGGCGATATAGCCGCCCCGACGCAGTTTCCGCTTGTTCTTCGTCCGCTTGGGCGTGAGGATGTGCCGCAGGTAGGCGCGCTTCCTCTTGATGCGTCCCTTGGCCGTCAGCCTGAAGCGCTTTTTCGCGCCACTCTTGGTCTTCATCTTGAGCTTGGGCATGGGAGGCGCGGAGTATATCCGTCTCGTCGGGCAGTGCAAGCGCCTAGCGAAAACCCAAGTCCCGCGATAGCCGCACTAGGTCGTGGCCGTGGTCGTGGCTGGAGGGATCGTCCGGCTCTACGGCTTGTCCGGCCCATGGGGTGCCCCGAAGCGTGGCCCAATCGAAGGCGCCTCTGCTCCCTCGCTCGGCTTGAATCCACCCTCCTGGTCGCCCGGCCCGGGCGACGGCGCAGCCGGTGCGTGGGCCGGTCGGATCACGCCGGCGCGTGGGCCGATCATCATCACCATGCGGCGACCCTCCATGATGGGCTTCTGCTCCACCACCGCGGCATCTGCGCAGGCCTTGACGACTTGATCCAGCATGGCCTGGCCGGTCTCGGGGTGAACGATCTCGCG
>PMBS01000061.1:0-237 GCA_003153015.1 Myxococcales bacterium
CATCTGGTCTTCCGGATTATCCTCACGCAACTTGCCGCGATGGAAAGTCGGCGGAATCCCGATGCGGCTTTCCACCCACGCCTTGAGCACCGCCGCCTCGATGGAATTGGAATCCACGCCCCAGCCACGCAGAAAGCGCAGGTAGCTGTTGCGCAGGCTCTTGCGCGCGTTGTTGGTGTGGGCACCATCCCACTGATGCAGCAGGAACTTCACCGACATGTATTCGTTGAACACCCG
>PMBS01000061.1:302-2949 GCA_003153015.1 Myxococcales bacterium
GGCCCGTAGTAGGCGCCCGCGATCGCGCCAGCGATGGCGCCGGTTGTGTCTGCGTCGCCGCCCTGATTGACCGTGGCCACCAAACACTCCTCGAAGCTATGCGTGGACAAGAAGTAGTGCAGAACGGTTTGCATTGTGTCGACCACGTACGCGGTGGAGAGCCCGCGAAACGGCGTAAAGCAAAAGCTAGGAAATTGCGCAACCATGTATTGTACTTCGCGCTGCAGACATGCCAGCGGCTGCCGGGTGCAACCCATGTGAATGAGCCGGCCGATCAACACGCACGCGGCATCGGACAGGGGGTGATTGTGGGTGATGTGGCCCTGTTCCACGGCCCAGCGTTCGAGCAAACGGCCATCGGCCAGAGTTGCCAGGGCCACGGGTGCCACGCGCATGGCGGCTCCGTTGCCGGCATCGCCTTCATTGAAGGGACCGGCCAGGGTCCCGTGGTTGATGTAGCGGGCGATGCCGCGGCGGCAGGTGTTGCCCACGTCGACTGGCCAGCTTTTGAACCAGGTCGCGAAACGTCCGGCAATGTCGGCTGGTGACCAGCCCACGGTTGCCAAGGATCGGGCGATGCACAGGGACATCTCTGTGTCGTCGGTGACATCGCCTGGCTTCAGCCTCAGCCAGCCGCCACCGACGATCTTGCGAAGCACCCCGTGCTGGGCGCGAATTTCGGATGGCGTGCAGAACTCGACTGTGGCGCCGAGAGCGTCGCCCAGCGCCGAGCCAAGCAGAGTTGCATGGGCGCGCCCGCGGATTTCGGCGAGGGCGTCAGGCGAGGGGGCAGTTCCGGTGGACAGCACCGGCGTGCCTCACAGATAGGGAAAGCCCACCGGCGACGCATCTTGCTGGCGTTGCAGAAGCGCGTTCACCAGTTCGTCGAAAAGCCGCGTGGTGCCCCGGTAGCCGAGATGCAGAACGCGGCCAGCGCCCAAACGATCGTGGATGGGAAATCCGATTCGCAGCAATGGGACGCCGAGCGCGTGCGCGAGCCGGTAGCCCTTGCTGCTACCCATGAGCAGATCGGGCTTGTGGCGCTCGCAGGCGGCGCCGATGGACTCGAAGTCGGTGTCGTCGAGCACCTCGTCGACCGAGCCAGCGGGCAGCGCCGCCAAGGCCTCCGGCAGGGCGCGGTTGCGTGCCCCGGTCGCACAGAACACCGGTCGCGCCCCGATTTCCAGTAAGAAGCCGGCCAACGCAGCGACGAACTCCGGATCGCCGTACAGGCCCACGCGCGCGCCGAAGACGTACTTGTGTCCGTCGACATAGGCGTCGAGCAGCCGGCCGCGCTCGCCCAGCAACCATGCCGGCCGACCCGCGCCGGTCATGTCGGCCAGTGCTTCAACCATGGCGTCCATGGCGCGAATCCCGATGGGCAAGCCGAGAACGCGCGCGGGCGCACCGCGATCCGCCAGCAGCTTGCTGGCGCGCGGAGCGCGCCCGGTGAGTGTCAGATCGATGCTGCCCAGTGCGCGAGGCATGGACGCGATGTCGACCACGCGGGTTCCGCCATCGGGCAAGGCGCGGTATTGATCCAGAATCACGCCGTCCAGGCGATCCGCGTAGTCGGGTAGCACAGTGGCGGCCACCTCGAAGCCCGCCACGATCTCGCGCAGATGGCGCAGATCCGCCGGCGACACCAGGGGCGGCAGCAGGTTCACTGCGCGCGAGGGCTCGCCCCGGTTGCAGGCCAACCCTTTGACCAGGGCGTAGACCATGGCGTGAAAACCCTCGACGTGGCCGTCCTTGTAGCTTGGCGTGGCGGCGTGAACCAGAGGCAGGGCGCTGCCAGTTCGCGTGCGATAGCGGGTGAGCAGCAGCGGCACATCGTCGCCGATGGTCTCGGCCAAACAGGTGGTGGCCACGGTCACCAGCTCGGGGTGGTACTGCGCCAGCACGTTGTCAAGCGCCCGCCCCAGGTTGTCCTCACCGCCGAAAACCGTCTGCGCTTCGCCGAAGCTGCTCGATGCCACGTCCATGGGCTCGCGGAAGTGGCTGATGAGATAGCGACGGATGTAGGTCGCGCAGCCCTGCGCTCCATGCAGCAGGGGAATCGCGCCGCGCACGCCAGCGGTCGCCAAGGCCGCGCCCAGGGGCGCACACAGGGTGCAAGGGTTCACCGTGGCATCGGGCTTGGACGAGCCGTGCACGTGCGGTGCAGTCGTCTTGACGGCGGCGCAGCTCATCGCTTGTCTCCCTTCGCTGTTGCGGCGATTCGCATCCGGCGCGGCATAAGGTTCCAGATTGGGCTGGTGGCCGTGGCACGCACCTCGCGAGCGAAGGCCAGTGCACCGTCGAATCCCGCCAGCGCGATCTTGCGCTCGTGGTTGTGGTCGCAAAAGCCAATGCCCAGTTTGTAGGCGATGGGGCGCTCTTTCACGCCGCCGATGAAGACGTCGACGTCCTGCTCGACGAGAAACGACGCCAACTCAAGCGGATTGGTGTCGTCCACGATGACCGTGTGTTCGTCGCACACAGCCTGCAGTTCTTCGTACTCTTCCTTGCTGCCGGTCTGGGTTCCCGCCAGCACCACCGACACGCCCAGTTGCCGAAGCGCCCGCACCAGCGAGAAGGCCTTGAAGGCTCCGCCGACGTACAGCCCCGCGCGCTTGCCGGCCAGATCCTGTTTGCAGGCGCGCAG
>PMBS01000112.1 GCA_003153015.1 Myxococcales bacterium
TCCACCTCGCCGGCGTCGAAGGTGTTGACCAGCGCCGAATGGCTGAGGCGCAACACCACCTTGGCCTCGTCGAGAAAGCGCTTGGCCTTGCTCGGATCGCCTCGCTCCGACAACACCTTCTTGATCACGCATAATTTTTCGAACCCGCCGATCTGACCCAAGGCTGCCATGTAGATTTCGCCCATCCCACCCTTGGCCATCGGGCGCAGCAGCAGGTACTTACCGAAACGGCGTGGGAAGTACGAACTCATGGCGCCACGATCATCTAATTTCCCCGGCGCTGGATCAGTTCCAAGTCGTGCTTCGCGGTCCGATTGTCAGGGTCCAACTTGAGCGCCTCTTCATACGCCTTGCGCGCATCGGCGTCCTTTTCCAGGCGGAAGTAGGCCTCGCCCAGCACCACCCGCGCTTCCGCCCCACCACCTGCGCGGGCGCCCTCACGCGCCCGATCGACTGCCTCCTGGTAGTCGTGCTGCTGAAACGCGATCTTGGCCAAGCCCACCAAGGCAGGCCCGCGACTCTTGCCCGCGTGAAGCAGGCGCTCGAAGGCCGCGCGAGCCTCGTCGAAACGCTGGGCACGCAAGAAGTCGCGAGCATCCTGCAAGAGCTTGCGAGCTTCCACCTGGGACACACTCGCCGAGCTGCGCACCACTTTGAGGCGCGGGCTGGCTTCTCGCTTGGGATTCTCCTCGGCTGCGGCCAGCTCGGCGGTGCCCTGGTTCTCTTCCTGGACCGGCTCTTCCGCATCGGAGGTTCCTTGCGTGTCGGAGGCCGACTCTGCATCAAGCGAGCCCAGGGACGGCGCCGGCTGTTCCATCACCACCGAGCTGTCTGAGCCCCCGTCCGCCCCGGCGCGCGCCGGGAAGCGGGTAGCTACTCGCGCTATGAGCACGAGTGCCAGCACCACCGAAACTGCCCCTGCCCACCAATGCCAAGATTTGGCCAGGGCCCGCAGGCGGCTCGGGGGGACGAGGGATTTCTGGCTGCCCCACGATTCGTCAAATTGCACTTTGGAGCTAGGCGGCGGGAGCAGCACCGGCGCCGGTGTCACCGACAGGATGAGCTCCACCTCGCGGATCTGGCGTGCAAACTCGGCCATGCTCTGCGGGCGCTGGTTCGGATCGCGCGCCATGGCCTTGTCCACCAGGGCCACCACCGGCGCGGGCACATCGGGTCTCAGCTCGAGGATGGGGCGCGGCGGTTCATTGGCTTTCTTGTGCAGGATCTCCATGACGTTCTCGCCGTCATAGGGGGGAACGCCGGTGAGCATCTCGTAGAGAATCGAACCCGTGGCGTAGATATCCGAGCGTGGATCGGCTGGGTGGCCCGCGGCCTGCTCGGGAGCCATGTATTCGGGCGTGCCCATGGCCACACCCGGGCGGGTCAGGCGCTTGCCGACGCGGGGGCCATCATCGACGTCATCGCTCTTGGCAATGCCGAAATCGAGCACCTTGACCAGATCAGGTGCCGCCGCCACGGTTTCCGCACCCGGCTGCGCCGGGTGCCCGTTGGGCGTGCGCGCGCTCGCTGGACTGACCAGCAGGATGTTCTCCGGTTTGAGATCGCGATGGATGACGCCGGCATCGTGGGCCGCCTGCAACGCCGCACACATCTGCTCGGTGATGCGCAGGGCGTGGTTGATGGCCAGCGGCCCCTCGCGGTGAATGAGCAAGCCCAGCTCGATCCCCTCGATGTACTCCATCACGAAGAACAGCGAGCCCTCGGCCGTGGTGCCGAAGTCGGTCACGTTGACCACGTTGGGGTGCTCGATGCGCGAGGCCGCGCGCGCCTCGCGGCGGAAACGCTCGACCAGATCGGGCGTGCGCGAGTAAGCCGGGTGCAGGACCTTGACCGCCACCCGCTTGCCGATCTCGATGTGTTCGGCCTCGTATACCCGCCCCATGCCCCCCTCGCCGCGCAGGCGCTTGATGTGATAGCGCCCGGCCAAGAGGGCGCCCACCATGCGCGACCCCTCTTCGGAAAAATGACCGCCGTCTTGTGGCACATCAGGCTCGTCGCGTCGCCCGAGTGGCGCGGTGTCGGATCGGTCGGCCTTGGCCTCGGCCGGGTCAGGCGAGTGCGCGGGGGCGTGGGAACCCTCGCCCGACGCCTCCAACAGCGCCGTCGCGCCAGCCATAAGCGCCTGCCGCTCGTCCCGCTCGCGCAGGATGATGTCCCCGAACAGTTCGCGCATGAAGTGCGCCACCTGATGCCCGTCCATGGCCGGGGCTGTCCGGGCCAGGAAGGCGGCCAGATCCGAACGCAACTCCTCGCCGGTCTGGTAACGGTCCTCGGGCCGCACCGCCAGCGCCTTCATGGTGATCGCGTCCAGCTCGGGCGGAACCCGAATGGCGCGCTTGGAAGGCGGCATGATCTGCGGGTGCCGCACCCGCTCCAACAAATCGTCCTGTTCCTCCTCCAGTGCACCCTGGGCACGCGCGCCGGCGGCAAAAAGCTGCCGACCAGTGAGCAACTCCCACAGGATGACGCCCGCGGAGTAGATGTCGCAGCGACCGTCGAGCGCTTCGGCGCGCGCCTGTTCCGGCGCCATGTAGCTGACCTTGCCGAAGATCACGCCGGGCGCCGTCTTTTCCAGTTTCAGGGTCGAAGTGGCCAGGCCGAAGTCGGTCAGCTTGACCTCACCCGAGTAGGAAAGCAGCACGTTGGGCGGCGATACATCGCGGTGAACCAGGCGGAGCCCTTCGAAATTGTGCGCATAGGCCAGGCCCCGCACCAACTCCTTGACGATGTGGGCGGCCACCGGCAAGGGGAACGCTATGCCTTTCTGGGCGCAGCGGTTCCACACCGCGCGTAAGTCTTTGCCCTCGACGAACTCCATGGCGAGGTAGATCTCGCCATGGACTTGGCCGGCATCGAAGACACTCACCAGGTTTCCGTGGGTGAGACGCACCACCACCTTGGCTTCGTCCTTGAACCGCTGCACGTAGCTCCTGCCCGCCAAGTGAGGCAAGGCGGTCTTGACTACGCACAACTTCTCCAGGCCCCGCTGGCCGTGCACCGCTAGATAGAGCGCTCCCATGCCCCCGCGAGCCAGGGGCTTGACCAGTGCATACCCGCCGAAGCGTCGCGGAAAACCGTCCATGGACAGGAGTGTGCTCGCTTCGGATGTTATTGGAACTAGCCCGAAATTCCTAGGAGCGTGTGCGGAAAACTAGCGCTGCCCACCAGAAGGGATCTGGCAAGCGGCTGGCAGGCGGCACTAGCGCAAGCAGACGGCCAGGACCTGCTTGAGGTCAGTCTTGCCGGCAATAGCCTTCTCAATGCCGTCCTGGAGCAAGGTGGTCATGCCCCCAGCCACGGCCATCCGACGCACGTCCTCAACCGGCGCGCGTTTGGCGATCGCCTGCTTGATCGGGTCGTCGTTCACCAGGAGTTCGTGCACCGCGAGACGCCCCTTATAACCAGTCTTGCCGCAGATCTCGCATCCTGCGCCCCGCCACAACTTCATCCGGCGGCGGACAAAGCCACGACGGGCCGCCTCTTCCTCGCCAAAGGCCTGCACGATCTCGTCCACCTCGTTGTCGGTCGCGTCGTACTGCTCGCGGCACTTTTTGCACAACCCACGGGTCAAACGCTGCGCCAGCACGCCCAGTAGCGCGTCGGCAAAGCTGAACGGGTCCAGCCCCATGTCGATGAGGCGGGTGATGGTTTCCGGCGCGCTGTTGGTGTGCAGGGTGGAAAACACCAGGTGGCCAGTGAGCGACGCCTCGACCCCGGTGGCGGCGGTTTCCTTGTCGCGCATTTCTCCCACCATGATGACGTCCGGGTCGGCACGCAGAAAGGCGCGCATGGCCGAGGCAAAGTCCAGGCCGATCTTGGGCTGCACCTGCACTTGGCGCAAACCCGCCTGGGTGATTTCCACTGGGTCCTCGGCCGTCCAGATCTTCATATCGGTGGTGTTGATGCTGCCGAGCGCCGAGTGCAGCGTCGTGGTCTTGCCGGACCCGGTGGGTCCCACGCACAGGACCAGGCCGTAGGGCTTCACCAGGAGCTTCCTCATCTCGTCGAGGTTGCGCTGACTCATGCCCATTTCGTCGAGAGGGATGGGCTTGGAGGCGGCCAAAATGCGCATGACCACATCTTCGTTCCCATTGACGGTGGGCAGGGTGGCGACGCGGAGCTCGATCGTGCGATCGCGCATGCGGAACTTGATTTTTCCATCCTGGGGCTTGCGCCGTTCGGAAATGTCCAGCTTGGCCATGATCTTGAAACGCGCCACCAAGGGATTACGAAAAGCAGGAGGAATCTCCTGGTAGCGCACGCAATCGCCATCGATGCGGAAACGGATGCGGGTGTTGTCTTCCTTGCCATAGGGCTCGATATGGATATCGGACGCCCCCCGCTGGAAGGCATCGATGATGACCTGGTTGGCCAGCTTGATGATGGCGCTATCCGACTCTTCACCTTCTTCTTCATCGTCGCTGGGCTCGTCGATCGCGCCGGTGCTCTCGTCGCCGGACAGCTCCTTGAGCAAGACATTGACGTCCGACCGCGCGCCGTACGAGCACTCGATGCAAGCGGCGATTTCATCCTTGAAGCCGACGTGGAAGATCACCTCGCGATCCGCCTCGATGGCCCGCAGAGCATCGCAGCGGGAAAAGTCGGTTGGGTCGTCGATGACCACGATAAGCTGTGGGCCGCGCCGCTCGATGGGCGCCGCGCACATCTTCTTCAGGTAATCGAGGCGCAGGCGGGCGCGCAAGTCTTCCGGGATCTGCTGACCGTCGGTGAAGCGGTAGAAGGGCGCGTTGTAGTAGGTCGAGAGCGCCTTCTCCACGTCAGCGCGATTCACCCCCACCTTCTCGATGAGATAGCGGGCGGGATCTTGATTGGCTTGCTCCGCCAGAGCGAGCGACTTCTGCAGGGTCTCGATCGGCATGATACCGGCATCGACCAGGGTGTCCCACTTGCCGACCGGCTTCTTCACTCCACGCTCCTGCGCGGCAAAAACCGGCTTGGCCTCGGGCACGGGCGTGCCCTTCCTGGGCTGCTCGACAGCCGGTGCGGGTGGAGTTGTGCGGCCCTGCGAAGTCGTGGTGCGGGGCACGGGTGTGGGGGTAGCGGGGGGCTGCGTGGACGCCTCGCGCGGCGCCAACAGCCCGGCCAGGGTTTTCGCCATGGCCCGGCACAGGTCGCCCGCGTAGACCAGATCGCGCGGCCCGAAGAGCCCGGACTCATCTTGGCGATTGACCACCAACATGACACCGAAGGGCAGATCGCCGACCAGGAGCGGTGCCACGATGGCGCCCTGGATGGCAATGCCCAGCCATCGGTCCAGCCGGTCATCGGGCCGCAGGCGCGGATGCAGACGCAAGAGTTCGTTCGCATCGTTCAGGTTCTGGAAGCCAAGCGGAACCTTGGCGGCGTAGGCGAAGCCGATCACGTTGGTCGGATCGCGTGGCAGGCGCAGCTCGCGCACGGAGTCTTCCACCCAAGCCACGGCCCGCAACTGGCCCTGGGTATCAGACATGAACAGCGTGGTGCGTTCCGCGCTCAAGAATGCGCTGGCGCGCTCAGTGGCCTCGAACAAGAGGTCATCCAGGGTGGCGACCGAACCGATGTAGGCAACCAACTCCGCCAGGCGCGCACGCTTGTCGGCCTGGCCGGATTGGTCGCCGACTTGCTTGAGCCATGTTGCCGCATCCATAGAACATCCTTCACATCGTCATAATGGCGAGCGTTCCTGAGTTGACGCCAGCGCGCGAGAGCATTTGCACACCAAAGACCACCTACGCCTACCTGTGCATAGATCGCGTGGGGAGCCCGCCGGCTTTGCCGGCGGCGCACCATCGCGGGAGGGTATGGGAACCCTTTCAGGGTTCCCATATAAATTGGGGCCCTTCGTTCTGCGTGTCCAACGTGGTAGCTTGGTCGTTTCCCAAAGGGAGCCAGATATCGATGCCAGACGAGAATATCCTCGTCGTAGACGACAGCCCCACCATCCTGAAGCTAGTCGAGATTGCGCTGGCCAAGGCGGGCTTCCATGTGTCGACCGCGGATTGCGGCGAGATGGGTATCCTGGCAGCAACTGAGAATCCGCCGGACCTCTTGCTCCTGGACTACCTTCTGCCCGACCTGAATGGGGACGACGTGTGCCGGGCCATCTCGGGAAACGTGGCCCTGGCCACTGTGCCCGTGGTGGTGATGAGCGCCAAGGGCGAGGAGGCAGGCGCCTGTTTTTCCAACCTGGGCAGCGTGGTCGATTTTTTGCCCAAGCCGTTTTCACCGGACGCGCTGCTCGCCGTGGTCCACCACGCTCTGGAGAAGCGCAAGCACCCGCCAACTCCCGTGTCCGGCGAGGCGTCCGACAACCTGGACGTGGTCGGCCTCTTGCCTAAGGCCGAGGAAGGGAAACCAGCGTCCATCGGTCCGGACGGCGCCGCGCTGGTGGGTGATCTGGCGGTCGTGTCCATCGCCGACGTGCTGCTCTTGCTGCAAGACCGGCAGCATTCCGGCACGCTGCGCCTGCTGGGCAAAGATGCGAGCATCGAGATCTGCGTGAACAAGGGCCGCATCGATTTCGCTGGCGCCCGGGGCGTGGCCGACGAGTTCTTGCTGGGACATTTCCTGGTGCGTGGGGGACAGCTCGAACGCGCCAAATTGGATGAGGTGCTGGAGGAGCGGCGCGCTGCCCCGGGTGGCGGGCTGCTCGGCGCTGATCTGTGCCGGCGGGGACTTATCACGGAATTCGGGCTGAGAAGGGCCATGGCGCAACAGACCACCGCCCTGGTATTCGAGGGACTGCGTTGGGGCAAGGGGAGCTTCTCATTCCACCCCTCGGCCGAGCCCCCGCCGGCAGCGCGCGAGGTGGCCCTGGGCCTACCCATCGACGGGCTCATCATGCAGGGCCTCCGGCGCGTCGACGAGTGGCGCGTGATTGGACAAGAGATCGAGAACTTCGACATGGTTTTCGTGCGCAACGAGGACACGATCGCCTCGTTCGACGACCACCGCTTGCTGCGTGAAGAGGCGGCTGTGCTGGAAATCGTCAACGGAAAGAACACTGTGCGTGACATCATCCACTTGTCCAAGATGGGCTCGTATGATGTAACCCAAGTGTTGTTCCGGCTCTTGCGCTGCAAGTTCATTCGCAGGCGCGTGGCGCCGATGGTTGGATGATTGTGGCGACGGCCTCCAACCTGGACGTGGTGTTCTTCCACCTGCGCGGCCTGCGCTGCGCCCTGCCCGTCAGTGTGGTGCGCGAGATGCTGCCCATGCCCGGCTTAACCCCGGTGCCGCTCGCCCCGCCGGTCATGCGCGGGATCGCTCCTGTGCGTGGCCAAATTTTGCCCGTGCTCGACCTGGGGGTGTACTTTCCGCAAGTGGGCGAGGCGCATGGCGACGGCGTGCCCGATCCCATGACGGCCGAGACACTCATCTTGATCGAGACCACACCCGACGCCAACACCCCGGTCATTTCTGTCGCATTGGCGGTGGAACGTCGGGTGCGCGTGGGCCAGGTCGACGAGCAGCACAGCCGACCACCACCTCCGCGGCCGACCTTTCTGGCCGCCACGGTGCTCGACGCCGACGGCCCCGCTCTGCTAATCAACGCCCAGCAGGCCATTGATCACGTTCGTCACGCCATCAGCACGGTGACAAGCCCATGACCAGAACTAGCGGATTGGATAACCTCATCAACGTGGTCAACGCCGCCAAGGCTGGCGATCTGACGGTGCGCGCGGAAGCTACCTCCCGCACGCTGGCGCCTCTGGCTTCCGCGCTCAACCAGATGCTGGAAGGGTTGAGCCAACATGCCAGCCAGATCGCGGACAGCGCCACCAATACCCTGTCGACCGCGGGAGCGCTCGAGCGCGCCAACCATTTGATCGCCGAGAGCGTGTCTCACCAGCAGGCGGCCATCGCCGAGATTGCGCGCAAGTTGAAGGCGCTGGAGGCACGTTCCGACGAGATCGGCCAGATCGTGGAGTTGTTTGACGACGTGACTTCGGAGACGAATATCCTGGCGCTCAACGCGGCCATCGAGGCCTCACGCGCGGGCGTGCAAGGCAAGGCTTTCGGTCTGGTGGCCGAGGACGTGCGCAAGCTGGCTGAACGCTCGGCGGTCGCCACCAAGGACATCGGCGCCTTTATCCGGAGCATCGTGAACTCCACCAGCGAAGCCAACCACACCATCGAGGAGATTCGTCGCGTGGCCGAGACGCTGGCCGCGTCTGCCGCTGCCGCGGGACGCGACACCGCGGCTCTTGCCGCCGCCGTGAAGGGGCTGACCCAGTCGGTGGCACGGCTTCGTTTCGCCGGCCAAGATGAGGCGGAGCTGGCGCGCGCTCTGCGCGAACGGCGCCCCGCGATCACCGAGCTTCTGCAGCCCCTTGCCCTGCTTGCCGACAACGCAACCACCCCGCTCGGCGATGCGCTACGGCGGGTGCTGGCGGCGCTGGCCGACGGCACGGCCAAGGCGCGCTAGTCAGTTGCACCATGGCACCGCCGGCAAAAGACGGTACGGACAACGGAGAGCGCGGTCCCCTGGGTGAATGGAACCCGAGCGAGGCCGAGCTGCTGCGCGGCTTGTTTCTCGACGAGGCGGACAAGCACCTGCGCCATATCGCGGAGGCGCAGCAGGCGCTGGCGTGCGCCGCGGAGACCACCTTGGATGTGGATCCCCAGCTCGTGGATGCCCTGTTTCGCCATCTGCACACCCTCAAGGGCGCGGCGGGCTCGGTGGCCCACGACGCCATCGCGCGGGCCGCGCACGAGCTGGAAGAGCTTTGCGCCGAGATGCGATCCGGGAAGCTTGCGCCTACCTTCGGAATCCTGGAGCGTATTGACGAGGGCATCTCCTCGCTGCGCGCGCTGCTTACCAGCGCCCGCCTGGCGGCCCCACCCGCGCGCGGCGCCTATCCACCGGAAGCCGTGGCGGTGCCGCGAGCAAGCACGGACCGCCGCCGACAATCCGACCGGCGCGCCGTGGCTGATCGGCGAACCAGTGGCGATGGCATGCTTCGGGTCGATGCCGAGCGGCTCGATGTCCTGCTCGATGGGGTGGGCGATCTGGTCATCCTGCGCACGCGCCTTGATCGACGCGTGCACGAGCTTGAGAGCGTGCTGCGTGACCTGCGCGTTACCCGCAGCACCATGCGCACTTCGCTGGGGGAACTGGGAGTAGGCCTGGCTCCCGGCACCCCCCCAGAGACGCACGTGCTCGACCGCCTGGGCGAGGTGGAAGTCGGATTCGCCAACTTCGCCTCATACCTGGATCGCACGGCCCGTGCGCTGGCTGCCGATGCGGGCACTATGCGGCAAGTCTCGGAGCAGCTTGAAGAACAAATTCGCCGCGCACGCCTGGTGCCCATGGAATGGCTGTACAGCCGGCTGGGCTCGGCCATGCGCGAGTTGGAGCGCACCTGCCGCCGCCCAGTGGACATGGTGGTCGCAGGCGGCGAGGTCGAGCTGGACAAGAGCGTGGTCGATCAGCTCACCGACCCCTTGCTGCACCTTCTACGCAATGCCCTGGCGCATGGAATTGAATCGTCTGAGATGCGCGCCGAGCGCGGCAAGCCGGCGCGCGGGCGCATTGAAATCAAAACCGTGCAGGAGGGCGATTCCGTCTTCATCACCTTTGAAGACGATGGGGGCGGCATCGACCGCGAGGCGGTTCGGCAAGCCCTGCTGCGCGCCGGGCGCGAAACCTCCGCAAGTGCCCTGGATGACAAGGGCTTGGTCGCGGCTATCTTCGAGCCGGGGTTCTCCACCCGGCCCCATTCGGACGCACTGGCCGGCCGAGGCATGGGCCTCAACATCGTCGAGCGCACCATCGCGCACATGGGCGGCGAGGTGAAGCTGGATTACCAGGCCGGGGTTTTCACGCGTTTTCGTCTCTCGCTGCCGCTCAGCGGGACAATCACGCAGGCCCTGTTGTTCAAGTTGGGCGGCCAAGTCTACGCCGTGCCAGCCGCGCACGTCATCGAAGCCTTGCCGGTAGGGCCCGACATCCTGGCCGGCAGTGCCATCGTGACGCCCATGCCGGCCAAGTATCCGACGGGAAACGCACCCACGCTGATGCTGCTGCGCCTGCATTCCTTGCTGGGCGTCGAGTTGCCCCCAGGCCGGCGCGCGGCGGCCTTGCATGTGCGCTACGGCGGCCGCGACTTCATCTTCACCTGTGACAAGGTCATTGGCCCGCGCACGGTCGTGATCCGTCCCCCGGGCCCCCTGCTGGGGCTGATTTCGCTTTATGCCGGGGTGACGGCGTCGGGAGCCGGCAAGGCGCAACTGGTGCTCGACCTGGGCGCGCTCGCGGAGGCGGCCTTTGGGCCGCCGCGAACTGCGGCGCCGGGGCCGCGGCGAGGGCAGCCGCGCATCCTCATCGTCGACGACTCGCGCATGGCGCGTGAGAGCGCTGCGCGTTTTCTTTCCACCGGTGGCTACCAGACAGTCTCGGTAGAGGACGGCTGGGATGCGTGGGAGATTTTGGGCGAGCGGCGGTTCGACGCGGTGGTGACCGCACTGGAGATGCCACGCGTGGACGGGTTCCAGTTGATCGCGCGAATTCGGCACGAACCGACCCTGCGCGGGTTGCCCATCGTGGTGCTCTCGTCGCGCACCTCGGCGGCGACCCGCCAGCGCGCGCTGGCCGCGGGCGCCAACGTTTTCTTGCCCAAGTCCCGCTACAAGCGCAGCCTGGTGGAAGCGGTCACCTCTTGCCTGCGCGAACAGGCCTCGGCGCCGGCGGCGGGCGGGCGCTAGGCCGGGACTGGTCACCTTTTTCACCACAGAGGTCACAGAGAACACAGAGACCGGATGGGAAGAAGGAATTTGGACCACACCGGGCCGAACCCTTCCCTTTCCGGTCCGCCTCTGTGTCCTCTGTGTCCTCTGTGGTGAAAAAAGCTATCCTCCTCATACCGTCTGCGGTGGTGGGGTGGTTTCGACAATGAAAGGACCCTCGGGGGACACGATGGCGCCCACCAAGTTTCCCTGCGCGGTGGCGCCTGGCCACACCACACTGCGGACCACCTGGCTGCTCGACGACACGCGGGCAGCGCCGCACACCACGGTCCATGGCCCCACCACGGCGCCTGCCTCGACCACCGCTCCGGCCGCGAGACGAACCGGCGGCACAATTCGCGCCGAGGGATCGACCTGGGCAGCGGGATCCACGCCGGCAAGCGGCCCGGGCGGATGAGGGAGCAAGCCCGGGTTCGCAACCAGGGCCAGGTTCCCGGCGAGATAGCTTTCCGGGGTGGAATGCTCGGCGAAATAGCCGGTCATGGTCATAGCCCCGATGCGGTCCCCGGCCCGCAGCGCCGGAATGTAGGCGTCTCCGATCATGTCGGACACGCCTGCGGGCAGGCGGTCGAGCAATGCCGATTCAACGACGTGGATGCCGGCAAACATGCGCGGAGCGATGGGCGAGGCGCGGCCCGCGCGCCGGCCGCGGATGCTGGTGACCCTGCCCTCCGCGTCCACGCCGATGGGCGCCCACAGTTCGGGATGGGGATCCTCGCGCAGCACCATGGTGGCCACGGTTCCCCGCGGTGCCTGCGCGTGGGCCGCGATGACCGCACGCAGATCGACATCAGCCGCGACCTTGCCGTTGATGATGAGCACCGGTTCGGATGCAAAAAGCGCGCGCGCTTTGCCCACACCCCCGCCCGTGCCCAGCAGCGCTTCTTCGACCGAGTAGCGCAGGTTGACGCCGAACTGCGAGCCATCGCCCAGGGTCTTCCCGATCTTATCGCCGTGGTGGTGCAGATTGATCACGATGTCGTGCAATCCGGCTTGCCGGCACAACGCCAAGGCAAAGGTAATAGCCGGATAGCCACACACGGGAAGCAGCGGCTTGGGAAGAGCCATGCCGAGAGAGCCGAGACGGGTCGAGCGGCCAGCCGCGAGAATCATCACCTGCATACACGCCATTATTCCACATTGCAGCCTTGCGGCTGCAATACTCCACTATGCTAGGGTGAATCCACCATGAAGATATGTGTCATCGGGACCGGCTACGTCGGACTTGTCGCAGGTGCTGGATTCGCGGATATGGGCAACGACGTCACCTGTTGCGACATCGACGGGGAAAAAATCGCTGCGCTCAAGCGGGGCCAGGTGCCTATTTACGAACCCGGCCTGGACAAGCTGATCGCCCACAACGTAGAGGAAGGCCGACTTGCCTTCACCACCGACCTGTCCACCGCCACCGTCGGCGCCGAGGTCGTGGTGCTGGCGGTAGGCACCCCGCCCGCGCCCGACGGCTCGGCCGATCTCCGCTACATCTTCCAGGCTGCTGAAACGGCCGCGCGCGCCCTTTCGGGCTGGGCCGTGCTGGTGACCAAGTCCACGGTGCCGGTCGGCACCGGCGATAGGATCGAAGCTATCGTGCGCCAGCACACGCGCCACGAATTCGCCGTCGCGTCCAACCCTGAGTTCCTCAAGGAGGGCGATGCGGTCAACGACTTCATGAAGCCCGATCGCGTGATCATCGGGACCAGCGACCCGCGCGCGCTCCACACCCTGCAAGCCCTGTACACGCCGTTTACCCGCTCAAGCGATCGTATCCTGGTGATGGATCGCCGCTCGGCTGAGCTGACCAAGTATGCCGCCAATGCCATGCTGGCGACGCGCATCTCGTTCATGAACGAGATGGCTGCTCTGTGCGATGCGGTGGGTGCCGACATCGAGTTGGTGCGCAAGGGACTGGGCTCGGACGCCCGCATCGGCGCCAAGTTCCTGTACGCCGGCGCGGGGTTCGGCGGAAGCTGTTTCCCCAAGGACCTGCGCGCGGTGCTCAACACGGCCAAGCAGGCGGGCACGCGCCTGCAAGTCCTGGCTGCGGTGGAAGCGGTCAACCAGCAGCAAAAACACCAGCTAGCCCAGCGCCTGCTCAAGCACTTTGGCGGCGACCTGCACGGTCGCAAGATCGCCTTGTGGGGGCTGGCCTTCAAACCCGGCACCGATGACATGCGCGAGGCGCCGGCGTTGGTCCTCATCGAGGACTTGCTGGCCGCGGGTGCGCGCGTGGCTGCCACTGACCCCGTTGCCATCCCAGCGGCGCGCATGATCCTGGGTGAGCGCGTGGACTTTGAGGCCTCCAACTACCAGTGCGCCGAGGGTGCCGATGCCCTGGCCCTGGTCACCGAATGGCACGACTACCGCCGGCCGAACTTCGAGCGCCTCCGCAGTGTCATGCGCACGCCAGTGGTGGTCGACGGACGCAACGTCTGGGACCCGGCCGTATTGCGCGCGGCTGGGTTTGTGTACTACGGGATTGGGCGGGGGCGCGGAACGGAAGGTTAGCTTTTTCACCACAGAGGACACATAGATCACAGAGCCGGAACGGAAAGGGAAGGGTGGGAACAGCGAGATCCTAACCCCTTCTTCCTTTCCGACCGCTGTGTTCTCTGTGCTCTCTGTGGTGAGAAAGCTAACTACCTCCCGTTCTCGGCGCGCCACCAGGCCACGAAGCGGGGAATGCCTTGCTCGATGCTGACCTTGGGCGAGTAGCCGAGATCGCTCTCGGACAGCTCCACATCGGCCAAAGTGTGCGGCATGTCGCCCGGCTGTTCCGGCTGCCAATCGATGCGCACCGGCTTGCCCAGGGCGGTGGCGATGCGATCGACCAGATTCTTCAGGCTTGTGGGATGCGCGCCGCCCAGATTGTAGATACGAAACGCGGGGCCTGCTCCCCGTACCTGCTGCTCGATGGCTGCCAACACGCCGTCGAGAATATCGTCGATCCAGGTGTAGTCGCGCGAGCTGGTTCCGTCGCCGAAAAGCTGGATGGGCTGGTCGTTGGCGATGAGCCTGGTGAACTTGTGAATCGCCAGGTCGGGGCGCTGGCGTGGTCCGTACACAGTGAAGAAGCGCAAGCAGGTGACCGACGAGCCGTAGAGGTGGTGCTCGGTGAAGGCGAGCAGTTCGCCTGCCCGTTTGGTCGCGGCGTAGGGTGAAAGCGGCCGACTGCAGGGATCGGACTCGCAGAAGGGAACCTGACTGTCTTTTCCGTAGACCGAGGACGACGAGCCGAAGACAAACCGCTTGATACCACGCGCGCGACAGGCGGAAAGCAGGTGCAGGGTGCCGGTGACGTTCACTGCCCAGTAGCGCTGCGGGCTGTTGATGGATGGCCGCACCCCGGCCAGCGCCGCCAGATGCACGACGCCGTCGGGTCTGCCCGCGGTGTCTAGGGCAGCGTCAATGTCGTGCGGGTCGGTCAGATCACCCTCGACCAGGCGGAAAGACGGGTTTCGGCGCAGTCCCGCGAGATTCCGTTCCTTGACCGCGCGTGGATAGAATTCGTCGAAGTTGTCGAACCCCGTGACCCGATCCCCGCGCGCGACGAGGCGTTCGGCCAAATGCGAACCGATGAAGCCGGCCGCGCCGGTGACGAAGATTTCCATTTGGGGAGGACAATAGACGGCGAACCGCCGGAGCACCAGTGGGACCGCAGCGATGGTCGCAGGAGGTCGTGGCCGTGGTCGGATCGATCGCCGGTCGCGCTTGCTAGGGATGGCGAAGATAGAGGAGAAACTCCACGTTGCCCTTGCCCCCGGTGATGGGGGAGGTGGTCTCGCCCAGAACCTGGTAGCCCAGGTTGCCTGCGGCAGCCTTCACTTCGTCGAGCGCGAGCTGCCGATCCGCTTGGTCGCGCACGATGCCGCCCTTGCCCACCTTGGCCCGGCCCACCTCGAACTGCGGTTTGACCAGGGCGACGACGGCTGCGCCCGGCTGGAGCAGGGCGGGCAGCACAGGCAGGACCAGGCGCAAGGAGATGAAAGAGACGTCGACCACGGCGAACCCGCAGCGCTCGGGGATGCGCTCGGGCGGCATGAGACGGATGTTGGTGCGATCGACGACGACCACGCGTGGATCCGAGGCGATCTTCCAAGCGAGCTGGCCGTGCCCCACATCGATGCAGTACACCCGCCGTGCCCCGCGCTGGAGCAGGCAATCGGTAAAGCCGCCGGTCGAGGCGCCCACGTCGAGGACGGTCAGGTCCTTCACCTCTAGGCCGAAGGTTGAAAGCGCATGCGCCAGCTTGATTCCGCCGCGCGAAACATACGGCATGGGCTCCCCACGCAGGCGGAGCGCCGCTTGCGCCCCTACCAGATCGCCGGCCTTGTCAACCGGGCGATCTCCGTCGAGCACCTGGCCCGCGAGGATGAGCGCCCTGGCCTTCTCGCGCGTAGGCGCCAGCCCCTGCTCGACCAGCGCGAGATCGGCGCGCACCCGGGCGACTCGAATCCTGGCCGCGGCCGGCTTGGGCGTGGCTTCTGGTTTGCGGTGGCGCGCCATGGGTCCTGGCGAGAATAGACATCCGAGACTTCCAGGTTGCAAACCAGATCGTGACAAGTACAATCCCCTGACCCGTTAACGCGGGTCTTGGGGCTGTAGCTCAGCTGGGAGAGCGCTAGAATCGCACTCTAGAGGCCGTGGGTTCGATCCCCATCAGCTCCACTGCAAGATCATTAGGGTTTTGGGCAGGGAGGGGAAGCGCGGCGGTGCCGCAGCACCAAATGTGCACCAAGCGGGCGGATCTCGGCCTAGGCCAGGACTATGGTTTGGTGCCACCCGGTGTCCAACCGTCCACCGCAGACGATGGGACACCTGGCCGAGGCCCGGCCGTGTTCGCCCATCCCCTCGGCTGAATGTCGTGGTAGTAGCATCGGACATGCGACCTAGTGGGCCTGCGCGGCATTTGCTGATGGAGATGACGCAATGAGCGACCTGCATATCAGACAGATCAAGGCATCCCTCGACAAGACATTTCGCAAGCTGATAGACGTGACCGATCTTGCGAGCAAGCCAGATCCCGAACGCGAGAGCGCTTTCCTGTCCCGCTCGTTGGCCGCGCTCGGGCTCGCTCATCTGGCAAACATCAGCGCAGAAGACGCTTCGGCTGCGGTTACTGATGGCTATGGGGACAACGGCCTCGACGCCGTCTATTACCATCCCGGGGAGAAGGTTCTCTATCTCCTTCAATCCAAATGGCACCATGATGGCGGCGGGTCGATCGATCGCGGCGAGATCCTCAAGTTCATCAAGGGGTTCAAGGACCTGATTAACGCGCGCTGGGACCAATTCCCAGATCGTCTGACAAAGCGAGCGGCAGCGATTGAGTCTGCTCTGAACGACGCGAGCACGAAGATCATCTTGGTGGCAATCCACACTGGCCAGGCAGGGCTTTCGACCGAGGTGAAGAGCGACCTCAAGGACGCCCTGGACGAGGCCAACAACCCAACCGAGATCGTTTCTAGCCAGGCGCTACGCCAGGTTGATGTGTACTCGATAATCTCGCAAGGCTTAGGTGGCCCGCCAATCGACCTTGAGGTTGTCCTCTACGACTGGGGCCAGGTTCGAGACCCATACCAGGGTTTCTACGGGCAAGTAGCTGCCAGCGACGTCGCACAATGGTTGACCAAGCATCAGAATCGCCTTTTCGCGCCCAACTTGCGGGTGTTCTTGGGAGTAACCCAGGTGAATTCCAGCATGGTCGAGACCTTGACCAACCAGCCAGAGAACTTCTGGTACTTCAACAACGGGGTCACTGCACTCTGCCGATCCGTCTCGAAGAAGCCACTCGGTGGCAACACCCGCGAGACGGGCTACTTTGAATGTAGCGACTTGCGGATTGTCAACGGCGCACAGACTGTGGGAGCGATTTCCGATGCGGCCGCAAAAGACCCGACGAAGGTAGGACGCGCACGTGTCGGTCTGCGGCTAATCTCTCTAGAACAATGCCCCCCAGGTTTCGACAAGGAAGTTACGAAGTACAACAATTCCCAGAACCGAATTGAGCGACGAGATTTCGTTGCGCTGGACCCAGAACAACAGCGGATCGCCTCCGAACTCATCAATGAAGGAGTGGAATATCTCTACAAGTCCGGTGAGACTCTCACCGCGCGCGATACCGGGTTTGACATCGTCGATGCAACGGTCGCGCTTGCCTGCTACCAGCGCGATGTCTCATTTGCAGTAGGTGCGAAAGCAGAAATCGGCAGTCTTTGGGGGGACATCGAGAAAGCGCCATATAAGGTACTCTTCAATGCATCGGTCCCCGGACCAACCATTTGGCGTCTAGTTCAAATCGCAAGGGCTGTAGAGTCCGAACTTGCACAGATAAAGTCGCGATCCGACGGTAGAAGAAGATTGCTCGCCGTGCACGGAAATCGTTTTCTGATCCATCTTGTCATGCAGAGCCTTAAACCGGAGGCTGTCCGAAAGCCGGGAAAGCTCGATTCGACGGAGGCCAGCACCCTCAAGGAAGCTACTGGCAAGGCCTTCCTCCATGTGAATACCATCGTGAATTCAAAGTACCCGGACGCCTACCTGGCCAACCTCTTCAAGAACGTGGAGAAATGCAAGATTGTCGAAGGAGCTTTCAAGTGGGCGTAGGATATTGGCATAGTGAGCGCGATCGCCACTGATATCTCCCCGTTTTGTCGAGCCGCAATCGAGCCTACCGCGCGTTCGCGTGATGCTCTGCCAGGTCCGTGACCGCAGCCGTCGGTCGCTCGAAGCGCAGGCGGGCGATCTCGTCGCGCATGAAGTCCGGGGCCAGGTGGGCGTATTTCATCGTCACCGCCACCGAGGAGTGACCGAGTAGCTTTTGCAGGGTGAGGATGTTCCCGCCGGACATCATGAAGTGACTTGCGAACGTGTGGCGGAGGCCGTGGAAGGTGACGGGGTGGCATTCGGCGCCGGCAAGCGCGGCCTTAAAGCCGTAGTCTCGATCTTTCTGCCTCATGTATCCGCGGGCCGTGGGGAAGACCAGGGCTTCATCCGAGGCCGGGCAGTCGTTCCGCCACTGGCGAAGCATGGGCAGCAGCGCCGGGTTGATGGGCACTGCGCGCGGCTTGCCTGACTTCGGGGCCAGGCGATAGGAGCGGCGCACGGTCAGCAGGCCGCGTTCAAGGTCGCAGTCGGCCCAACGCAGGCCCCACAGCTCGCCCATGCGCAACCCGGTATAGAGGGCCGTGGCATAGGCGGGATATTCCTTTGGCTGCTTCTCGCGCGCCCAAGAGAGCAGACAGTCCGCCTCATCCATCGACAGGACGTTGAAGTCCATGGCTTGGCCAGCCACCGATGGCTTGTCCACCAACGCCACCGGGTTCAGCCCGTCGATCAAGCCTTCCGCGCGCGCCCAGTTCCACATGCGCGACGTGTAGGCCAGCACGAGCTTGACCGTGGCCTTCGACAATCCGGCCGCCAGCTTCTCATCCCGCAACCGGGAGAGGTGCAGCCGCCCCACGTCCGTGACTCGCATGTAGCCGAGAGAGCCGGTCAGGTGGTGCAGAGTGAAGCCGACGGCTTTTCGGTATCTGGCCGGGTCCTTCAACCGTGGGGAGGTGTAGTCACGGAGAAAGAGAGCCGCCAGCTCTTTCACCGTGAGCCGATCTCGCTTCACCTCTTCGGGCGATGGCTCAGGGATTCCGAGCTTTCCGTTTGCGACTCTGCCCTCTATCTCTGCTACGTACTGTTGCGCCTTCTTCTTCGTTGGTTGGCGAGAAGGGACCATCTTCCATCGGCCGTCCACGTCTCGGTACTTCACGTACCAGCGCGGTTGATGGCGCCTGCCTCGGTTGAAGACGCAGCCCACCGTTACCGCTCCTTTTCGATGGCCTGCAGGCCGGTCAGCAGACAGATCCTAAGCGCATCGGTGCGGGTCACTTCGAGGCCAGGCCGGGACAGCTTGCGGGCGATGGCGTCCAGGCGGGTTATCAGTTCCAGGTCCAGGCGGACGGCGGTCTGCACGGTCGGTCCCTTGTCCTTCGCGTTCTTCGTTCTGCCCATGTCGTGGTCCCTTTCCAGGTAGGCCCCGAGACGTTCCCGCGCCTCGGGTGTGGTGAGTTCAGGCCAGCGCCTGACGGTGGCGTCCAGGCCGGCCAAGCCCCGCCGGACGGCGGCGAGGTCGACCATACGCTTCTTGCCCGTCATGCCGCCAGCCGCGCAATCTGGGTGAGCGAGAACGGCCGCCCCGCCCGGGACACCATGCCCTGACGCTCGCACTCGACCGTCACCGCTCGGAGGGACAGGCCCGCGGCCCGGAGGGCGCGGATCTGGACGATGACAGCTTGCTCGGCCGCGTTCTCTTCCAGGTGGACCCCGTCAGCCGCCAAGACGTAGCCGTAGGGGATCTGGCCGATGCGCTCGCCCCTGCCCCGCTTCACGGCCAAGGCGGCCCGAGTGCGGGACTTGATGACACCACGCTCGTAGGCGGCGAACACATCCACGATCCCACGCATGAGCGCCCCTTCCGGCCCTGCGCCATCGCTGGCCCCGTCGGCAGTGGTAACCACTGCGCCAGCACGGACGGCCGCCTGTTCGACCATGGCCACGATCACGGTGTCCCGTGCGATGCGGTCCCGCTTCGCCGCCACCAGCAGGCCCGCCCCGTGCTCACGAAGGGCGGCGAGGGCGGCCAGCAAACCGGGGCGCTTCTCTACCGATGCACCGCCAGAGATGCCGTGGTCCTCGAACACGGCGGCCACGCGCACGCCGCGCGACTGCGCCCACTTCTCGATTGCGGCCCGCTGCGCTTCTGGGCCGAGGGACTGTTCGTCCGTGCTGACGCGAACGTAGCCGATTGCCACCTTGGGATCGCCCGTCTTGATTCGCTTTGCCATGGTTTCAGTGTATACCGCTGGTTGCTGTAGTCAATCTCGAAAGCGCAGCGGTGTACACAGGCCGACCGGTGTGTGTACGCCAAGCCTCATTTCCAGCCCTGAAGCAGACCGTCATAGGCCGTTGTCATCTCGTCCAGTAGCTTTGGGTCGACTGCCCCTGGCCCAAGTGCCCGGTACGGTCCTTCGATGTCGCAGTAACGGCGGATCGCCGCCACGTCAACCTTGTGTTTTGCGCAGACCGCTTCGAGCGCCACATCCATGGTCATCAATCGAGTTTCCCAAACACCCCACGCATCGAAGCAAACCCCGACGCTCTCATCTTCCTCTTCGCTAACATCCGGCTTGTTGTACATGTGCATCAAGAAGCCACTCGCCGCCAAAGACCTTGCCTGAAACCGCCAGTGTTCCATTCCAAAAAACAGGGCCATGCTGCGGAGACCGTCGGCCCAGCGAGTATGCTCGTCGTCGAGCATGCGATAGACCTTGCGCGGGACCGTTGCCAGGATTCGATCCACTTCCTGAACGTTCAGCTCGGTAAGGTAGCTGAATGCCAAGACCGCCCTTTCTTTGAGCGTCAGTCCTTCGTACAGCCTAGCGATTCGATCCACGGGCATGGGGTTGTTTCCTTTCTCCAATGGTGCGTTCCAGGGCTTCGAGGCGGTCTTGCAGCTCCGTCGTCTCAAAGGCGCGCAAGAGCAAAGACAGCAGGTAGCCGAGACGAGTGGCGGCCGAGGCATCCAGGCGACCGGCGCGTGCGTCGCGGTAGACAGCGGCGAGTTCTCGCCGTACCGCGTGCGGGTCACGCAGATCGATCTTCGGGCCGGTTGGGGGGGATAGGGTGCCGCCGGATCCATCCGAAAGGACAATGAGATCCCTCGAATCGTTTCCGCCGGTTTCTGCGTCATCATCGGTCGCCATGGTCATCTGCCCCGAAGGCATCGCCGGCAGTAGCGGGCGTCGTAGTCGGTCAAGACCGTGACGGTGGCTTCCTTGCCGCAGTCGTCACACACATTAGCCGTTGGCACTATGGCCACGGCCGCGAGTGTCTCCTCGCTGGGACCCAGGGGCGCCGGCACTGCCACGTGCTGGACCGGGACCGCCCCGGTCACCGCTTTCGCCCGGTCAAGATAGCGCCCCATCTAGCCAGGTCCTCCCGCGAAAGAAGCGAAAGAAGCGGAAGAAGTACGGCTTTCTTCGCTTTCTCCGCTTTTTTCGCCTGGCCCAGCGAACCACCGTTCGCCGGGGCGCCCACCAGTTGTCTCGCTCATCGCATGGGCCAGGTCGTGCCGGGTCAGCAGGCCCAGCGCTCGGGCAAGATCCGCAGCCGCCCGGTGCCCGCCGAACGACTGGCTAATGTCGGTGCGGGTCAGACCGTCCGGCGCGGCCCTGAGCCGCCGCAGGATCTCGTCCGCCACATGGTCGCCAAGACCAGCTCCAAAGATGTAGCGCGCGGACGCCTCCGCGTAGTCCCAGACCGCCAGCGCGGCCTCCAGATGCTCACGCCGAATCTCGGACGACCGATCCATGAGCGCGTAGAGCAGGGACAGTCGGACCACCTGAGCGTCAGCCCGGCCCACCATCGCCCCGCACAAGCCGGGGCGGCCTTCCGACAGCTCCCCATAGATGTTGCGCCAAACCGCGGCGGCCTGGCCATCGCGTGGCAAGGATGCCTCCCCATGCCCACGTGCGAACCGGATCGCGTCCTGCAGTTCTGCAACCAGGGGAGCCAGGGTCGCCGGGTCAAGGGCGCCACCATCAGGAAGCAGCTTGGACCGTCTCGCACAAAGCCACAGGAACCTGTTGCCGAACCCATTGGCCGCGTCGGTCCGGTCCAGGTACTTCAGCAGATCGTCGCGCGTCGTGTGCCCGATCACAGACACGTGCGGATTGCACGCTTCGCAAGAGTTGTTCTTGGTAAGCGTCTTGAGATTCCCGCCGTCCCATGCCTGGCGCAGAACTCCGGTCAACGTGCTCCCGTCTCGGGCCGCCACGCGAAGAACCGAGGCAAACTCCGATTCCACCACCATGAGCCGCTTGTCCTTCACCCCCTCGTCGATCTGCACCCGAACCATGGCGCCCTTGTTTCCTTTGTCTGGTCTGAGCGCTTCGATCGGTTCGCGGATGGCCCAGATCACGCCCTCACCACTGGAGAGCCCGTTCACGATTCTGGCGTCCGCCCATTCGAGATCCACGTCCCGCAGCAGCCGCTTGACGTGGTCCCAGGACGTCCCCTTGCGAGCCTTGGCAGATGTCCCAACCAAGACGGCGAAGATCACAGGATAGTGCGGCGTCCGCTCCACCAGGAAGTGCGGCCCGCGGCCGATACAGTTTCCGATCGCCGCTAGTAGCTGAACCAGGATCGCCACGGGGTCCGATTCGGTGTGGGGTTCAATTGCGTCCACGATGCCGCCCACCAGTCCGTGGAATGCCTCCCGCGCGATAGGGGCGGGCCACCGGTCCACATCAACAGTGGGGGTCTTGGATGAGCGCTCCGACACGGTGGCGATCTGGGATGTCATACCGACGGCCGGCGCTGCGTTGGCGAGTAGCTGCAACTCCGCTACGGTCCCGCCGGCCGCGAGCCAGTCCGAGACGTCGCCTTTCTCGGCCAGCCCAGGGAGATGCACGACCTTGACCGATGCGGCCACGCCGGCCAGCGCCCGCGCTACGTCCTCGCCGTGCTTGCGGCCCAGATCATCGTTGTCGGGCAGGATCACGACATGGCGGCCGTGAAGCGCTGGCGTGTACTCTGGCCGCCACTTACCTGCGCCGCCGGGGTTGGTGGTGGCCACCTCGCCAAGCCCGCGTAGCGTCTCGACGTCCTTTTCGCCCTCGACCACGTAGACCGTGCGATCGGTCCCGGTTGCCCTCAATTCGGGCAGGCGGTAGAGAACGCGCCCTACGCCGTCCAGGTTCCAGATCCAGCCGCCTTTCCCGTCGGGTCGGCGTTGCCGGAAATTCTTGCCAGGCTGGCGTACGACCTGGAAGCCAAGCCGGGCAGATTCGTCGCGGTAGTCGTAGACGATCTCGCGCTCCGCCGTGGTCGTGGCGGCCCTGAGTGGCGTCGCCACCGGCTCCCCGTGGTCGGCGAACAAGACCGTTATGGGAAGGTCCAGCTTCACCAGCACGTCTTCCGTGCGGCACCCGGCGTGGCACTTGACCAGCACGTTCCCATTGGCCGCCTCGGTGATTGAGAGAGACGGCCGCTTGTCCTCGTGGGCAGGGCAGCAGGCAGCCCAGCCGCCGCCTGTCTTCCGCAGCTTGTGAGGTTGCAGCGCGCGCAGCAGCTCGGACAGGCCCGCAGTCACGGCCGCACCTTGCCCAGCAAATCCGAGGTGCGCACGCGAACCGTTCGTCCGACGCGCACCGCGGGCAAGGTGCCCCGCGCGATCCTCTTGCGGATGGCGCCGGCTGAGCAGGCCGCGATGCTGGCCGCTTCTTCGACAGTCACCAGCCGATCCGTCATGGCAGCGCGCACGGCTTCCACCACGGCCGCCCGAAGATCCGGCACCACGGATGCAACGGCGGCGCGCACGTCGCCAGCTATGTCCAACGTCAAACTCATCACGGCACCTCCCGCGTTGCACAATCGATCCTCGACAGCGCTGCACGGATGAGCGCCGCGGTTCCGCGCTGGATCGTGAGCCCGCCGGCTGCCCGCTCCATGGCGTGGCGAGCGACGCCGAGATGCACATGGGCGCGGCGGATTCCGTGGGCCTCCATGAGCGCCTGCACGGCGGCTTGCTCGTCAGCGGTCAATATCGTTGTTGTGTGGGTCGCGGTGGCGTGTGTCGCTCTGGACTGCATACCCCAGGGGTAAAGCAACCGGGCGCCTATGGACAGGCGCATAAAACACCCTGGGCATTGCGCAATTATGCGCGCTTCTTGTTCCGACGTTTCCAGTCGCGCTGTTTCTTCAGGAGTAACCGCCCGACGGAGCGGTGGC
>PMBS01000245.1 GCA_003153015.1 Myxococcales bacterium
ACCCGCGGCCATTCCGAGCGCGTGTCGACCTACGCCCGCCTCATCGCGATGGGCATGCGCATGCCCGAGGCGCAGATCGAAACCATCGTGAAGGTCGGCCTGCTGCACGACGTGGGCAAGATCGGCATCCGCAACGATCGGCTCAACAAGCCTGGCAAGCTCACCCCAGAGGAGCTGGCCATGTTTCGCTCACACCCGGCCAAGGGCAAGCGCATCCTCGAGCCGATTCCCTTCATGCGCGACATCGTGCCCGGCTGCTACTGCCACCATGAGGCGTGGGATGGCTCGGGCTATCCCCAGGGGCTGCGCGCCGACGGGATCCCGCTTATCGGCCGCATCGTCTCGGTGGCCGACGCCTACGATGCCATGACCACCGACCGCGCCTACCGGCAGGCCCTGCCCCACGTAATCGCCTGCGGCGAGCTTGAACGCTGCAGCGGCACCCAGTTCGATCCCGAAATCGTCGGCATCTTCCTGGCCCACATCGAAGAGTACCGGAAGATCGAGCTTCTCGCCGGCCACACCGTCCCGCGCTGAGGTCACGACAAGCGCAGCAGAAGGGGTGAACCGGCTCGGAGTCGGCCACGGCCACGGCCTCCGGTGGCTATCGCGGGACTACGGTGGCCGACGCAAGGCCAAAGCCATCGCCCCGAGGCAGATTGCCATGCCCAGAGCCACCCACGCCGGTGCCACGGGCAGGCGGGGTGGTTCCGCCCGGACCACGATCTTTTGCGCGTGGCTTGGGGCAACAACGCCGGCCAGGGCGCCGTAGGCCGGGAAAACCGAAACCGCGCGGCGCTGGCCGTCGGCCAGCACAGCGGTCGCACGCAAGTCCTCGGTGAAGTTCATCGCCAAGGTAAGGGGGCAGGCTGCGTCGGTCATGATCTCGGCGATGACTTCGTGGCCACGGCGCGACGCCTGCACCTGAATGACCCGAGCCTGGGCACATTGGCTGTCAGCTTGGTACGCGGCGCGCTTGGTCAGCGCATCGGAATCGTCCAGCCACATGACTTGACCCAATTGCTCACGCAGGCCTTGCCCGGCAGCTCTGAGCGCGTCCGCCACGCTGTCAAGGGTGGACAGACGAGAGAGGGATGTACTGAACCAACCCGGTCCGACTGTGGGGCCCAACGAGCCGAGCGTCAGTCCGCCGCTGGGAGATGAAGCCAGGACCCAACCCACGTTGTAGAGTTGCCTCATCACGGAGAATGCCGCTTCGCTGGTGGGCAGGTCGAAGACTGTCGCCGTCGGCGCGTACGGCGTCTTCCGCAGGGCAAAGATCAATGCTGCAAAACGCCGCACGGGTACCGCATAGCCGCTGATGCTCGAAAGGCCCGCGGCGAAGGCCGTGTTGACCGTGAACTCCGCAATCTCCCCATCCACCCGAATCCGCGTCAGCGGCGACTCAAGATCGGGTTTCACCCGACGCACCTCGTTCCCCAAACGGTCCGCAGCGGAGAGTAGCGGTCGCACATCCTTGAGGGGCAGCAGTCTCTCTTTGAACGCAGCGACTCCGCAGACGGCGAGAACCAACAGCATCGCCCCGGCCGGCGCTCCCCGCTTCCATCGCCAGCGCAGCACCACCAGCGCGAGTGCCAGAGACCAGATCGCCACCTCGCGCACGCTCGCCGGCAGAAGGAACAGCCCGAGTGCGACCAGCACCGCCGCAACCACAGCCGGCCAGCGCCGAGCTGGCTTCGCTAGCTTTTCTGTGCCGCGCCCGCGACGCGAGCGAGCCGGCCGTGATGGTGCGGCAGCAGGCGCCTCGGGAGTTTCCCGTCGGTGCTGGACCAAAGCCGCGGCGACCAGCATGGGCAGCACCAACAGCCACGGCAGGACGGCCCGGTTGGGTACGCGAAAGCTCCGCAGCGGTGGAATGATTGCCAGCAGGGTGCGGGACACGAAGGCGATGTCCATGCTGAACCCGATAATCGCGACTAGGCTGAGCCCGAGACCCACGGCCAGCGCCCGTTGCCTACGCCACGGCACCAAGGCGAGGAGCACCAGCAGGGGCCCTGCGGCGTAGTTGACCTCGTGATGGAGGTATTCGGCGCGGGATCCTGGAATTGCGGCTTTGGTCCAAGGCAGCGAGGTCAGCCAGTCGCTTGCCGTAGCGGTGACGAAATCGTAGGTGACCACCGCATCACCCAGGCCGCGTGGCGCGTCCGAGCTACGCGCGTGACAGAACATCGGCCAAGATCCCGGCAAGGCAAGCAAGATGGCCCCAATGGTTGTCAGCAGCGGGATCGCCAGATTCCGCCAGTTGCCGCGCAGGCCTAGCCAAAGCCCTAGCAAGATCGGCGTCCCGAAGACGACGCTGTACACGATCATCTGTTGGCCGCAGAAAAGAAGTCCGGTGGTGCAGGACAGCGCAGCCACCGCAACCAGCACGACCGTCGTCCTCCGGGTCGCCGCGGAGCTGACCAGCGCCAGGGTCGCTGCGAAGGGCAGCAGTCCGACCATGATGTTCAGGTGGCCAAAGCCCACCCGCCATCCGAAGCTGGGGGCAAAGGCGCACAAGCAGACCATCCCAGCCCTTTCCAAGAGCGTTGTGCGCTCCGCTGCCAACCCAACCTGAGCGGCCGGGCTCTCCTGCGCGACACCTCGCCAACCTGCCGCAAGGTCTGTGATCACACGGCACCCGAGAAAGCCGAAAAGGGATTGCACGAGAAACGCGGCAATGATTGACACGCCAACCGGTGAAAACCCCAGGCTAGCCAGAGCTGCCCAAGGCGGAAACGGGCCGTACGTGTCCCGGCCCGGCAAGCCCCCTAGCAGGTCGGGCCGGTACACGAGCGACCACCAACCCTCACCAGTCTCGACTAGCTCGCGAATGACCGAAAGGGTGAGGGCCAGCTCGTCGTGTCCTGCCAGGCAATACGGCCACCTCCAGCCGAGCAGGAGCCACCAAACGACTGGAACTAGACCCAGCGCCAGCGCCAGGGTGGCTAGATCTTCAGTCTCGTGGCGCAGCCGCGTGCCCATTCAGGCGCAGAGACTACGCGGCCGGATCGGGCCATGTCAAAGGCGGTTCTGGCGTGCCGTGCCCTGAATGCACCCTTCGTGGCGGCGCCCGCGCACGCGCCGATGCTTCTGCAGCAAAGCACACACCATAGAAAAAGGGCCCCGAGGCAGAAACCCCGAGGCCCTTTCGTATTCGCTACTGCTGGCTAGATGCCGGTACCACTCAGCTTGATGCTCGCGGTGCCACCCGGCGTCCCGCTGACCGTCAGGGTGCCCGTCTTGGCTGCGGCCGTGCTCGGCGCGAACTGCAGGAAGACGTCACAATGTCCTGCTGCAGCCACAGAGGTGCCGTTGCAGGTGTCCTGCGCCACAAAGAACTCACCCGTGACAACCGTGTTCAGAAGACCCGAAGCGGACGGACCAGCGTTCGTGATCTGGACATCTATGCCAGTGTCTGGCGACGACACGGATCCGGACGTGACTGACCCGAACGCCACAACTGCGGTCGACGGATCCGTAACACCAGCCCCGCCTATCGACGTCACGGCCAGGTCATCCCTGCCCGTGGCATTCACCGTCACCGATGAAGTCCCACCCGTGGTCGCAGCCGCCGACAGAGTTGCCGAGAAGGCGCCACCCGAGGCAGGTATCGCCTGCGGTCCAAACACCACGGCCACAACGCACCGTTGATTGCCGGCAAGAATCAGATTACCCGTGACCTGGTCCTTGCTCTGTTCGCAGGTTGTTCCCGCTCCCGTCGGATCCAGATCGAGCCTGAAGTTGGTCGAGTCAGCCGCGCCTTCCTTCAGACTAATGCCCACGACGCTGCTGGTCTGGAAGTCCGGCATTAACGGCAGGGTCAGGGTCGTGTTGGCTGCACCATTGGTGATGGTGAAGAACGTTGGATCGCTCTCGTTCCCAACCGCCGTCGCGTGGATTCCGGTGCCAGGTATGGTCACGCTACCTGTCGGCGTGATCACCAGAGTCGCCGGGTTGATGCACGTTCCCTGGATGTGGTGCGACACACCCACCAAGCCGGTAACGATCGCATCGCCCACCCCACCACTCCAGATCGTGTTGACCGCATCAGCTTCAAGCTGGACGTTGTTTGGATCGGGGACCACCTTCCCCACAACCGCGACGGTCGGAGTGAAGACCACGCCCGCCGGGCAGGTCGCCACACCGGACGGGGCAGTCGGAGAGAAGGCCGCCAGCGACCCTGCCGCGCTGCCGCACCCAGTTGCGCTGAATTGCGCAATCGGGCCAGTGCCAATCATCTTCACACTGACATTCCCGCTCGTCGGCGCATCACCGATATTCATGACGGTGAAAGGCATTGCGGCCGAGGCAAGCTGACGGGCCACGCTGCCAAAGTCGACAAGCGGGGAGAGAACAACCGGCCCAGCGAACGTTCTGGCGCTGCCAGAGAATTGATTCCACACCTCCAGCATGGCGCCGTTGCGCACCTTGCCCATCATGCCCGCCCTCGCCGTGTTGGCCACAGCAGTCGCGCCGACTGTCAGCGTCCCAGTCTGGAACTCAATGTCGGTTGGTACGGTGGCATCGGTGGGCAGGAACTTCACCCAGTAGGCACAGCTACCGGATGGGCCGATGATTCCATCGGCAGGGCACCGGGGGGTTCCAACTGGAATGTCCGTTGCCTGTACGAAAGAGGGTGAGTCGATAGCAAACGTGAGAGTAAGCGACGCGTTGTAGGTACTTGTGATCTGGAACGCGGTCGCCGTCTGGGTAAGTTCCTCGCTGCCCGCGGCCGAGTTGAGTGTCATGGTAATCGAGGCCGGCGTGCCGATCAAACTCTTGAAGGTCGGCGTGATGGTGAGCTTCTCGCTCGCATCGGTCCCGTGACCCCTGAGCACGACAAGGCCCTGCGCCGTCGTGGATCCTCCAATTGTGGCCCTGAGCTCGAACCCAGCATAGAGGTCGCCTAGAGTGCCGAGGCCACTGTGAGTCGGCTTGAAATCCACATTCACCATGCAGTACTGCCCACCCTTGAGCGACTGGCCAAGGCAACTATCGGCAGACGGATCGCTCTTGGAAACAACGAAGTCGTCTGCGTCCTTGTTGAGTTGGCCCACGGACAGGAGCGCGGGGCTCGTGCCATTCCAGAAGTAATACTGGATCGGGGTGGTCGCATGACCGCCGGTGTTGCGGAATAGCAGTGTTACCCGGCCGCCAGTCCCGCCGCTAGTCGCCATACCGAGGTTGATCGTGCTTGTCTCGACGGGCGATCCACTAGACGTAAGGCCTACCAACTCCAGCTTCGCATCTGCTTGGACCGTGGCGCTGAGCTGGGCAGCCGCTTTCGACTCGTTCACGCCGGCTGCCCCGGTGATTAGCACACCAGGAGTCACATTGACAAGCCCGGGCGTGTTGTGCGCGGACAGGTTCACCGTCACCAGACATTGTCCACCATTGCCGGCGATCGTTCCGCCGGCATTGGGACAGTCACTGGAGCCAGGTGTCCACTGGAACGGCCCAATCACAGTCAAGGTCGGGCTCGTGATAGCGGCCGTCCCACGGTTGGTGACCGTGAAGATCACTGTGGGTGAATCGCCCTCTCCCGCAGCCAACAAACCAAAGTCCGCACTGCTTGGATTGATGGTGAGCTGGCTAAGACCAGTTCCCGTGAGGGCGATCTTCTGCGTCAGGGTTCGATCGCGCGGATCGACAACCTGCAGGGTCGCCTTCTGCGCGCCGAGTCCGGTAGTCACCCCGGGAATGAAACGCACCTTGATCGTGCAGGTCATCGGGTTGGTGCCCCCAAGACGCTGCGAGTCGGTGACGCCGCAACTTCCTGCATCCAGGCCCGTCGCGACCTCGAATTGGTCAGGATTGGGACCAATGATGGTGAACTGGAGGGTTCCGGTTTCCACACCTCCGGCGCCTGCATTCACGGTGACTGTCTGCCAGTCAGACTTGTTGCTCAGCACGATGCCGCCGAACGCGAGCGTAGCCGGAGTAGAGGTGATCGTGGTCTCTGCCACCCCGGTGCCGTGCAGGGTCGCGGTTGAAGTCACAGCCCCAGCCGTAAGCGTGAAGGTTGCAGTCCGGTTCCCGATCGCCGTCGGGAAGAAGATGTACCCGACCCGGCACGTGTTGTCGCCAAGGTAGGAGCACGTAGCAGTGGTCTGTGGGGGCAAGCCGGGCTTGTCCGGGGTCGGAGAGAAGTAGTCGGTGCAACTATCGAAGACCACGCGGAAGTCGCCCGCCGCGGCGCCCGAGAGGCTGGCCTGCACCGGCCCAAGGGTACTCGTGGTGCTCCAGTTCGCCACCGTGAGGGTAATTGCTGTGGTCCCGGCCTCGTTGACCACAACCGTCCCGAATTCAGCCGCCGACGGCTTGATGGTCAGCGGACCGGTAGCCGTTCCCGTGAGGATCTGGCTGGCTGAGCCACTGCTACCGCCGCTTGCGGCAATCGTCGCGGTCTTGGCTCCGATTGTAGTTCCCTGAGGCATGAACTCGACCGAGATCCAGCACTGCATCGGTCCCTTGGACACGTCCTTGGTGGTGTTGTTGCAGTCGTCGGTGTTGCCGCTTCTCGCGATCCGGAAATTGGAAGGCGTCGCAGCGTCGGTTAGGGTCGCCGTGATGAGGTTCAGGAAGTCCGCGGAGGTGGAGCTATTGACCGTCACCAGGAACCATTTCACGTTCATCGGGTTGCAATTCGCACCGAGGGATACCTGGCCGTAAGCCAGACCAGTACGATCCGTTGCATCGTCGGCGCTGATGGCGAGCTTGTCGATGCATGCCAGCTTGGCGTCGTTGGCTGTCACGGCGTCGCCACCGACCATCTCGGCCGGTGACACTGCTGGCGGGATGTCTGCCGCCGCAAGGTTGTAACCACAGGGCTGCATTTCGATGGGCGCCAGTCCGATGCCCTCCATGTTCGTGCCGGCATTGCCGCCATTGGCCGACGTGACACTGATCATCGCCACGCGCAGGCCCGGGGCCGACGGCTTGAAGCTGACCACGTAAAGGCAGGTCTGGCCAGGCTGCAGCGAAGGACCGCATGTGGTCGACACCTTCACGAAGTCCGCAGCGTTGGTCCCGCCGATGGTCACAGTTACCACACCGCTCTCGAGGTTTATGCCATTGGCCGTAGCAGTATTGGCGTTCGTGATGATGAAGGTCACCGGCGCGCTGGTACCAACCGGCGTCTTGGGGAAGGACCCGTCGGCCTGTCCCATGGCCGTGTCCTCGAAGCACTGCCTGGCACCAACCGCTGCGTGCGTATCAGGAGCAGGAGCAGGAGCAGGAAGGGCGGCGCGCAGTTCTCCGCAACCCTTGACGTCACGCGGAGAGATGTCCAACACGTTCGGCTGCTTGCCGGTTCCGGTGAGCGATATGACTACGCTCGCGCCGGAAACCGAGGTCACAGTGAAGCTATAGGTCGACTGGGTGATGGCATTAGGCGTGTACCTGATCGACATCGTGCACGTCTGCGTCGGCAAGAGTGGAGCCGAGCAGGTGTTGCCTGAGATCACGAACCCATTGCCCAGCCCGCTGGGAACCGTGAGCGCGCCCGTGCTCGCGCCACCCGTGTTGGTGATGGTCAGCACGCCATCTCCACTCGGGGTATTCAGCGCAATCCCCTCGAACGCCAACGGGTTCGGCACCGCGGTCAGCAGAGCCGGCTTGGTTGCCGTCGCCGTGATCGGCAGATTGAACGGGTTGCCGACGTCGGCAGACGCCGTCAGCAGGCCATTGTAGGCTCCCGGCAACCCGGTTGCCGACGGCGCGAAGGTCAGGGTGACCGTGCAGCTCCCCGTCGTCTTCACCAGCGTCTGCCCGGTGCAGCCATCGTTCCCAAGCGCGAACGCCGCATTGTTGCTCGTCACCACAACGCCCGTAGCATCAGTACCACCGATGTTCTTCACCGTGAAGGTCACCGGAGCCCCGACCTCGCCCAGAGCCACTGTCCCCAGGTCCGGCCCGCCCGTGATCACCAGGTTGCTCGGCCCAGTAGCCACCCCAGTTACCGTAGCGGTGGCCGGGGTAGCCGGCGCATTGGCGTCGGTCACCACGAGGGTCGCGGTCTTCGTCCCATCAGTCAACGGCGAGAAGGTCACAGTTACCGTGCACGTCCCGAGGGGAAGCAGCCCCACCGCGCAGGTCGTCCCGGTGACCGAGAACTCAGGATTGGCCGGGGTGATCGCTGCCGCGATCGCGCCGGTAGCTGACCCGCCCCCGTTGGCAACCGTGACGGTCACCGTGTTCGACTTCCCCGTGGTCGCCGCAGTCTGCGGAGCCGCCGGCGAGATTACCAGCTTGGATCCCGTCACCACCAGCGCGGTAATAGACGTGATCTTGGTGACGCTACCAGCGTTGCAGATGACCTGGTCACCCGTCTTCGCGCCCGCAGTGGTAGAGCTGAAGGTGAAGCCGAGGAAGCAGCTCGCGCTCTTCGCAAGGGCTCCGGCTGCCGCCGTCGGGCAGGTGGTGGTAGTCGGGTCTGGCTTGATGTTACCAGCCGATGAAACCGAGCAGAGAAGATCAGTCAACGCGTTCGTCGCCATGACCGTGACCTTCCCGGCAGCCGACGCGCCCACCAGGAGCGTGCCCAAGTCGACATGGTCGGTCTGAGTGAAATCAGCCGGAGGATTTCCGGTACCGATTAGGCTGACCTTGACTGTGCCCGCAACAACCAGCGTTCCTGACGCCGGGCCGGTACGGTCCGGGGTAAACACCACCGATATGATGCAAGTGCCGTTCACAGGCAGCGTGTTGCACGTGTTTCCGGCCAAGGAGAAGGGCGACGGGTTGGGAACGATTTCCGGAGTCAACGAGGTGGCGGGGCCCAGGTTGATAACCGTCACCGACGCCAGCACCGAGCTGGTCTGGCCAACATCTACACCGCCGAGATCAAGTATGAGGGGGGAGACCGTCACCAGCACTGGTGCGGGCACATCGGCCGGGAGTACATCGGTTCTGGGTCCAAGAGGGCCATCTGGGCTGGCGTCCTTGTTGGCGCCACCACTACTACTTCCGCCGCAACCGGCGGCCGTGAGGATGCCGACCAGTCCCAAGCTGGCGGCCCGAAGCAATCGATCAAACTTTCTAGAACACGTCATGGAATAGCCTCCGTCAATAACCCAAGTGTTGTTTCGCAAAGCGTGCGCGTTGCAGCAGTGTGAGCAGTCTTGGGTCAGTAGCCTGTGGAATCAAGAAAAAAAACGAAGCCGCGGCCTATTCTTACCCCCCAACCAGCCCGTTTTGGACGGAAGTGTAGGTGTAAGAGGCACAGGATCGGAGACATGTCCGGAAGCCGGTGTCATAAATGTGATGACTGTTACATGTTTCGTGAGAAGCGAACTCGTCACAGAAGGCGAAGGTTGGTTTCTTCTATCTCCGCGGGGGGGTCTCCGTCGGAGAGAAGCTGGATTTCGTCAGAAAACGGCCGGCCACCCCCAAGCCCACGACTAGAGCGACGGCGCGGGCCGCGGGGGTATCTCTGCGGCCGTGACTTGGTTCCCCTGACTTGGTAGTTTGCGCCTCGGTCGACATGGACAACATCGAAGGCCCCACGCCCCCTCCGACAACTCCGCCAGCGCCTCCTCCGCCGCCGGCCAACATCGGGCTGCGCATCCCAGTGGCGATCGAGGAGGAGATGAAGTCATCGTTCATGGACTACGCCATGAGCGTGATCGTGGCGCGCGCGCTGCCAGACGCGCGCGACGGACTCAAACCCGTGCACCGGCGTATCCTCTACACCCAGCACTTGATGAGCAACCTGTGGAATCGGCCGTACATCAAGTGCGCGCGCGTGGTGGGCGATGTCCTGGGCAAGTTTCATCCCCACGGCGATACCGCTTGCTACGACGCCCTGGTTCGGCTGGCGCAGGACTTTTCCATGCGCTACCCGCTCATCGACGGGCAGGGGAACTTCGGTTCGGTCGACGGCGATCCAGCGGCCGCCTATCGCTACACCGAGTGCCGCATGGAAAAGATCGGCCAGGAATTGCTGGCCGACATCGACAAGCAGACCGTCGATTTCCAGCCCAACTACGACGACAAGGAAACCGAGCCCACGGTGCTGCCAACGCGCCTGCCCAACCTGCTGGTTAACGGCGCCTCCGGCATCGCGGTGGGGATGGCCACCAATATCCCCCCGCACAACCTACGCGAGATCGTCGATGCGACCATCGCGGTCATCCGCAACCCGGACATCGACGTCGACGATCTTGTCGAGATCGTCCCGGGGCCCGACTTTCCCACCGCCGGGATCATCTGCGGTCGCAACGGCATCCGCCAGGCCTACGAATCGGGCCGCGGCAGCATCCTGGTGCGGGCGCGGACCTCGGTGGAGGAACACCCCAAGAGCGGGCGCAAATCCATCGTGGCCACCGAGATCCCGTACCAGGTCAACAAAGCCAAGCTCATCGAGAAAATCGCGGAACTGGTGCGCGAGAAGAAGATCGACGGCATCTCCGACGTGCGCGACGAATCGGACCGCGAGGGCATGCGGGTTGTGGTGGATCTGAAGAAGGACGCCGTGCCCGAAGTGGTGATGAACAACCTGTGGAANNTTCGACCTGCAGCAGGCGCAGGCGCGCATGCACATCCTGCAGGGCCTGAAGATTGCGGTCGACAACATCGACGCAGTCATCGATCTCATCCGGTCGTCGAAGGACACCGAGACGGCCAAGGCCGGCCTGATGGAGAACTTCGACCTGTCCGCCATCCAGGCGCAGGAAATCCTCAACATGCGCCTGTCCAGGCTGACCGGGCTGGAGCGCGACAAACTGCTGGCCGAGATCAAGGAAACCGCCGAGCTCATCGCGCGCCTGGAAGCCATCCTGGCCAGCGACACCGTGCTGACCGAGGTGGTGGTGACGGAACTGGAAGAGGTGAAAAAGCTGTATGGCGACGACCGGCGCACCGAGATCCTGGACATCGATGTCGACATCGACATCGAGGACATGATCGCGCATGAGGACATGGTGGTGACGGTGACCCACGGCGGCTACGTCAAGCGCAATCCGCAGAGCCAGTACCGGGCCCAGCGACGCGGTGGCCGCGGCATCACTGGAGCCAACACCCACGAGGAGGACTTCGTGTCCCAGCTCTTCGTGGCGTCGACCCACGACACCTTGTTGATGTTCACCAGCAAGGGGCGGGTCTACGCCCGCAAGATTTGGGAGATCCCGCAAGCGGGTCGCACCGCCAAGGGCAAGGCCTTCGTCAACCTGATTCCTTTGCAAGAGGGCGAACGGGTGGTGGCCTTGCAGCCCGTGCGCGAGTTCTCCGAGGGCGCTTTCGTGGTCATGGCCACCATGCGCGGACTCATCAAGAAGACCTCGCTGCAGGCCTTTGCGAACATCCGTTCGTCCGGGATCATCGCGCTCACGATACAGGATGACGACGCGCTGGTCGGGCTGCGTATCACCGAGGGATTGTCCGACCTGCTTCTCGGCACGCGCAACGGCTGGGCCATCCGTTTCCGCGAGGCCAACGTCCGGCCCATGGGTCGGGTGGCGCGCGGGGTGCGCGGCATTCGCTTGCGCGACCAGGATGACGTCGTCGTCGGCATGGCGGCCCTGCCACCCGATCGGCCTGCCACCCTGCTCACGGTGTGCGAGCACGGCTTTGGCAAACGCACCGCCACCTCGGACTACCCGACCAAGAACCGCGGCGGCAAGGGCGTGATCACCATCAAGGCAACCGAACGCAACGGCAAGGTGATTGGCCTGCGTCTGGTCACCGACGAGGACGATCTGATGTTGATCACCAGCGGGGGCAAGCTGATCCGCATGCCGGTGGCCGGCATTCCCACCATCGGACGCAACACCCAAGGCGTGCGACTGATTCGGCTGGAAGAAAGCGAAACCGTGGTGGCCATGGAACGTCTGGCCGAGATGGAAGAGGGCGAGCACGAGGTGTCGCCTGAGGTTGCCGCAGCGCGCGCGGAGGAACAACCCCTGGCGGAAGAGGACCTGGGCGAAGAGGCGGGCGACGACGATGATGCCGAGGACGAGGAGGAGGCCGAGGACGAAGGTGCCGATGAAGACGGCGAGGACGGTGGCAACGAACCCAAGGCTAACTAGCCTGGAAGCCAGCTTTTTCACCACGAGGGCACGGAGGACACAGAGATCGGATGCCAATGGAGATGTTCGGACGCGACAGGAGCCAAACCTTTCTTCTTTTCGGTCCGGCTCTGTGTGCTCTGTGGTCTCTGTGGTGAAGAACATGAGAAAGACCGCAATTTCCGATGCTCTGTTTGCGCGCGCACAGAATCTATTCCCTGGCGGCGTGAACTCGCCTGTCCGAGCCTTCAAGGCAGTGGGCGGTACGCCGGTCTTCCTTACGCGCGGCCAGGGCGCCCGGGTGTGGGACGCTGACGGGAACAGCTACTTGGATTTCTTGGGCTCGTGGGGTCCGCTCATCCTGGGCCACGCCGATCCTGACGTGGTGGCGGCGATCGAGGCCGCGGCCGGCAAAGGGACCTCATTCGGCGCCTCGACCGAGCGCGAGGTCTTGCTGGGTGAGGCGATTCGCGCGGCCGTGCCGTCGATGGAACGGATGCGCTTCGTATCCTCAGGAACCGAGGCCACCATGTCCGCTCTGCGCGTGGCACGCGGCTACACGGGTCGCCACAGGTTTATCAAGGTCGAGGGCGGGTATCACGGCCACGCCGACACGCTGCTGGCTGCCGCAGGGTCGGGCGTGGCCACCCTGGGCATGCCTAGCTGCGCGGGCGTCACCCCCGGAGCCGCCGCCGACACTATCATCGTCCCTTTCAACGATGAGGCGGCCATGCAGGCTGCTTTTGAAGCCAGCCAGATAGCGGCGGTCATCATTGAACCCATTCCAGGGAACATGGGCCTGGTACCGCCCCGACCGGGGTACCTGCCGGCCTTGCGTCAGATGTGTGATGCGTATGACGCGCTATTGATCTTCGATGAGGTCATTTCTGGCTTCCGGGTTGGCCGCGGCGGTGCGCAAGCGCTTTTTGGTGTACGCCCGGACCTGACCTGCCTGGGCAAGGTAGTGGGCGGCGGCCTACCCCTTGGAGTTTTCGGCGGCAAGGCCGAGTTCATGTCTGCAGTGGCGCCTGAGGGACCGGTCTATCAGGCCGGAACCCTATCGGGAAATCCGCTGGCCATGGCCGCTGGGCTGGCGGTCTTGCGCAAGTTGGACCAGGCTGCCTACCGCCGGCTCGATGCTCTTGGCCAGCGCCTGGAGACAGGCATCAAGAACGCGCTGGCTGCCTCGGGCGTGGCCGCGCAATTGCATCGGGTGGGTTCCGCCTTCACCTTGTTCTTCTGTGCCGAGCCGGTCACCGACTTTGTTTCGGCCAAACGCGCAGACACGGAGCGCTTCGCCCGTTTCTTTCATGAGATGCTCGACCGTGGCATCTACCTGCCGCCTGCCCAGCTTGAAACCGGGTTCATCTCGCTGGCGCATACGGAGGAGGACATCGACACCTTTGTCGCGTCCAGCCGCGAAGCCCTGGCCACGATTGGGTAGGTCCCTCTGGCGGTCAGTATCTTTTTGCGGTAAGAGACGCGTCCTTCCCGGAGACAGATCAAGCCATGCCACAAAAGAGCCCGCTTTCGCTGGTGAACGAAACCTTTGGCGCCAAGGACAAGCTGGTCGACAAGCTGGTTGCCCTGCTCGATCGGGACGAGGAGCCCAAGGCCGAGCTGCGCAAGCGGCTACTGGCCGCAGCGAACAGCAGGCTGCTCAACCTTCACCGCGTCGCCACCGCGGTGAAAGAAAAGTTCGGTTCGCGCGACAAGCTGGTGGCCCAGGCCGCGTCGCTGCTTGGGCATAGCAAGGACAAGGCTTTCCTGGCCCGGCTCGACAATCTGTCGGACGCGCGCCTGCTCGACCAAGTCATCGCGGCCGAACGCAAGGCCAAGAAGGCTGCGGCGAAGCCAAAGACCAAACCCGCGGCATAGCGTACGAACAGCCCGCGCCCCGCCGTAGCCTTCACCTGGTGATTTGAATGTGAGCCGACCCGAGGTTGTCGGCGGAATCCCAGGCGCGCACGGTAATGATGTGAGTCCCAGCCGCAAGTGACGGCGGCAACCGGATGGAGAAGGCCTCGCTCATCTCGTCCAGAATGCCGTCGTCGGGCGAAACCGGTCGCCAGTCGTTGCCGTCGATGCAAAACTCGATCTGCGAGATCACCGACGCCGCGTCGTGGACTCGGCCGGTCACGCGCGGCAACTCGGCCCGCAGGTCCGCGACCACCGGTCGGGTGTTGTCGACCAAGAAGGACGGCGAATCGAAGGTGAACTCGAGCGCACGGTCTTTCGGGGTCACCTTCTCGTCCGATGCCCACACCCGAATCAGGTAGTGGCCGTCAGGAACCGAGTCCGTGTTCCAATCGTATTCGGGCTTGCTGAGCGGGTCAGGCCCGCCCAAGAGCCGCCACACGGTTTCATGTTCCTGCCGAAACCAGATCCGGTAGATGAGTTCGTCGTTGTCGGGGTTCTCGACCTTCCAGCGCAACTTGAGCATCGGCGAGTGTGAGCGTGTGCTGGAGCTGGGGGTGGCCAGGCTGCCCCCCGCGCCGCCCGTGCCCGGGGCGGTAGGCGCCGGGCCCAGGTCGGCAAGGTAGACCTCAGTGACGCGAGCCCGCTGGTTGTGCGGCACATAGTATGTGAGCACGTCGCGAAACGCGGACGACTTGTCGGGAAGCCCGACCCGGTATTGAACATAGCGCGCGGTCTGCCCGGCCACCTTGCCCTGTCCTTGCCCGCCACGGTGACTGACCGATTCCAGTTTCATCCAGTCGCTCCAGCTCTTGTCGGGCTTGGCGGTGTTGCCCGCGTGGGTTTCGAAAACCAGATCAGCCGATCCGGTCCAGCGCAGAAAACCCCAGCGCGCAGGGCCGTCGGCGTCGAGCACCTTCGAGAGATACGAGGCTTCGCTGGCGCCCGCACGGCGCACGCGAAAAATGGCACCTACGTCGCCGGTGCCCACCAGAAAGCCTTCGGCCGTGGGCACCAGCGACAGCGCCTGCCGCTCGGGCAAGTCGATGGCCAGGGCAGCGGTGCGGTCAGGCGAAATGCGATGGATCTTTCCCTGAGTTCCGGACGCGGCGTAGACCTGGCCGCCCGGGCCGGGCAGCAGCGCGGTGAAATAGCCGTCGGGGAGTGCCAGCACCTGCTCAATACCGCCGTCGTCATCCAGCCGATAAATCGCGGCGTGCGCCTTGACCTGGTCGGCGCGCGGCTGAGCGCCAGAAGCCGGCGCCGGCCCCGTGGCAAGCTTGGTGCCCTTGCCCGGCTGGGCGCCCGGGACGGGTGTGGCCGGGGTGTCGCTAGGCCGGTCAAAGGCGTTGACCGCCAGGTAGGTCGCACCTCCAGCCCGCGCAATGGCACGGATCTCGTTGGCTTCAAAATCGTGCAGGGCCACGGCGTGGCCGTCGGGGTGGACGCCAAAAAGGATCGCCCGGTCGGCCGTGCCTGCCAAGAGGACGCCCTTGTCCCCCAATGCCAGGGCCATCACGTGCTTGTCGCCCGAGTCCCACAAGAGCCTTTCTTTGCCCTTCCCATCGATGACGAAGACCTGCCCGGGAGTCCCGGTGGCGGCGTAGGTTCTGGCGCCCTTCGCGTCGTGAAGCAGCGCCCAGACATGTTCTGCCGGCAACTTGGCGAACGGCCGGGTGGCGCCGGTCTTGCTGTCGACGGCAAAAATGCGACCGCCCGGGGTCGATCCAGCCAGCAGCCCCGCGTTGGATCGGGCGACCAGCGCGGTGACCCAGGGCGCGTCGATCTCGGCCAGCTTTTTCGCCTCGCCGGCCGCGACTGGCACAGCGAAGATTCGCCCCTGGTCGCCGGTGCCAAAATAGGCGGTGTGGCCGTCGGGGGACAGGGCCACGCACCAGGCAAAGGCCGCATCCAGCGCCAGGCGCGTCGCTTTCATGCCCGGGACCACCTCGCCAGTGGGCAGCACCATGCTGGAAGTGGCCTCGCCTTCCTCGAAATCCTTGGGCGTACTCTGGCGAAAGAAACGCGTGGTGGTGGCCAGGGCAACGGTCGCGACCAGCAACCCGGCGGCTGCGAAGATCCAGGAGAGGCGGGGCTTCATTGAGGGACATAGTACTACCGCCTCGAAAACGTTCTTGTCGAACCCCCAATTCCGCGGCAGGTGCGGCGCGGGGGCGGACCGCTTCGGAAGAACAGGCCTTTTCATGATCGAGGCGCGCATCCAATCGGAGCGATCGGTGGTGGTGTCGGGTAGCCCGGGGC
>PMBS01000264.1 GCA_003153015.1 Myxococcales bacterium
GCAGGAGGAGAAACCATGATCGGGTTGACACCCGCGGCTATTGCGGCGGTCACGTGGGGCGTGAGGTTCGCCTCGACAGTGGCGTCCGTATCTGTCTTGTCGTTGTGGCCAAATTGGATAATGATCCAGTCGCCTTTGGTCCAGCGCGACGAGATGTCGCTCCAGAATCCAAAATCGCCCGAGGCGGCACCGCTGTTGGCATAGTTGGCAATCCCAACCGGAGGCCCGAGATACTCAGGCAGCATTTGCGCCCAGCCCCCGAAGCCGCCGCCGGTTTGGTCGCAGGTGGTGGAGTCGCCGGCAACGTAGACCATGATCGGTTTGGTCGTCGCATCTGCCAAAGCGTATCCGATGGCAGAAACCTCTGGGTTGGTCCCGGAGAAGAACAAATCCAGTCCTGGGTAACCGCCCGGCCCTCCAGCGTGCTTTGGCTGCCCTTCCATCGCTCGCACATTGACCACGAACGCATATGTCAGCGACTGGCCTGGGGTGGTGGTCACGGACTTCAGCATGCCTCGGGTAGATTCCGCACTGACATATGTATCACCGGCGGCGCTGCCTCCGAGAGTGACGGTCACGACGTAGTTTCCTGCCTCGCTCGTCGCAGTTGCCGTAGGAGTGGTTTCAGAGGTGTTGTAGTCGGTACCGCCGAAGAGGCATTCGATGCAGACATTCCCGTTGGGCTGGCCGCCGCACGCATCATTGGTGCCTACCGCCACCTTCTGGCACTTGGCGTAGTTGTCCGCGGTGGGCGCGGGATATCCCGCCGGGATTCCAGTTGTTGGCGGAGCCCCGCCCGCGCCGCCCGCATTTCCACCGGTCGCGCTTCCTCCCGTCGTTCCAATCCCTCCGGATCCCGTCCTGCCGCCCGATCCTGACGTGCCGCCTCTTGCGGACGTGCCTCCGGTTGCAGTCCTTCCACCGCTCGGGGCAATACCGCCCGAGTTGACGGTACCGCCCGAGTTGACGGTACCGCCCGAGTTCATGGTACCTCCCGAGTTCACGGTGCCGCCCGAGTTCACGGTGCCGCCCGAGTTCACGGTGCCGCCCGAGTTCACCGTGCCGCCAGTAGTGATGATGCCACCCGTTGATTGGGCGCCGCCCGTGGTTGGCGACCCTCCGGAAGCGGTCGTGCCGCCCGAACCGGGTGCTCCGCCTTGGGCCGCCCCTCCGGAACCGCCCTGCGGCAGTCCGGAATCAGTTGAGCAGGCCATCACACCGACAATCGCGAACAATGAGAACAGTGAACAACGTCGCGTGGTAGGCATGATTCTCCTCGATTCTTATTGTCTGAGGTACGGGGCGAGACCGATGTTTTGGTCCTTGATGGCTTTGGCGACAAGACCAGCCAGCTTTTCTCCACCGGGCAGGTTGGTGTGCGTTGCGTCGCTCCCGTTCGCGTGGTACGCCATCACCGCAGCCTTGGAGCCAAGTGTGTTGTACCAAGCGATCGAGAGCTGGGTGAGATTGATGAAGGGCACGCCCTTGGCCGTCGCGGCCCCCTGAGCCGACGCCTCATGTAGGCTCTGAGCACCTATCGGATAACTGCCGGCGCGAGCGGGAGGAGAAACCAGAATTGCGTTGACGCCAGCGGCCTGTGCGTCGGTCACATATTTCTCGAGGTTTGTCTGGACCGCAGCGTCCGTCGCAGTCTTGTCGTTGTGACCAAATTGGATGATCGCCCAGTCGCCCTTCGTCCACTTGGATTTGATGGCGCCCCAGAAATTGGAGGATCCGTAGAAGCTCGATGAACTCGCCCCGCTATTGGCGTAGTTGGCAATCCCAACCGGAGGCCCGAAATACTCAGGCAGCATTTGACCCCAGCCCCCGTAGGCGCCACCGGTCTGGTCGCAGGTCGTGGAGTCGCTGGCAATATAGACCATGATTGGCTTGGTCGTCGTCGCATCGGCCAAGGCGTATCCGATGGCAGAAACCTGAGGATTCGTTCCGGAGAAGAACAAATCCAGCCCCGGGTATCCGCCCGGCCCGCCGGCATGTTGGGGTTGCCCCTCCATCGCACGCACGTTGACCACAAACGCATAGCTCAAAGACTGGCCGGCCGTGGTGGTCACGGACTGCAAGAGGCCTCGGGTCGATTCCGCACTGACATATGTATCACCCGCGGCGCTGCCGCCGAGAGTGACGGTCACGACGTAGTTCCCGGCCTCGCTCGTGGCGGTTGCCGTAGGAGTGGTCTCAGAGGAGTTGTAGTCGGTACCACCGAAGAGGCATTCGATGCAGACATTCCCGTTGGGCTGGCCGCCACAGGCGTCATTGGTGCCTACCGCTACCTTTTGGCACTTGGCGTAGTTGTCCGCGGTGGGCGCGGGATACCCTGTCGGGATTCCGGTTGTTGGGGTAGCCCCGCCCGCGCCGCCCGCGCTTCCCGCGCTTCCGCCGGTAGCGCCGATCCCTCCGGATCCCGTCCTGCCCCCTGACCCGGAAGTGCCTCCCAATGCTGAGGTGCCGCCGCTACGTGCGGTCCCGCCCCCCGCGCCACCCCTTCCGCCCGCCCCCCCGGTCGCGGTGCTTCCACCGGTTGCGGACGTGCCTCCCGCGCCTGAGGTTCCACCGGTGCCCGGTTGCGAGCAAGTATCCATGCACCGAGCCCAGATGTCAGACGGTACGATCAGATCGGTCGCACAGCATGCCCACACACAGACGGTGTCTGTGCATTGGCCTTCGACGGGGATCGGAACGTCCTCATCCGAGGAGCAAATCCACTTGTCGGCACCCAGGTTGGCTTCACATTGGGCCATGGCGGTGTATTGCGCGTTGCACTTTGTGGTGGTGCTAACCGTCGCATCGGCAGCGTTCACGCAGGCGGTTTGGCAGTCAGCAACAGGGCAAGCAATGGTCGTCTGCGACGCGCACATCGCCGTGCAGGCCTGTTCGAGGGTCACGCCTGTGCTGGAGCCCCCTGTCGCGCTTCCGCCCGAGCCGGTCTTCCCTCCCGCTCCTCCGGCGCCACCCGATCGCGTCGTGCCGCCCGCGGCGCCACCGGCCGCGGTGCTCCCACCGCTCGAAACCGTACCGCCTGCCCCCACGGAGCCACCCTTGGCGGTTGTGCCGCCGCTTGCAGAGGTGCCACCCGCGGTCGTAGTCCCGCCGGTCGTGGGGTTACCGCCCGCAGCCGTAGTCCCGCCGCTTGTGGGCGCGCCACCACTTGCCGTCGTGCCGCCGTTGGTTGGCGACCCTCCGGCAGCAGTCGTGCCGCCCGTACGGGGCGCTCCCCCTGTGGTCGCCTGCGGTCCTCCAGTGTCATTTCCTGAGCAGGCCAGTACACCAACGAGCGTGAACAACGGGAAGAGCAGAAAAAGTCGCGTGTTAGTCATGATTCTCCTCAGCTATATGGGGTGGCATCACCCATGGGCGATGGGTCAGGTTTTTTTCGTTTTCTTGCGCGTGGCCGAGTTCGGAGGATTCACCTCGATTGCTGGTGAAAAAGAGGAAAAGGCCCAACCCTCACACTGCCCAAACGGGAATGCTCGTGGTCGGCTAACGGTAGGACTCTTTGTGGCCGATGTGTAGTCAACCACACTTCGAGAGCTAGCGTAGATTATTCTTGACTTCGCGGGCCGGAGAGCCCATACGATTAGCCTTGGCGCTGTGAAACGCATAACAGCGTTCTGAAATTCACAACAATGACGATCAAGCGAACGCCGAAGCGGCTTAAGTTGGGAAGGAAGAGCGTTTCCGAGCTGGTGGTGGTTCGACTGATCCTCTACCGGCGCATCTTGCGCGACTTGGCCTTTTCAGGTACGCGTTACGTGTTCTCGCACCAGTTGGCCGCGCTGGCCGACGTGACACCTGAACAGCTGCGGCGGGACCTCATGAACGTGCGCTACGAGGGCAGCCCGACCCGCGGATACGAAGTCGTGGTCCTGGAGGAATGCATTGGCGCATTCCTAGACCCGCCCACCGCCCAGGCGGTGGCGTTGGTGGGGGTGGGCAACCTTGGCCGCGCCCTATTTGCGTATTTTCTGGGACGCCGACCTTTGCTCCAGATCGTTGCTGCCTTCGATATCGATCCGGCCAAGGTGGATCGCATGATCAACGGCTGCCCGTCGTATCACATCAGCGAGGCCCGGACGGTCATGCGCGAAAAGGGAATCAACGTAGCCATGATCGCCGTGCCGGCCGCGGCCGCGCAAAGCGTGGCCGACACTCTGGTCGACGCCGGGGTGCGGAGTCTGCTCAATTTCGCCGACGTCCGCTTGCGTCTCCCACCGGACGTGTACGTCGAGCACATCGACATAGGCGTCACATTGGAAAAGGTGGCGTTCTTTGCGCGGCGGCCAGCGGCGGCGGAAAAGGACATGGGCTCTCCGTGAAGCCCACCGACCTTTCTCTGGTTAGCACTATTCGGGAGCGGTGTCGCGTCTGCTACACCTGCGTGCGCGAGTGCCCGGCCAAGGCCATCCGGATAGCAGGGGGTCAGGCCGAGGTCATCCCCTCGCGCTGCATTGGTTGCGGGTCGTGCGTGCTTGTGTGCAGCCAGGGAGCCAAGCGCGTGCTCAGTTCCGTCGAGGATGTGAATGGGCTCTTGCGCAGCGGTGCGCGCGTGGCGGCGTGTGTGGCGCCCAGTTTCCCGGCGGAGATTGGCGACCGTGACGTGCGGCACATGGTGGGGTCGCTGCGAAAGCTGGGCTTCTCGCTGGTGTGCGAGGTGGCGTTCGGCGCTGACTTGGTGGCCCACGCCTATCGCGAGCTTCTGGCGCAGCGCCCGCGCGACACTTTCATCGCCACCGCATGTCCGGCCATCGTCAACTTCGTTGAGCGCTATCACCCGGACCTGATGCCCCATCTGGCCCCCATCGCGTCGCCGATGTTGGCCACGGCGCGGGCCTTGCGCGCACGCTACGGCGCAGACACCAAGATCGTGTTCATCGGGCCTTGCATCGCCAAGAAGGGCGAAGCGGCTACCCTGACGGGCGAGGACCGCATCGACGCAGTCCTGACCTTCCGTGAGTTGCGGGACATGCTGGGTTCCGCGGGAATCGGAACCAGCGAGGTGATCCTGTCGGACTTCGACCCGCCCCGCGCGGGTCTGGGTGGTGTGTTTCCCTTGCCGCGCGGCAGTCTGCAGACCGCGGGCATTGACGAGGACCTGACCTGCAACGACGTGGTGTCGGCCGATGGACGCGCGGCGTTCCCCGAAGCCCTGCAGGAGTTCTCCGCCGGCGCGCTCAATGTCCACTTGCTCGAGTTGCTCTGCTGCCGTGGCGGCTGCGTGATGGGCGCAGGGATGAGTGTTGCGTTGCCGCCTTTTGCCCGGCGCGCCCACATCAGTCGGCATGTGCAAAGCCAACGCGCCAGCTTCGATCGGGCGGCGTGGTCTACCGAGATGGACCAGTTGCATGACCTGCCGATCGGCCGCAGTTTCCAGACCGCCAGCCAAACCTTGCCCACCCCGTCTCCCGACGAGATCCGCACCATCATGATCGAGATGGGAAAATTCGGTCCTGACGACGAGCTGAATTGTGGGGCCTGTGGCTACGACACCTGTCGCGCTCACGCGGTGGCCATTTTGCGCGGCCTGGCCGAAGACGAGATGTGCCTGCCCTACACCATCGAGCGGCTGAAGAAGACGGTGCAGAAGCTGGACTTGTCCAACACGAAATTGGCTAGCACGCAACAGGCCCTGGTGCAGGCAGAGAAACTGGCCAGCATGGGCCAGCTGGCGGCTGGCATCGCGCACGAGGTGAACAATCCGTTGGGCGTCGTGCTGCTCTATGCCCACATCCTGCTCGAGACCTGCACCAAGGATTCGACTCAATCGAAGGACGTGGCGATGATTGTCGAGCAGGCCGACCGCTGCAAGAAGATCGTCTCGGGATTGCTCAACTTCGCTCGCCAGAACAAGGTCGTCCTGCTGCCAACCAGGATTGCCGATTTGGTGGAGCGCTCCTTGCGCGGTGTGGCGGTGCCCGCCGGGATTGAGGTCGTGGTCGAACATCAAGATCCTGCCGCCTCGGCCGATGTGGATGCGGACCAGATCAGGCAAGTCCTCACCAATCTCTTGACCAACGCGGTGGCGGCCATGCCTGCGGGCGGTCGGCTTATCGTGCGCAGCGCCGTGAACGATGAACAGGTTTTGCTCGCCGTCGCAGATACAGGTGTGGGAATCCCCAAAGAGAACATGAAGCGCGTTTTCGAGCCGTTCTTCACCACCAAGCAGATGGGGCGAGGCACCGGGCTGGGCCTGGCCGTGAGCTACGGCATCGTGAAAATGCACCGGGGCAACATCAGGCTCAAGTCGAACGCCGACCTGTCGGCGGGTCCCACCGGCACGACCTTCACCGTGACCCTGCCGCGCTTCGAGCAGCGCGAAGAATCCACGAGCTTCCTGGCGCCCGAGGATGAAGCGCCGAAGGACGCTCGATGAACGCAGCACTGAAGCAAAACGTGATCACCGAGAACCTGGAGGCTGGCCCCATGGACACCCTGCACGTGTTGGTCATAGACGACGAACTCGGGATGCGAGCCGGGGCGTCGCGTGTGCTCGACGGGTTTCGTGTGGCCTTGCCCGATACCGACGGACACATGTGCCTGGAGGTCGCGCACGCGGAGAGTGGCGAGGAGGGGTTGGAGAAGATGGAGGCGCGCAAGTTCGACATAGTCTTGCTTGACCACAAGCTGCCCGGGATGTCTGGCCTGGACGTGCTGGAGCGGCTCAATCAGAGGCACGACGATGCCTTGGTCATCATGATCACGGCGTACGCTTCGCTGGATGTCGCGGTCAGCGCCACCAAGCGGGGCGCCTTCGATTTCTTGGCCAAGCCCTTCACCCCGGAAGAGCTGCGCGATGCGGTTCGCAAGGCGGCCCGGCACCACATTCTGCGCTGGCAGGCACGCAAATTGGCGCAGGAGAAGCGCCAGGTTCGCTTTCAGTTCTTGTCCGTGCTGGTGCACGAGCTCAAGGCGCCTCTCGTGGCAGTGGAGGGCTACCTGCGGCTCTTGCAGGAAGGCGCCGCAACCGATCCGGAGACGGCGGCCCACGCGGTGGACCGCAGCCTGGTGCGCCTCGACGGCATGCGGAAGCTGATTGTCGATCTGCTCGATCTGACCCGCATCGAGTCGGGCCAGAAGGCGCGCGAGTTTGCCCCGGTCGACGTGGCCGAGGTAGCGCGCGCAGCGATCGAAACCGCGCTGCCAGCGGCGCAGGAGCGAGAGGTCACGATGGAGTTGCACGCCCCCGGCCCCGTGGTGCTGCGGGCGGACAGGGGCGAGATTGAGATCGTGCTCAACAACCTCGTGTCCAATGCAGTGAAGTACAATCGCGCCGGCGGCCGGATCGACGTGACGGTTTCCGGCGGTCCCCAGGGCGTGACCCTGGTAGTGAAAGACACGGGCATCGGTTTGACCAAGGAGGAGACGGGCAAGCTCTTCGGCGAATTCGTCCGTATCAAGAACGCCAAGACCCGCAACATCATGGGCAGCGGGTTGGGACTGTCGATCGTGCGCAAGCTGGCCACCCTGTACGGGGGCGACGTGACGGTATCGAGTCAGCCCGATGTGGGCACGACCTTCACGGTGCATCTGTCGGCTGCCAACACAGGAAATGACGTCGCGTAGAGAGAATACAAATGCACGACACACTGGGATTCATAGACGAAGGTGAAATCGTTCGCGTGCTGGCGACGCCGGCGAGCAAGGACGCGGGGCAGGTGCGCGCGGTGCTGGCCAAGGCCCGCAGCCTAGCCGGGCTTGGCATGCAGGACGTGGCCACCCTGGCCGCGGTCAGCGATCCCGAGCTGCTGGGCGAGATCTTCCAGACCGCGCGCGCGGTGAAGGATCAGATCTACGGGCCGCGGCTGGTGCTGTTTGCGCCGCTCTACGTGTCCAACATGTGCGCCAACGATTGCACCTACTGCGCCTTTCGCGCGCGCAACAAAGAGGTCAAGCGACGGGCGCTGTCGCAGGACGAGATCCGCCGCGAGGTCGAGATCCTGGTCGGCCAGGGCCACAAACGCATCTTGCTGGTGGCGGGCGAGTCGTATCCACACCAGGGCTTCCAGTACGTGCTCGACTCCATCGCGACGATCTACAGCGTGAAACGGGGCAACGGCGAAATCCGGCGGGTGAACGCCAACGTTGCGCCCTTGACCGTCGATGAATTTCGCGCGCTCAAGGGCGCGGGCATCGGCACCTACCAGTTGTTCCAGGAAACCTACCACCACGCGACCTACCAAGGCGTGCACCTGGCAGGCAAGAAGAAGGACTACGACTGGCGCGTATCGGCGATGGACCGCGCCATGGAAGCCGGGATCGACGACGTGGGCATCGGCATCTTGTTCGGCCTGGCTGACTGGCGCTTCGAGATCCTGGCCCTCATGCAACACATTCGGCACCTGGAGGCGCGCTTTGGCGTCGGCCCCCACACGATCAGCGTTCCGCGCCTCGAGCCGGCCATCGGATGCGACATCGCCACCAGTCCGCCACACGCGGTGTCCGACATCGATTTTCGCAAGATCGTCGCAATCCTGCGCCTGGCAGTGCCCTACACCGGGATTATCATGTCGACGCGCGAGACGCCCAACATCCGGCGCGAGACCTTTGCCCTGGGGGTGTCGCAGATCTCCGCGGGCAGCCGCACCAATCCGGGCGGCTATGCGGAGGCTGAAGCCAACCCAGCGGAATCCACCAGCCAGTTCCAGCTTGGCGATCATCGCGATCTGGATGAGGTGGTGCGCGACGTGGCGGCCATGGGCTACGTCCCATCGTTCTGCACCGGCTGCTACCGGCTGGGACGCACGGGCCAGGACTTCATGGACCTGGCCAAACCCGGCGCGATCAAGCTGCACTGCGATCCGAATGCGCTGTCGACCTTCACAGAATATCTAGAGGACTACGCTGGCCCGGAAACGCGCAGGGCGGGCGAAGCCTTGGTGGGCAGCACGCTCGCCAACATGGACGCGCGCCAGAGAGAGATCTCCGAGGCGCTGGTGCGCAAGGTCAAGGGCGGAAAACGCGATGTCTTCGTGTGAGGCGAACCACCCACCATGACCGAAACACGCCGCGAGCGAGACCTGTTGGGAGAGAGAGAGGTTCCCGTCGGGGCGCTGTATGGCGTACACACGGTGCGGGCGCTGGAGAATTTCTCGCTGGCCGGGCGGCCCGTGCACCGAGCCCTGGTGCACGCCTTCGGCGCGGTGAAAGGGGCGTGTGCAATCACCAATCAGCGGCTGGGTGCTTGGACCCAGGACAAGGCCAAGAGCGAAGCCATCACGCGCGCCTGCGCCGAGATGGCCGACGGGCAACTCGACCAGCACGTGGTAGTGGATGCTCTACAAGGTGGGGCGGGCACCAGCACCAACATGAANNCTGCAGATCCTGGGCGAGCCGCTAGGTCACTACCAGCGCGTGTCGCCGTTCGACGACATCAACCTGCACCAGTCGACCAATGACACCTTCCCGACAGCCATGCGGGTGGCGGGCCTGTGGCTGCTCGCCACGTTGGAAAAGGAAGTCGTGGCATTGCAGGAGGCCTTCCAGCAGAAAGAGAAAGCCTTCGCCCACATCGTGAAAGTCGGCCGTACCGAGATGCAGGACGCGGTCCTCATCACCTTGGGCCGCGAGATGGGCGCCTACGCCGAGGCGCTGGCGCGCGACCGCTGGCGCATCTACAAGTGCACGGAACGTCTGCGCGTGGTGAATCTGGGGGGCACGGCCATCGGCACCGGCCTGGGTGCGCCGCGCGCCTTCATTTTTCAGGTGGTGGACGCGCTCTCGCAACTGACCGGGCTCGGCGTGGCGCGCGCGGAGAACTTGGTCGAGGCGACGCAGAACGAGGACGTGTTCGCCGAGGTTTCCGGGATGCTCAAGGCCTGCGCGGTGAATCTGCTCAAGATCTCTTCCGACCTGCGTCTGCTTTCGTCCGGCCCCCAGGCGGGACTGGGCGAGATCAAGCTGCCCGCGCGCCAGGCCGGCTCGTCCATCATGCCGGGCAAAATGAATCCCGTCATCCCCGAGGCCGTCAGCCAGGCGGCCCTGCTGGTCATGGCTCACGACGCTGCCCTCGCGCAGGCGTGCGCGGCTGGCAGCCTCGAGTTGAACCCGTTCTTGCCTCTCGTGGCCCATTGCCTGCTCGACAGCCTGGACCTGCTCGCGGGTGCCGCCCGGATCTTGTGCCACTTCTGCGTGCAAGACATGACGGCCGACGAGGACCGTTGTCGCGCACACGTGAACGCCTCGACCGCCGTGGTCACCGCGTTGGTGGCGCGCCTGGGCTATGAGACCGCAAGCGCCATCGCACGCAAGGCAAGCGAGCGCGGCTGCACCATTCGCGCGGTGGTTCTGGCAGACGGCATCCTGACCGAACGAGAGTTCGACGAGTTGACCACACCCGAGGCGGTATGCCGTCTGGGTTCGCCCGAGCGGGGAGGGGAGTGATGAGCGCCTTGCATGAGGTGAAGCTGTCCACGCCCAAGGGCATGCGGTTGCACGTCGGGATCTTTGGCCGGCGCAACGTGGGCAAGTCCAGCCTGCTCAACGCGCTCGTGCGCCAGCATGTGTCGCTGGTGTCGGAGGTGGCGGGAACCACCACCGACCCGGTCGAGAAACCCATGGAGCTTCTCCCCTTGGGCCCGGTACTGTTCATCGACACGGCCGGAATCGACGATGAGGGCGCGCTGGGCGACTTGCGGGTGAAACGCACGACTGAGGTGTTTGATCGCACCGACCTGGGCCTGGTCGTGGCTGCGGGCGACTGGGGCCCCTTCGAAGAAGCACTGGTGCGCGAGATGCAAGCGCGCCAGGTCCCGCTGGTCGTGGCGTTCAATAAGGCTGATGCTGCACCGGCTTCTTCAGCCGAGATGCTGGTGCTGCGGGAGCGCGGGCTGTGCGCAATAGAAACCAGCGCCGTGACGGGCGCAGGGCTATTGGACCTGCGGCAAGCGCTGCTCGATCGAGCGCCGGCGGATTTTTTCGACAGCCGTCCCATCGTCGCCGATCTAGTCGGCCCGGGCGAGCTGGCTGTGCTGGTCATCCCCATCGACAAGGAAGCTCCCAAGGGCCGCCTGATCCTGCCGCAGGTGCAGGTGCTGCGCGATCTGCTGGACCACGATGCATTCGCTCTGGTGGTGAAAGAGCGCGAGCTGCGCGCGGCCCTCGACGGTTTGCGCGCACCGCCCCGGCTGGTCGTCACCGACTCGCAGGCCTTCCTCAAGGTTGCCGCTGACACACCGGCCGCGGTGCCGCTGACGAGTTTTTCGATCCTGTTTGCGCGCCTCAAAGGCGATCTGGTCGCGCAGGTCGAGGGTGCGCTGGCCATCGAGCAACTTCGCCCTGGGGATCGCATACTGATCGCCGAAGCGTGCGCGCATCACCCCATCGGGGAAGACATCGGCCGGGTGAAGATTCCGCGCTGGCTCACGCAGTACGTGGGCGGCCGCCTCGACTTCCACACCGTGCAGGGACACGACTTTCCTGCGGATCTGTCGCCCTATCGGCTCATCGTCCATTGCGGCTCGTGCACGCTGAACCGGCGCGAAGTCTTGAGCCGCATCCTGCGCGCGCGCGCGGCTGGCGTGCCGTTTACCAACTACGGACTCTGCATCGCCTACAGCCTGGGAATCTTTGCGCGCGCCCTAGCGCCTTTCCCGGGGGCCCAGGACGTGCTTCTTCGCCATGAGCAGACTCGACGCCATACTGGCCAAGCCTAAGCCCGACCCGGACGACCTGGCGGTCTTGCTCGGCGCGGACTCGCCGGCAGAGCAGGCGCGCCTGCTGGACGCGGCCTACGCGGTCAAGGTTCGCGAGGTGGGCCCGGTGGTGTATTTTCGCGGGCTCTTCGAGCTGTCAAACCTGTGCACGAAAGACTGCCTGTACTGTGGCATTCGGCGCAGCAACCAGAAGGTCGAGCGCTACACCATCCCGGTCGACGAGGTCCTGACTGGCGCGCGCTGGGGCTGGGAGCAAGGGTACGGTTCCGTGGTCCTGCAATCCGGCGAGCGCAGCGATCCGGCTTTTGTGGAGATGATCGCGGAGTTGGTGACCAAGATTCGCGCGCTCTCGCGTGACCAACTGGCCATCACCCTGTCGATGGGTGAGCAGTCTGAGGAGACATACCGCACCTGGTTCCAGGCCGGCGCCGAACGCTACCTGCTGCGCATCGAAACCAGCGACCCCGAACTCTACCGTCGGCTGCACCCTGCGGATCACAGTTGGGAGCGACGGCGCGATTGCTTGCGTCTGCTCCACCGTATCGGCTACCAACTCGGCTCGGGCGTGATGATCGGTTTGCCCGGCCAAAGCGTTGCGCAGCTCGCGCGTGACATCCTGTTCTTCGAGCAAGAGAAGGTCGTCATGATTGGCATGGGGCCGTTCATCCCGCACGCGCACACGCCTTTGCGCGATGGCATCCGCAACTTCGCCTGGAAACGATACGCGCAACTGGCGCTGGCCCTGCGCGTGATCGCGGTCACGCGCCTGTACCTGCAGGATGTGAACATCGCCGCCGCGACTGCGCTGCAGACCCTGGCGCCCGATGGCCGGGAACAGGGGCTTGCTGCCGGGGCGAACGTCATCATGCCCAACCTGACTGACCCGAAATACCGGGCCGCATATCAGCTTTATGACGGGAAGCCGTGTCTGGATGAATCGGCCACGCAGTGCCGAGGTTGTCTGCAAGCGCGCATCGCTAGCCTGGGAGAAACCATCGGCTTTGGCAAGAGAGGGGATTCAAAACGCTTTCTGGAGCGCAACATCAAGGGTGCAGACAAGGGTGAGACTTGCGAGAATCGGAAAGAAAGTTAGGTGGTTCACCACAGAGAGTACAGAGAACACAGAGGTCAGAAAGGAAGAAGGGGTTCGGGATAGACGGGAGCCAACCGTTTTCCTGTGTCCGGTCCGGCTCTGTGATCTCTGCGGTGAAATAGCTAACTAATTTCAGTTAGTTGCGCGTGGTGCCTGAGCAGGGATTTGTGTGTTGATTTACGAAAAGTTTTCTTGACGATAAACGATCGATGATGATACCTTCATCGTGAAAGATTTCACAGCGTGAGAGAAGTAACAACAAGGACTTGGTGAGATGACAACAGTCACACAGGACATTCAGCCCATCCTGAGGAAATACCCGAATGCTCGTCGCGACTCCCTGATCACGATCTTGCAGGAGGTTCAGGACGCGCAGGGGTACGTGTCGAAGGAGTCGGTCATCGCCATTGGCCAGTACCTGCGGCTGCCTGCCAGCAAGGTTTTCGGTGTCGCTACCTTCTACAACCAGTTCCGCTTCCACCCCACCGGCAGGTTTCACGTGCAAGTCTGCCGAGGCACCGCCTGTCACGTGAAGGGATCGCTGTCCCTGCTCGATACCGTGAAGAGGGAGCTGAAGATCCTGCCCGGGCAAACCTCACGGGATCGCGTGTTCAGCCTGGAAGTCGTCGCCTGCCTGGGTGCTTGCGGCCTGTCCCCGGTGATGTGCGTGAATGGTGAGTTCTTCGCGCGCATGACGCCGACCCGGGCGTGCAAGCTCCTCGACGGCTGTCGCAAGGAGGCGGTGCAGTCATGACCACCATGCCGAAGTCGCTCTTCGCTCCGCTCCAGGTTTCGACCACACCTGATCCGATGGTCCTGGAGTACCTGCAAGGCGGGAGCGTGGCCAAGAACGACGCGCAGGAAGCCGCCCTGGCCAGGCTCCGTCGCGATGTCGTCAGCAAGCCGGTCATCTATCTCGGCACAGGAACCTGCGGCATGGGCGCTGGCGCGGCCAAGGTCAGCAAGGCGGTGCGCCAATATCTGGAAGCCAACCACAAGGACGTTGAATTCGTCGAGGTTGGCTGCATCGGTATGTGCGCGTTCGAGCCCATGCTGGACGTGCAGATGCCAGGCAAGCGCCGCCTGTCGTTCATGCAGGTTTCGCCCGAAAATGTCTCCACCATCCTGGGCGGCGTGTTTGCCGGAACCGTCCCGACTGCGAACCTGGTGGGGCAATTTAGCGCGGGACCGTCCGAACCGTGGTCGGACTTGCCCTGGCTGGACCAGCATCCCTTCTTCAAGCCGCAGTTGCGCTGGGTGCTGGAATTCTCGGGCATCATCGATCCCGGCAGCATCGAGGAGTACATCGCGCGCGGCGGATACAAGAGCTTCCTACAAACCATTCGCAGCAAGACCCGCGAAGCGGTATGCGACACGGTCGAGAAGAGCGGGCTGCGCGGCCGGGGGGGCGGCGGCTTTCTCACCGGCCGCAAGTGGAAGATGGCGCTCGCCCAGGCGAGCGACCAGAAGTACCTCATCTGCNNGCCGACGAGGGCGACCCAGGCGCCTTCATGGACCGTGCGCTGATCGAGAGCGATCCGCACAAGCTGCTGGAAGGCATGATGATTGCCGCCTACGCCATCGGCGCCAAGGACGCCTACGTCTACATTCGCGCCGAGTACCCGCTGGCCGTGCAGCGTCTGCGCGANNGCCATCGCGCGCGCCACCGCCTACGGTCTCATCGGCGACCACATCATGGGCAGCGGGTTCAATCTACAATTCCACATCAAGATGGGCGCGGGCGCGTTCGTGTGCGGGGAAGAAACCGCGCTCATGCACAGCATCGAAGGCCGGCGCGGCATGCCGCGTCCGCGGCCGCCGTATCCCGTGCAGAGTGGCCTCTTTGCCAAGCCCACGGTCATCAACAACGTCGAGACCTTGGCCAACGTCCCGGTGGTGATGCGCAAGGGCGCCGAGGGCTACGCCGCGGTGGGCACGGGCAGCAGCAAGGGCACCAAGATCTTCGCACTCAGCGGAAAGGTCCAGCGCGCGGGTCTGGTCGAGGTGGCCATGGGAACCTCGCTGCGCACCGTGATCTTCGACGTGGGCAGCGGACCGCCCGCCGGCAAGAAGTTCAAGGCGGTGCAGATCGGCGGTCCCTCGGGAGGGTGCATCCCGCCGCAATTGCTCGACACACCCATCGACTACGAAACCCTGAAGAGCGCGGGCGCTATCATGGGGTCGGGCGGCTTGGTGGTGCTGGACGAGACCACCTGCATGGTGGACTTCGCCAAGTTCTTCATGGAGTTCATCCAGTCCGAAAGCTGCGGCAAGTGCATCCCGTGTCGCGAGGGCACGCGCCGCATGCTGGAGATCCTCGACGCCATCACGCGGCCCCGGCGCAAAGAAGAGAACATCGATGCGCTGATTCGTTTCCAGGGCATTATGCGGCTGACTGAGCTGGCGGAGACCATCAAGGCCACCAGCCTGTGTGGTCTGGGGCAGACGGCGCCCAACCCGGTGCTATCGACCTTGCGCTGGTTCCGCGAGGAATACGAAGCGCATGTTTTCGACCGGAACTGCCCGGCGGGCGCGTGCAAGGATCTGGTGGGCGCGCCCTGCCAGAACACCTGCCCGGTGGGCACCGAGGCCTGGCGCTACGTCGCGCACATCGCGCGCGGCGAGTACGCGGAGGCCTATCGAGTCATCCGCAGCGCGAACCCGTTCCCCTCGGCCTGCGCCCGCGTGTGCGATCATCCCTGCGAATCGATGTGCCGCGCGGGCGCCACCGGCGGCGAGCCGATCGCGGTGCGCACCCTGAAGCGCTTCATCGTGGATCGGGTGGCTCCCGATACCTACAAGGAACTGATCAAGGTCGCGGGTCCGAACGCGCCCAAGATCGCGGTCATCGGCGCCGGCCCGTCGGGGCTGACCGCGGCCCACTACCTGGGCGCGATGGGCAACCGGGTCACCGTGTTCGAACGCGAATCCAAGCCCGGCGGCATGCTGGTCTCGGCCATTCCCGAGTACCGCTTGCCGCGCGAGACACTGCAGAAGGAGATCGACTCCCTGCTCAACGCCAACGTCGAGCTCAAGCTCAAGCAGACCTTGGGCAAGGACTTCACCATCGATTCGCTCATGGACAAGGACGGCTACAAGGCGGTGTATGTGGCCACCGGCGCGCACGAGAGCAAGAGGCTGGGCGTGCCCGGCGACGATGCCGAGGGCGTGCTCGCCAGCATCAAGTTTCTCAAGGCCTACAACCTGGAAGGCAAGCACCTGGGCAAGGGCCGGGTGGGAATCGTGGGCGGCGGCAATTCCGCCATCGATGCCGCCCGGGTCGCTTTCCGCCAGAAGGGCGTGACCGGCGTGACGGTGTTCTACCGCCGCACCCGGGCTGAAATGCCGGCCTATGGCGAGGAGATCGAGGCGGCGCTGGCCGAGGGCATCGTGCTCGAGCCGCTGGTCGCTCCGCTGGAGGTCGTGGTCAAGGACGGCAAGCTCGCCGGTGTGAAGTTCATCAACAACGAGCTGGGCCCGCTCGACGATTCAGGGCGCCAGCAACCGATGCCGATTCCCGGTTCGGAACACGTGGTGGATCTGGACACGCTCATCGTGGCCATCAGCGAGCAGCCCGAGGCAGGCGGACTCGCGGATCTGAAGATCACGCGCTGGGGAACCGTGACCGTGAACCCCGAATCATTCACCACCAGTCGTCCCGGCGTGTTCGCCGGGGGCGATGTGACCTCGGGCCCGAGCACGGTGATCAAAGCGATCGCTGCGGGCAAGAGCGCGGCGCTCATGCTGCAGAACTTCGTCACTGGCAAGCTGCTCAAGCAGTTGCCCAAGGTCAAGTTGCCGTCCTTCTACGTCGAGCCGGTGCAAACGGCCGGGGAAGAGGAAGAGGGTGACGTGACGGTGGCGCGGGTCAAGCAGCCCCACCTGCCGGTCGAAAAGCGCCGCGGAAGTTTTGCCGAGGTCGAGCTCGGAATCTCGGAGGAGGCGGCCCAATGTGAGGCGCGGCGGTGCTTGCGCTGCGACCTCGATTTCACACGGCCCCTGCACGGAAACTGAGTCATCGCGAGGGATACACGATGTTTACGATCGAAATCGATAGCAAGCCCATCGAAACCAACGGGGGCGAAACCATTCTGTCGGTGTGCAAGCGCGAAGGCGTCCACGTGCCGACCTTGTGTCACATGGAGGGTCTGCCCCCCAGCGGCGCCTGCCGGCTGTGTATCGTGGAATTGGAGGGGGCGCCCGGTCTGGTGCCGTCCTGTTCCTTTCCGGTCGCCAAGGACATGAAGATCAAGACCCGGTCGCCCAAGGTGCTGGCGGCGCGGCGGACGATCGTAGAATTGTTGCTGTCCAATCACCCCGATGATTGCCTGTATTGCACGCGCAATCAACGTTGCGACCTGCAGTCTCTGGCCGCCGAGTTCGGCGTGCGCCAGCGGCACTACATCGGCAAGAAGAACAACCGCGACATGGACGTGTCGTCGCCCTCCATCGTGCGCGACCCGGACAAGTGCGTGCTGTGTGGCCGCTGCGTGCGCGTGTGCGAGGAGATCCAGGGCGTCTCGGCCATCGACTTCATCCACCGCGGTCCCAAGGCGGTGGTGGGTACGGCCTTCGAGACTGGCCTCAACGTCTCGTCGTGTATCAACTGCGGCCAGTGCATCCTGGCTTGCCCGACGGCAGCCCTGACCGAGCACAGCTACCTGAATGAGGTAGTGGCGGCGCTGTCCGACCCGAACAAGTACGTGGTGGTGCAACACGCGCCGGCGGTGTCAGTGACCATCGCGGAGGAATTCGGCATCAGGCCGGGCAAGGACGCCGACGGCCACATGGTGGCGACCCTGCGCAAGCTGGGCTTCAAGCGGGTGTTCGATACCTCGTTCACCGCCGATCTGACCATCATGGAAGAGGGGTCGGAGCTGGTGAAGCGCATCCAGAGCGGCGGCACCCTGCCCATGCTGACCAGCTGCTCGCCGGGGTGGATCAAGTACGTCGAGCAGTTCTACCCGGACTTCATCCCCAANNAGAGCCCGCAGCAGATGATGGGCGCTGTGATCAAGTCCTTCTTCGCCAAGCGCGAGGGCCTTGAGCCGTCGAAGATCGTCAGCGTGTCGATCATGCCTTGCACGGCGAAGAAGTTCGAGTGCGCGCGCGAGGAGATGGGCCGCGACTACGTCCCGGACGTGGACTACGTGCTGACCACGCGCGAGGCGGCCCAGCTCATTCGCATGTTCGGCATCGACATGATGGACGTCGAACCGGATCACGCCGACACGCCCTTCGGCATGCGCTCCACTGCTGGCAAGATTTTCGGCGCCACCGGTGGCGTGATGGAGGCGGCCATCCGCAGCGCGTATTTCCTGCTCACCGGCAAGGAATTGCGCGAGCTGAAAGTGCAGGAGGTGCGCGGCCTGGACGGCATCAAGGAGGCCAAGGTCAAGATCGGCGACCTCGAGGTGGGCGTGGCGGTGGCCAGCAGCCTGAAGAACGCGGCACAGTTGCTGGAATCGGTGCGGGCGGGCCGCAAGGACATCCATTTCATCGAGGTCATGACCTGCCCCGGGGGCTGCATCGCCGGCGGCGGGCAACCGCTTCACGGCGACCAGAATGCGATCAAGGCGCGCATGCAGGCCCTCTATCAGATCGACCGCGACGAGGCCTTGCGGGTCAGCCACAAGAACGAAGACGTGGCGCGCCTATACAGGGAATTTCTCGGCGCCCCGCTGGGCGAGATGAGTCACAAGCTGCTGCACACCCACTATCACAAGCGAGAGGTATTGATCTGAATCGGGTCCACTCGAAGGACGGAAGGAAACAACCATGGCGAACGCAAAGAAGATACTCGTGGTGGACGACGATTCGGACATCCTGGAGCAGGTGAGCATGATCCTGAAGCAAGATGGTCACGAGGTGCACACCGCGGGAACCCAGGATGAGGCGGAAGAGATTCTCCTGTCGCTCAAGCCTGACCTGGCCATCCTCGACTTGATGATGGAAGAGAAGGACACCGGGTTCGTGCTCTGTCATCGCATCAAAAAGCTGTATCCAGATACTCCGGTCATGATGGTCACCGCGGTCAAGGCCGCGACTGGCCTGTCGTTTGCGGCCGATTCGGCTGCGCAGCAGTCGTGGCTCAAAGCTGACCATCTCATGGACAAGCCTATCCGGGCGGAGCGTCTACGCAGCGACGTCACCCGGCTGTTGAATCGCGCAGTATGAAGAGAAGGGTAGGGTTCGTGTAGGGGCCCTGCGGTCGCCCCACGAGCGTGCGCACCCGCCTCCCGCCTTCGGCCTCCGGTCTCTCCGGCACTTGCGTTGCCCGGATGTTTGCGCTCCCATGGCGGCGTGTGCGTGCTGTTTGTCGAGATTGCCCAGGCTTGCCGTCAGAGAACCGTGCGCGTGGAGAACCAGCGTCGCGTACTGAAGCTTCCCTACGTGCTCCAGACGGTGAGTGACATCGTCGGAGTTCTCGACGACAGCAAGTCGGCTCTCGACGTCCTGGCCGCGCTACACCCCCGGGCGGATCCGTGACCGGCGCGCCCAAGCAGGCCGCGCTCGCTACCATCCGGCGGTTGGAGCCGGACGAACGAGGCGCCTACTGCGGCGCGCACGGACTTATGGCCGGCGAGCGCTCGGTCTTCAGCCTCCTGATTCGCACGGCAGCCAGGACTTCCGAGGGTTGGGTCTACGGCGTCGGCAGCGGGGTTGTCTTCGACTTGGATCCCCAGGCCGAGCTGGACGAGTTGCGGGTCAAGCTCGGGGCACTGATTCCGTCGTCGGCGGGATTGGGAGTTGGCGGCGCCTTGCCCAACCGGGGCGACCGCAGGTCGCCCCTACCAGGGTTGGACTTCCGTTCGCCCGCATCTTCCTCCATGATGGGGCCTGCCATCCCATGAAAGTCGAGCAAATCACCATCTTCCTGGAAAACCAGTCGGGCCGCTTGGCCGACGTGGCCAGCATCCTTGCGGCCGCGGGCGTGAACATCCGCGCCCTGTCCCTGGCCGACTCTGCTGATTTCGGCATTCTGCGGCTCATCGTCAATGACACGGACAAAGCCAGCCAGGTGCTTAAGGCCGAAGGCTTCACCGTGGCCAAGACCGAGGTAGTGGGCGTCCAGGTGCCCGATCGGCCGGGTGGCCTGGCCGAGATTCTCAACGCCATGAAGGCCAATCAGGTCAACGTCGAGTACATGTACGCGTTCGTGCACAAGTCCGCCGTCGACGCCACCATCATCTTCCGCTTCGACGATCTTGAGAAGGGCATCGCGTGCCTGCAGCAAGCGGGCATCAAGATCCTGCAGGGGGAAGACCTGTATTCGATGTGACCATCAACCGATCGACAGGGAGCCAACCGCATGAAGACACCAGGAATCATTGCCACGTTCATCTTCACCAGCCTGCTGGGCGCCGGTGCGACGCAGGCCAAAGGACCCACCATCAAGATCGGCGCCATCTTCAGCGTGACCGGCCCGGCGGCCAACCTGGGCGGCCCCGAGGCCAGGACCCTGGAGATGCTCGTGCAGGAGGCCAACAAAAAGGGCGGGATCGGCGGCAGCCAAATCGAGCTGGTGCTCAAGGACTCGGGCAGCAGCCCCGAGAAGGCGATCTCGTTTGCCAAGCAGCTCATCGAGGAAGACAAGGTCTTCGCCATCATCGG
>PMBS01000139.1 GCA_003153015.1 Myxococcales bacterium
GGTGGTGATCGGTGTGGCGTTGAGTTTCGCCGTGCCTTTGTACACGTTGAAGTCGACATCAGTGCCCTGTTCCGTGCCGTAGAGCCGCCACGACAGAAGGTTCCCGGTTCCTCCCCCAACCGCCACAAAGCCCCGGCCCAGTTTCTCCATGATGCGCTGGCCATGGGCGGGCATCGCCATTAGGCAAGTGCCCAGGAAAACACAAGACAAAAAGCCTTTGGATCTCATCGTGTCGCTCCTTTCGGACCACAAGATCGTTGGACCGGCTTCCCCTCGCGAGAATCCGGCCAAGGCAGCCTACCGGAGGGGAAAAGGGTCACGAGCGCGGTGTGCATGGACGTACCCACTTCTTGATAGGGGGAGGGACCCTTCAAAACGGGTCATCGGGGGCTCAAATCAAGACGCCCGCCGCATGGCGTGACTTAACCGACCGACGCCGCGCTACAGCCTGCTCCGGCCCAACCGCCTTGCGGCGTACAGGGCAGCACCGAGAACAAGGAACGCGACTGCATAGAACCAGGGCGCCGGATATCTGGCATAGCTCGCCGCGGCCCAGGTGCCACCGCCGTCGCGCGTACTCAGGATCGTTCCATCGTCGCCGACTGCCCAGCCCCGCTGTCCATCAGTGGTGAACCTCACCCCGTGAAGCTCGGCCGTGTTGCCGCCCCAGTAGGCCTGCCAGGTGATGCCACCGTCCCGCGTGCTCAGGATTGTTCCTTCGCCACCGACTGCCCAGCCCCGCTGCCCATCGCTGGCGAACGCCACGGCAGAAAGCCTGCTCTTGCTGCCGCTCGATTGAGCCTGCCAGGAGTTGCCACCGTCGTGCGTGTTCAGGATCGTTCCATCGGTGCCAACGATCCAGCCGCGCCGCCCGTCGCCCTGGAACGCCACGCCGTAGAGCCAGCTCTTGCTGCCGCTTTCCTGGACCTGCCAGGTGCTGCCACTGTCCCGCGTGCTCAGGATCGCTCCTTCGCTGCCGACGACCCAGCCACGCTGCCCATCGCTGGTGAAGGTCACGCCGTAAAGCCAGCTCTCGCTGCCGCTCGGTTGCGCCTGCCAGGAGTTGCCACCGTCGCGCGTGTTCAGGATCGTTCCATGATAGCCCACGGCCCAGCCGCGCTGCCCATCACTGGTGAAGGTCACGGCAGAAAGCCCACGCTTGCTGCCGCTTGCCTGGGCCTGCCAGGAGTTGCCACCGTTCCGCGTGCTCAGGATCGTTCCATCGTCGCCCACGGCCCAGCCCTGCTTCCCATCGCCGGTGAACGTTACGGCCTGGAGCCAGCTCGTGGTGCCGCTTGCCTGAGCCCGCCAGGAGTAGCCACCGTCCCGCGTGCTGAGAAGCATACCGTCTACGCCGACTGCCCAGCCGCGTTGTCCAATATCCTGGAACGTCACTGCGGAAAGCCAACGCCTGGGGGCGCTTGACCGAGCCCGCCAGGTGTTGCCACCGTCGCGCGTGCTCAGGATCGTCCCGCGGTCGCCGACGGCCCAGCCCCGCTTCCCATCGCTGGTGAAGCTTACGGCGCGCAGCCCACTCTTGCTGCCGCTGGTCTTGGCGCCCCAGGAATTGCCACCGTCCTGCGTCCTCAGGACGGTTCCATCGGCGCCGACCGCCCAGCCCTGCTCCCCATCGCTGCTGAACATCACGTCGTGAAGCCAGCTCGTGCTGCCGCTTCCCTGGGGCTGCCAGGTGATGCCACCGTCCCGCGTGCCTAGGATGGCTCCATCGGCGGCGACCGCCCAGCCCCGCTGCCCATCGCTGGCGAACGCCACGGCGGAAAGAATGGTTTCCGAGGGGCTCGCCTGCCAGGAATTGCCACCATCGCGCGTGCTGAGGATCGTCGCATAGCCGACGGCCCAGCCCCGCTGTCCATCGCTGCTGAACGCCACGGACAAGAGCAAGTTCTCGGTGCCGCTCGCCTGGGGCTGCCAGGAATTGCCACCGTCCCGCGTGCTCACGATCGTCCCGTTGTCGCCGACAGCCCAGCCCCACTGCCCATCGCTGCTGAACGCCACAGAGCGAAGAATGCTCTGGATGCCGCTCGACTGGGCCCGCCAGGTGTCGCCACTGTCCCGTGTGCTCAGGATCGTCCCATCGGCGCCGACGGCCCAGCCCCGCTGCCCGTCGCGGTTGAACGTCACGGCTAGCAGCGCGCTCTTGCTGCCGCTCGACTGGGCCTGCCAGGCGTCGCCACCGTCCCGTGTACTCAGGATCGTCCCGCGGTCACCGACCACCCAGCCCCGCCGCCCATCGCCGGTAAAACTGAGGCCGTAAAGAGTGGAACCCACAATAAGTGGCCGCGCGAAACGATTCCGTTGGATCGGCTCGGCAAGCCATTTTCTGCTAAACACGCTCGGCTCGGCCGCGAATGGGTCGGAGGTCGGCCTCGGAACACGCGCGATCGACCCGAGCACGACCAGAATCGCCGCGGCAGCGGCCGTGATCCCGACTAGCCAAAGGCGCGGACGGAAACGTGCTGAACGGTCCGGATTGCCTTCCGAACCTGATCTCATGGGCTGGCTCATCACGCGTCTCTACAACGCCGCATCCTGCCTGCAACCGCCCCGCGAGCCAAGCACGAAACTTTGAACAGCGGCTGTAGTCACGGTTTGTCGGGAGATTCGGTTCCTGCGGGCCAGCGCGACCCACGATCCGCGGGCCGTCCCTTCGGACGGCCCGCGGTCTCCCGAGAAGCCGTAGCTAATCTCAGGAGTTCCCCCGCCCACGTCGCCGCTTCAGAACCAGGCACAACAGGCCCAGCATCACGAACAGATAGCCGGCCGAGGCGCGCCCGGAGGTTGAGCCGATCGCGCAGGAACAGCCCGAATCGGACCCGGCATGGATTTCACTCGTGCTGCTCTGTCCGCCAGAGGTGCCCCCAGAGGCGCTGGTCGTGCTACCCCCAGTTCCAGGCGCACCACCTGAGGCAGGCGCACCGCCCGTCCCTGTCCCTCCACTGGCCACCACTGAGCTGCCGCCAGTTCCAGGCGCCCCACCTGATGCAGGCGACCCGCCCGATGCGGCCCCCCCTGTCCTTTCGCCGCCTGACGCAGGAACGCCTCCGGTCCCGGGGTTGCCCCCGCTGCCGCTACCGCCGGAAGCAACAACACCGCCTGATCTCGTGCCACCGCTGCCCGGGCCTCCACCCTCAATGGGAATGCCACCACCCGCGCCTCCGGCCCCGGTGTTCCCGCCGTCGCCCGCGCCTCCGGCCCCGGTGTTCCCGCCGTCGCCCGCGCCTCCGGCCGCGGTGTTCCCGCCGTCGCCGCTCGCGCCTCCGGCCGCGGTGTTCCCGCCGTCGCCGGTCGCGCCGCCGGCCCCGGTGGTCCCGCCGCTGGCCGCGTCTCCGGACCCGGTGGTTCCCCCGCGGCCCGCGTCACCCGCTCCGGTGGTCCCGCCGCTGGCCGAGCCTCCGGACCCAGTGGCTCCGCCGCTGCCGGTCGCGCCGCCGGCCCCGGTGGACCCGCCGGTGCCGCCCACAGCGCCGCCAGGATAGGTGATATTGGGCTTGGGCGGGTCGGTCATCCCGAAGCCCAGGTAGTAGTCCAACATGCGCGATTGCTGATAGCCCTTCTCGTTCATGCTGTTTCGGTATTCTGGATCGTGCATCAGGGTATAGATGCGCTTGTCGGTTGGAATGGCGGTTGAGTAGATCCTTATCGACGTACCTCCGGATTGTTCGAACAGCACCTCCTCGCGCCAGTCGCCGAACATATCGCCATACAGGGGGGCCGCGTTGCGGGTTGGGACGAGGCCCGCAAGATTCGCACTGCTAAAGCTACCGCTGGGCATACCCGGATAGGCCCACTTTGATACAGTGTTGGAGTCCAGGTTTTCGCTCAGCACATCGCCGTCCCACCAAATGCGAAAATTCATCGGTGGATTACTGCCCGTGATTTTCGAGTAGTCTACCGTGCTGACTATCCCGAGCGATCCTCCGCCCCAGAATTCGTACCCTGGGTGAGTCGGGTCGATGTCTCCGGTGGTTCCGCGCGCCAAATCGCCGCCGGCGGTGCCCCATTTGTGAACTACCAATCCATCTTCCGCATGATACTCATAGGCGTCAAAGCTGGGACCGTTCTGTTCGATGGCGACACCTTCCAGCCCGGGCCGGTTGGGATCGAGATCGCCCACATGCCACCGGTCGCCGTGGACCACGCCCTGAGAACCCATGTTCCAGAGAACCGTTCCAGTCCCATCGATAGCATAGCCGCCGTTTATGCATTCGTCTTTGCCGTCGCCATTAAGGTCGAGACATCTGACGTTGTGGTTGTTGGGATAGTTTCCAATCGGGGTACGTACGGCCTTAAACCGCAAGGACCAGGCGCCGTTCGTGAAATCAAATCCCATGTCCATCATAGCCCTCGTCCCACCAGCTTTTCCCTTAAAGTACAGGCTTGGATGCACGCCGTC
>PMBS01000370.1 GCA_003153015.1 Myxococcales bacterium
TCGATGTCGTTGTTGCAGATGTCGATGGAAACCTGCTCGTAGGCCTCGTCGTATTCCATGAGCGAGATGTTGTCGCGGAAGCCTTTGACGTGGTTGAAGCAGATCACGTGTCCTGAACCGGTGAACTGGATCCCCTCGCCGCCGTTGAAGCCGTCGGTGCTGAGCTGACTGTCGATCCAGTTCGCCGCGCCCACCACGTCGTTGTCGACGATGTAGTTGTTGCGCGGAACCGCGTTCCCGATCTCGAAGTCGATCCCCCCGGCAGTGCTTTGAATGTGGCAACCGCGCACCACCATGTTGGAGGCGCCGTGCATGCGCACATCGCCCTGCACCGTCACGTTCTCCAGGTACACGTACTTCTGATCATCCATCGTCACCCGGCCCTGGATCACAACCCCATCGACCGATGCCCCGCGCAGCACGATCGGCTTGCCGTCGGAGCCACTGCGGCTCACAGTAAAGGCGGGGTAGTTGCCGGCCCCCATGAGCAAGATGTCGCCGGGTGCGGCGCCCGAGAGCATGGTGCTGAGATTGGCGGGCGTGACCGCCTTGGTGGTCGCGGTCGCTGCCGCCTGCGGAATCGGGCGCGTCGCGGCCGTCGTGGTTTGCGTCGTCGATCCGCCGTCGGGATCGGTGAGCGTCAGCTCGATCTCGTAGGATGTCCCGGGGTCGAGGTCGAACAGGCTCCCCGAGTGCTTGTTCGACCACTGGCCGTTTCCCGAACCGAAGCTCCCGGTGTCGTTGCTGCCCGCGGGGACGCGGAACAGCGCCATGCCGGTCTTCCAGTTGTCCCTGCCGGGCGGTACCGCACGGTCACCACACCGTTGTTGTTTGAATCTCCTGTGATCGCCCATTCAATGGAAATGCTCTGGGTGGTCGGGTAAGGCGTGGTGATGGCCCCCGGTTTGGTGAGGGTCTGGGCAGCCACCCGTGCCGACCAGAGGGAAGCCAGCAATGCGGTCACGATTGTCAGCGTAGTCAGTCGCATCATCTGTTCATGGTAAGAGCAGCCGATTTTCTTGTCGACTCTTCTCCGAGACCTGCCGCAGGCGCGGTGCCCCGCGCGGTGGCCTGGGGGTTGTGCGCCGGTCGGCCGGCCGCGGTGATCGTTGGCTTGTCCGTCGCTGCTGGCATAGCATCGGGCGCCATGCCCTCCGCTTGATCCAAGCCGTGGCCGTCGACGCATGCAATGTGTATTGGGTTGCGGTGGCAGAAGTCCAAGCGCGATAGCTTCTGGCGCGACGATCACCACGACACCGTGTGCTGCATCGGGCTCGACGCGAAAGGCGACCTTGCGACCGCGGTGTCCTCCAGCGGTCTGAACAACAAGCTGTCGGGCCGGCTGGGCGACTCGCCGCTGATCGGCGCGGGCAGCTATTGCGACAACGATGTCGGCGGCGCGTGCTGCACGGGCATCGGCGAGCTCGCGATCAAGAACGCGGCGGCCTTCGCGATCGTCGAGCGCATGCGTGCCGGCGTCGATCCGAAACGCGCCTGCGACGAGATCCTCCAGCGCATCGTCAAGAAGCATCCCGAGGTCAAAACCAACGACAAGGCGCAGCTCGCGTTCATCGCCATGAACAAGGCCGGTGCGGTCGGTGCGGTAGCCCTGCGCAAACAGAAGACGGTGTTCCGCTACGCGCTCGCCCGCGGCACGTCGGCAGCCCCGTCTCTGGTCGAGGTGAAGACCCTGATCGCTTCGTAGTCGGCGGTACTGTCAGACCGCTACGGTATGGCGTGGGCGATGCCCACTCGGTTCCATCCCGCTGGCCCCTGTTGCGTCCGAAGCCTTCTTCCCTTCCTTCCTCTGCGCTCTCTGTGGTGAAAAAGCCAACCAATCCGCCCTACAGCGCTTCCAGTCGCGCGACGACGCTGGCCAGGTTGGCCCGCCAGTCGGGCATGGGGCCCAGGATGGCTTCAGTCGGGCGTAGATCCAGCACACTGTAGGCAGGTCGGGGGGCAAGGCGGGGGAATTCGGCGGTCGTGCAGGGACGTATGATGGCGGTGCGACCCAGCAGGCGCGCGATCTCGACGGTGAATTCGTACCAGGTGCATTCGCCGCCGTCGGTGACATGCAACGTCCCGCGCGTTCTGCGGTCGACCAGGGCCAGGGTGGCTGCGGCCAGGTGTTGTGCGCTGGTGGGCCGGCCGCGCTGATCGTCGACCACTTTCAGCTCGGGCTTGTCGCGGGTCAGGCGAGCCATGGTGCGCACGAAGTTGTTGGCCCAAGGGGCATACAGCCAGCTCGTGCGCACGATGAGAAACTCGGCACCGCTCTGTCGGATCGCGATCTCACCGGCGGCCTTGCTCCGGCCGTAAACGCCCAACGGCTGCAGAGGCGCATCCACGGCATACGGCGTCTGGGCGCTGCCCGCGAAGACGTAGTCGGTGCTGAAATGGACGAGCGGGACGCGCGCGTGGGCGCAGGCCGCGGCCACCACCCCCGGTGCTGTGCCGTTGGCGCGCAGGGCGGCCGCCTCGTCCGCTTCCGCGCCGTCGACGTTGGTGTACGCGGCGCAGTTGATGACCGCGGACCAAGGTTTCTCGAAGAGCGGCCCCATCTGATCCGGCTCCGCGATGTCCAGCTCGGGTAGGTCGAACCCCGCAAAGGACCGTTTCTTCGCGGCGAGAAGCTCGCGAAAAGCGCGGCCCAGCATGCCCCGATCGCCGAGCAGCAGGATGCCGGCGGACACGGCTATCCCCTCCAGCGCGGCAGGCGCGCCGGATCGATCGCGGCCAAGGGCAAGAAACGCTGGTCCTTGTCGCTGATGATGGGTTGGCTGACCGGCCAGGGAATGGCCAGCGCGGGATCGTTCCACGCCACGCCCACCTCGTGCTGGGGCAGATAGAGATCCGTGCACTTGTACGCGAACAGGGCGTGCTCGCTCACCACGCAGAAGCCATGGGCGAAGCCGGGCGGGATGTACATCTGGCGATGGTCGCGCGACGACAGGTTGGTGCCGGCCCACTTGCCGAAGCTGGGCGAGCCCACCCGCACATCCACGGCCACGTCAAAGACCTCGCCCTGCACGACGTACACCAACTTGGCCTGAGCATTGGGATACTGCAGGTGCAGGCCGCGTAGGGTGCCGCGGCTGGAGCGGGACAGGTTGTCCTGGACGAAGCGCTCGCTGATGCCGGCCTGGGCGTAGCGTTCAGCCTGGAAGGTCTCGACAAAATAGCCGCGCGTATCGCCGAAGACCTTGGGTTCGACCAGCAGGATCTCGGGGATTTCCAGGGGCGTGACCTTCATTGCGGGCCCCTTTCCAGGAGCTGCAGCAGATACTGCCCGTAGTTGGTCTTGGAAAGCGGCTCAGCCAGCCGGCGCAGGTGCTCTACATCGATCCAGCCTTTGTGGTATGCGATTTCCTCCGGGCACGCCACCATCAGACCCTGGCGCGCCTGGATAGTCTGGATGAACTGCGCCGCCTGCAGCAGGGAATCGTGGGTGCCGGTGTCCAGCCAGGCCACGCCCCG
>PMBS01000156.1 GCA_003153015.1 Myxococcales bacterium
GTGTATTCGTAGGCGTACTTCACGCAGCGTTCGACCACCGGGCGTGAGTACTGCATTACCTGCGTCGCCACTTCCAGCGGCGTTCCCTTCTGCGTGACGCCCCCGACGCCGGTGTAAATACCGCCGGTNNTTGATGTACTGATCAAGGGCGAAGCGTGTCTTGAGCAGGATGCCGACTTCCAGAATGCCGGGCTTGACATCCGGGTGGCCGATGGCGCCCAGAAAAATGGAGTCGAACTTCTTGAATTCTTCCAGCGCACTGTCGGGCAGGATCTCTCCGGTGCGCTTGTAGCGCTCACCGCCGAAATCGAAGCTCTGGTAGTTCAGCTTGACGCCGTGCTTGGCGCATGCCGCATTCAACACCTTGACGCCCTCGGCCAGCACCTCGGGCCCAGTGCCATCGCCCGGAATGAGCGCGATCTTGTACGATTTCATGTTCGAGCCTTTCGCTTCAATTGTCGCGTGGGAAACCCGCCGGCTTTGCCGGTGGCGGACCATCTCGGGACGGCATGGGAACCCTTCGAGGGTTCCCATGTCAAATCGAAGTTCCGCTGATAGCACGTCGGAGCGTGAGCGAACAAGGGGAAGGCGGCGCAACTTTGTGCGTCACGCAAGAAAACCCTTTTCGAAGCTCCGCAGACTCGACAGGTGGCCGGCGATTTTGCTACTGTTTCCGAGGAGAAAGAAATGGGAAACCGGCTGTATGTTGGCAATTTGTCGTACAATGTGACCGAGGCGGAGTTGCGCGAGGTCTTCGCTGAAGGGGGAAAGAACGTCGTCGAGGTGAAGATCGTGCTCGACCGGGACACCGGGCGGCCGCGCGGGTTCGCCTTTGTTGAGATGGGCAGCGACGGGGAGGCGAGCCAGGCGATCACCACCCTGACCGGGCGCGAGATCCAAGGACGACCTATCAGCGTGAGCGAAGCCCGCGAACGTGGAGCACGCGGTGGCGGCGGCGGTGGCGGATTCGGCGGCGGCCGCGGCCGTGATCGCGACCACGATGACCGCGGCCGTGGAGGCGGACGCCGCGGCGGCGGCTGGTAGGCGAGCGTCCTTGGCGGGCCCATCTGCCCGCGGCGCTCCAGGGTTTTTCGGTGAGCTGATATAGATCCGGCCGCGCCGTGGAGATAAGCTCTTCTTGTGAAGAAGGCTCCAGGTTTCAGCTTCGACGTCTCGCGCGAAGGGGTGGGAGCGCGACTGGAGGAGATGGAGCGCAAGTTGGAGCGTATGCGCGGGCTGTACGAGTCCTTCTTCATGGGTATCGAACGTTCGCCGCCCGAGGTATTGCGCCGCGACCTGAACCGGCAGATTCTCGAAATGCAGCAGGTGCCGATCAGTAACGCTTCGCTGCGTTTTCGCTATCAGGCCCTGACCCAGCGCTGGGTGCTGCTCATCACTTACTGGAACCGCACCATGCGCGAGATCGAGGCCGGCACGTTTAGCCGCGACCTAGCCAAAGCGAAACGCCACCTGACCACCAAAGGCACTTCGGCCGTCACCCTGGAAGAGGCACTGGCCATGGGCATCCCCGCTGCCCGGGCCAAGGCCTTCGTCGCTCATCAGCAGGCGGTGCAGGACAGGCGCGTGGCACGGGCCAAGGATGCAGCAGCGGGCGCGGCCCAGGCCGACGGAGCCCCAGCCTCTGCAGATACACCGAAGACCGCGCCACCCGCCGCGCAGGCGACAACCGCGCCGTCAGGCGTACCGCCGTCGGTTGCTCTGCCTGGGCTTTCCGATGTGGAAATGCAGGACGCCTACCGCCGCTACCTCGCAGCACACCAGAAGGCGGGCATAGCAGACTCGGCGCCGCCGATGGACAAACTGCGCCGGAGCCTGGCCAAGCAGCTTCCCCAAATCCTCTCCGCCAACAACTGCTCGCGCGTGCGGCTGGACATCGCGGTCGAGGACGGCAAGGTGCGCCTGCGTGCCTGGCCGCTCAAGGAGTCGTAGGGCGACCTGCGGTCGCCCATTCCGCTTACCCTGCCGTCAGCACTCTGGGCACTGGCAGGTGAGCGTCGTGCTGTTCGGCGCGACACACGACAAACCGCCGCTGCAGATCCCCATGCACGCGCAGGTCGGGTTCGCGGCGCACTGGGGAGGCGTGGAGACGCAATGGTAGGAGAAGGGCAGGGTCTGGAAGGTCGCACAAAGCAGTCCTGTAGGCGCTGCAGACGTTGCGGCGCACGCGTCACACGAACTAACCTCCGAGCAATCCTCCACCTTCGCACAACCCCCGGCAGGGCAGTTTCCGACGAACAGGGGAGCCTGCCCGGCCGAACACAGGGGAGTAGGAGTAGCGATTGGGCAAATGCCCCCCGCTGGTTTGCAAGCCCGACTGAATGTGCAGCGACCGGCGATGCACGCGACCTCGCTGTCCTGAATCTGGCGAGCGGCGCAACTGCTCTGAATGCACATTGCACCACAGCGGGGCATGGCAGTGCCCACAGGGACGGGCAGGCAGCTGCAGCAGTCCGAGAAGAGCTGACAATCATTGTCCGTCATGCACTCCGGGTATCCGCCGGACGAGCCACCGGCTCCGCCCGTACTCGTGCCTCCGGTGCCTCCAGTCGTCGTGCCGCCAGTAGCCGGCCTGCCGCCGGTTGCGGTGGCGCCGCCAGTTCCCGTGGTCCCGCCTGCTCCTGCATCTTTGCTTGGGCATGCGCCGTCGAAGTTCTTGGACACGCCGGCAACTTGGCGCAGGCAATCGTTGCCATAGGTCTTCCCATCGCAACCGCAAACGGGCAGAAAGAGTTCGGGGCAAACCTGAGGCCGGGCCGCGCAGGTTCCAAAAAAGTCGCAGCAGCATTCCCCCGGCGACGTTTCGCAGAACTCACCTGCCGCGCAGGGATATCCCGCAAGTCCACCGCAGATCTTGCCGGTACCGCCGGTGCCGCCAGATCCGGTGGTGCCGCCGGTTTGCGTGGCGCCTCCAGTTCCCGTGGTACCGCCGGTTCGCACGCTGCCCCCAGTTCCGGTGCCACCACCTGCTCCTGTCGCACCACCGGTCTGCGTGGCGCCTCCAGTTCCCGTCTTGCCGCCAGTTGCTGTGGCGCCGCCAGTTGCTGTGGTACCGCCGGTTTGCCTCACACCGCCAGATCCTGTCGCGCCGCCGGTTTGCACACCGCCTCCGGTTCCTGCGTTACCGCCGGTTCGCACGCTGCCTCCAGTTCCTGTGGTGCCGCCCGATCCCGTCGCACCACCGGTTCCCGTGGCGCCTCCATCTTGCATTCCACCGGTCCGCGTGGCGCCTCCAGATCCCGTCGCACCACCGGCTCGCGTTGCGCCGCCTGCTCCCGCGGTGCCGCCGGTTGTCGCAAATCCACCGGCTGCGGTGACGCCGCCGCTTCCAGTGACACCCCCGGTGTTCACGGCGCCGCCCGCCCCAGTACCACCTCCGTGGCCCGCAGGTGCGTCGAGGTCAGGCGCATGTCCATCCACTCTCGCTAGACTGAGCCCCGATTGATTGCTGCTGCAACCAGCGGGCAATCCCAGCGCAACCATGCTGCTTGCAATCATCCCAAGAATCGCCGGGGTCGTCGCTAGTCTAGTCATAGCTGGCCTCCTCCGTTGTGTCTCTGCGGTACTACCTTCTTATTGTTGCTGGCTCGTCTGAAAGTTCCACGGTTTTCTGGTCTACGCGCAGATTGGGTAGGAACAGGTGTTGCACGTGATGGTCACTCCGCCGGTGAGGGTGGCATTCACGGAGCACGAACCCGGGGACGTGCCGCATTCGGGAGCGACCGGTCCCTGGCCGCAGACATTGTTGACACATTGAACTATGCGAGCGCCGCCCTCCATGATCAGGCACAACTGTCCGGACGGACAGCTCGTACCGACACAACTGACACTACTGCAGGTTGCGGTTTGAGCCGTCCAGGTGCCGCCCGTGCAGGTTGCCTGCGTGCGGCCGGTGCCAGGGCAGTTGTCATAAAAACACGACGCGCCCGGGCTGCTGCAGGGTGAGCCGTTTGTCGGCGCAACAAAGGGACACCCGGGCACCGAGACGGCACACTCGCTCGGGAGGACGCACCCCTCGTAGCAGTTGCTGGTGTACGACATGACATACAGTCCCCCGCAGGAGGGCTGCGCAATCGTGCACCCAAACCCAACCGGGGGGGTGCATTTGGCGCGGCCACCGTCGGCACAGCGACTGAAGCGTTCGCAACAGCCGATAGCGGAACACCCGCAAGCTCCGATATCCATGAAGACCGAGTGGCAATCACTGCGGCTGTCACACGCCGCTTGAGTTGTCACCTGGCTGCAGCTCACCGGAGCAGCGTCGGTTGTTCCGGCGTCCGGAGCCGGGCAAGGGGCGGCACTGCATACGACACTGCAAGAACCGGTTCCAGGCGTGCACCCGGGACACCATCTCTGGCCGGCCGGACAGACTCCCGCATCCGCTGTGGCGCACGCGCCGTCGTAGTTCTTGGACACGCCGGCGTTGCGGCGATCGCAGTCGCTGGGATAGGTCTGCCCGTCGCAGCCGCAAACCGGCTGATAGACCGTCACGCACCCCATCCCGGTATTCACCACGCAGGTTCCGAATCCATCAGCCACGTTGCAGGTCCCGGCCGGCATTTCGCAGAATTCGCCGGTCGCGCAGGGCAGTCCCGCAATACCGCCGCATTTCGTGCCCGTACTGCCTCCTGTGCCTCCAGCGCCGGTGGTGCCTCCAGTGCCCGTGGTGCCTCCAGTGCCCGTGGCGCCGCCAGTCCGCGGGCTCCCGCCAGTTCCGGTTGTGCCGCCGCTCGATCCCGCACCGCCCGTTGCCGGGCACGGCGTCTGGCAGACCCCTGCCAGAGGACTAAGGCACTGCCCGCAGCAGAGCGTCCAGTTTGGCGCGCACCCTGTGCTGGTCCCAGTTGTTCCGCCGCTGGCGTTCGCTCCACCAGTTCCAATGGTTCCCCCGCCCGCTTTCGACCCGCCACTGGCCTTCGTTCCGCCACTCGCTGTGACTGTGCTGCCGCCGTCGCCGACGCTGCCGCCGAAGCCACCTGCCGTGGTGCCGCCGGTTCCCGTGACAACGCCGCCCGTGGGGACGCCCCCAGTGTCCACGGCGCTGCCTCCGCTCCCCCCAGCCGCACTGGTGGTACCCACGCCGCCAGCACCTCCACTGCCCGCAGGCGCGTCCGCGGCAAGTGTCGGCGCGTCCACATTCTCTTGGCCGATTGTCACCTTGTTGCTGCCGCAGCCGACGAGCAATCCCGCCGCGACTAATCCGCCCACGAAAGTGGCAAGCATAACTGGGACTGTTGCAATTCTAGTCATCGTGAGACTCCTCAGTCGTGTCTCCGTCAAATGGTGTTGCAAGCAAGCAATCGACTACTGGCACTTCCCGCTGGCGAGGAGAGCCCCAGGAGCGCACACGCAGCGGCCGTCAGCCACGCAGCGGCCATGAATCGAACTCAGGGCCGGATTGTCGTTGCAGGTCTGGTCAGCACCAACCGTACACGCGCCGGCTGGGCCCGCGCAACCGTAGCCCGGCAAGAAGCAGCCAGCGCCGCAGCTGCAGGTGCTGACCGTGTGGCTGTTGGCAGGCGCACATCCACAGGCCCCGACCAGACAGGAATTCGGGAAATCGGAGGTGGCGCTGCAGCAGAGCGAGCTGCTGACTGCGCCGCCGGTCGCGGTGCAAAGCACGGCGGGCGACGAAGCGTCGCCGCTCGGCCTCACATCCTGGCCGCCATCAACACCGGCGCACTCGCTTTGGCGGACACAGCCCTCGTAGCAGACGCCGGTGTACGACAGGACATAGGGCGCTTCGCAGAAAGGCTGCGGCGCCATACAGGCAACCGGGCCGCTGCAGTTGGCGTGGCCACCGTCGGCGCAGCGGTTGAAGTGCGCGCAGCAACCAGCAGCGGCGCACCCACAAGTTCCCGGATCCACGAAGACCGAGTGGCAATCGCTGCGCGCATCACACTCCGTTTGGGTCGTCACCTGGCCGCAGCTTGCTGAAGCCACATCCCCGGTTCCTGCGTCGGGAGCTGGACAAGCAATGGCGGAGCACACAACGCTGCACGAACCCATTCCAGGCGTGCACCCCGGGCACCATCTCTGTCCGGTTGGGCAGACTCCGCCATCTGCTGTGGCACAGGCGCCGTCGGACTTCTTCGTCACGCCGGCAGCTTTTCGGTCACAGTCGTTGCCATAGGTCTTCCCGTCGCAACCGCACACGGGTTGGTAGTCCGTGACACAGCCTTGCGGCTTGACTGCGCAGGTCCCGGTCGCATCGGCCACGTTGCAGGATCCTGTCGGCAGGTCACAGAATTGACCCGGGCCACATGTCATTCCCCTGAGGCCTCCGCACGTTACACCGGTCGTTCCGCCCGTGCCCCCTGTTCCCGTGGTCCCGCCCGATGCCATGGCGCCGCCGGCTCCTGTACTGCCGCCGGCTGCTGCATCTGCCGTGGCACAAGCGCCGTCGGACTTCTTGGTCACGCCATTGCTGGTGGCAAGCCGGACGCAGTCGTTGCTGTAGGTCTTCCCATCGCAGCCGCAGACAGGCTGGTAGAGCATGTCGCAAACCTGAGGCTTGACCACGCAGGTTCCAAGTTCGTCGGCGATGTTGCAGCTCCCTGGCGGCATGTCACAGATTTCACCGGCCGCGCAGGACAATCCCGCAAAGCCACCGCAGGTCTTTCCCGTGCCGCTGCTGCCGCCGGTTGCAGTGGCGCCGCCGGTTCCCGTGGTACCGCCCGCTGGGCACGGCGCGCAGATTCCGGCAGCGGGACTGAGGCACTGGCCGCAGCAGAGCGTCCAACCCGGCGCACATCCCATGCCGGTCCCTGAGCCGCCTGTCCCGATTACTCCGCCAGCGGCCTTGCTGCTACCGCCAGCGCCGCCGTTGCCGCCCGAGCCAATTGTCGTGGTGCCGCCGCTTCGCGTGGACCCGCCCGTTTCCGTGACACCACCGCTCCCGTTGCTGCGGCCTCCACTTCCCCCTGACGCTGCCGCGTCCAAATTCTGTTGTCCGATCGTCACTTGGTTGCTGCCGCAGCCGGTACTGCCAGCGACCAGGCCGCCGACAAGAATTCCCAGTGTCACTGGAGTTATTGCGAATTTAGTCATTTCTCTTCTCCTGAGTTGTTTCTGCGGGCTTCGTCTCTAGTGTTCCCGGCCCGGCTCGATTCCGTTGGACTGTTTGGCGTTTCCGTCAGATCTCTTGCATGCGGATCGCACGCGCTCGGCCAGGGGCGACTGCGGGGCGGTGCGCCAAAAACGCTCGGCCTGGGCCTCGGCCGCAGGGCCGGGGTGCGCCTGACAAGAGGCAATAGCCCCGATGGCTCGCCTTTCTTCATTCAGCGTTCCCTTGCCAAAGCGGCGGTCGTATTCGGCCAGCCGCCGCAAAGCCTGGGCAGGAAGCCCCACGCGCAGGTCTTCCTGGGCCTGCCGGAGCAGGGTGAGTTCCGGATCTAGAGAGTCGAGCGCGGGGCCGGGCTCTGGTGCGCTCGCGACCGCGGACACGGGTCGTGGCTCGTAGCGGACCACTTCGCGGCGCCGCATCTCGGATGGCAGCGGTTTGGGGCGCAGTTCTTCCACGACGGCCCGAACCTCGGGTGCAGCCATCGGCGGGGCTGAGGATTCAGCCAGCGGACGCTGGGCAGGAAGGCCTGCTGGCGAATCTTCCTGGGCCCGCCGGGGCACGGTCAGGACCGGATCAAGAGAGGCGAGCGCGCGGCTCGGCACTGGTGCGCTGGCGACTATGGACCCACGGCCCGTTGTCGCGGGCCGTGCCTGGTTGCGAACCACTTCGCGACGCCGCACCTCGGGCGGGAGCGGTTTGGGGCGTGGTTCTTCCACGACGGCCGGAGCCGCGGGCGGCAGCGGGATGGGACGCGGTTCTTCCACGACCTGAGATTCGGGTGCAACCACCGTTCGGGTTGGAGGCGTAGGCAGGGTCCGGGACACATGGCGGGACGCCGTACGGTGTGACGTCGTGGTCGGCGACGGCGAGTGCGCCTTCCAGGCCCACAGAGAAACCGAGCCGCCGCCCAACACCGCAACGGTCAGCGCAGCCACGGTCACCTTGGTGGCCAGGGTCATGGCGACCGCGCCACCTGCAGCCGTGGACACGGCAGACGCAGCACCCACGGTAGCCACGCGCAGGAGCACGGCGTGCTTGATGCGCGCGCGGTCCGCACGGGTGGGCGCCTCTGCGCCTCGGGCTGCTTCCAACATCGATTGCACTTCAGGTCCGAGGTCGTTCATGGCTGCCTCCGCAGTTCCTGCGCCCGAAAGCGCAGCAGAGCCTTTTGAAATTCTTGCCGGGCCGCGCGCAGACGGGAGGCGACCGTGTTCGGGTTCGCCTCGACGATCTCCGCGATCTGCACCGCGGTCATCTGTTCGATCTCCGCCAGAACGAAGACCTCACGCTTGTCCTCATCCAGCTCGCCCAGCAGACGGTCGAGAACCCGCAGGGCCTCGACCCGTTCCAGCGTCGCCGCAGGACCTTTTTCGTGATCGGCCGCCAGGGTTTGGATCTCGGCTGGATCCTCTGCTGCCCGATCTCCGGGTTTGCGCTGGTGGGCGCGCCAGTAGTGCCTCACTACATGCACCAGGATCTTGAACACCCAGGTCTTGAGCTGCGCCCGGCCCTCGAACTCGGCCAGACGGCGGTGCACGATGAAGAACACCTCTTGCACTACATCGTCCATGTCCGCTAGCCGGACCCCCATGCGACGCACCGCCCGCCAGACAAAATCCAAGTGATCCTCGTACACGGCATCGAAGTCCGGGACAGGCACGCGGCTCGGCGAAGCCGCGGTTTCGAGCGCGTTCCCGGCAGGACAACTCATGCTGATCACTTGGTTCCCGGGAGAGCGCGAATTCGTCATCAGAAATGCAGCTCGACCCCCAGGCTGATGCGGACCCCAACCGCGGGGGTCTGGAAGACTCGGCCTGGCTCGTTCTTGAACACGAACTCGGTGCGCCGCAGGGGAGCCAATACATCCACATGCAGGGGAATCCTGAAGTGGGGGCCAAGGGGGATTGCCGCGTAGGCGCCAGCGCCCAAGGCCGACCATAGGGTTTGGGCGGGCAAGCTCTCGCTGACACCAACTCCTTGGGCCGACACCACACCAAGTTCGGCATCCGCACAGGCGCCAAAGGCCAAACCTTCTCGCCCGAGGTTGAAACAAGCCGCGAGCGCCGCGGCGGTGAGGTTGAACTGGCCATAGGCACCAGCGGGTGTCGCTGCCATGGCCTTCTGGTCACGCCGCAAGCCGTAGGTCCCACGCAGTTCCACGCGCCAACGTCGCCCGGCCAGGCCGACCCCGCCGCCCAGGCCCACGTCGAAAGAAGGCAGAGTCCGGTAGCTGCCGACTGTGTGGATGCCCAGGAGGTACTGCATGGCTCGGGGTTTTCTCTGAAGCGCGGGATCGGTTTCCGCGGGCGGCGTCGCCGGAACCGGTTTGGGCGGCGTCGCGTGGGCTGCTACCGCGTTTGGATCGATCATCAGTGCGATGATGAGAGCCGTAGCATCGGCGAGATCCTGGCAGGAGGCGGCCTCAATCGACCGCTGTCCGGGTCGGCCTGCCAATTCGGTTTCGACCGCGAGCGACCAGGTCTGCCCATGCGACACCTGCGCGCGCGCCTTGATGTCGCCGCCCTGGGGCACGCGTATGTCCCCGCCCAGCAGGCGCGCGATCTCGGCGCGCAGGTCATCGCGCGAAGGACAGCCCGCAGGCGCCTGCCAGGAGATTGTGAGTGCGCCTGGCTCATCGGCGTGGACCAAGCGCGCACTCCCCAGCATGGCCAGAGTCAGCACGGCGCTTGCAAAGAGAATGCTAGGTGGCCGCCGGTTCACGCGATCCACAGTACACCCGGTTGGAGCGCGGTGAGAAACGGTGCGATCTGCCTTTTCCGAAGATCAAGCCTTCCCTGAAGCGCCGTTTTGGTTATCGTCGGGCTGTGCAAATGACCTTCGAGGCCTGGTTCGCTGCGCGCTATCCCCAGATCCCGGCTGCGGGCGCCGCGGCGGTGCTCCGTCTGGCCGAGGACGGGGCCACGGTGCCGTTCATCGCGCGCTATCGCAAGGAGCAGACCGGTGCTCTCGACGAGGTAGCCATCCGCGCGGTCATCGACGGCAAAGAGTCTTGGGACGACATCGTCAAGCGGCAGGCGTATGTCGTTGGCGAGATTGAGCGGCAGGGAAAGCTGACGCCTGAGCTGCGCGACAAGATCCTGGGCAGCTTCGACATGACGGCGCTGGAGGATCTGTATCTGCCGTACAAACAGAAGCGCAAGACCAAGGCGGTGATCGCGCGTGAGGCGGGTCTGCAGCCGCTGGCCGACTGGCTGTGGGATTGCGGCCTCGGAATCATCGCGCCCGCGCCGGGTGAGACCCCCGACGGCCACGCCAGCGCGTTCTGCGATCCAGCAAAGGGCGTGCCCGATGTGGACGCGGCCCTGAATGGCGCGATCGAGATCCTGGTCGAGCGCCTATCCGAGGATGCGGGTCTGCGCAGCACCGTGCGCACGCGCTATTTCGAGGACGGATTTGCCAAGACCCGCCAGGGCGAAAAGGCCAAGCCGGCCAGCAAGTTTGAGAACTACTTCAGCTTCGAGGAGCCGGTGCGCAACCTACGCAAGCCGGAAAACTCGCACCGCTACCTGGCCATGCGGCGGGGCTGGATGGAAGAGGAGCTGGTGATGACCCTGGGCGGCCCCACGCCAGCCGAGCCTGCTGAGCCAATCAAGCCGCGCACCGGCGGCCCGGCCGATCGATTGGTCGAGGAGCTGCTTCACGGCTTTGAGGCCGCCGCGTGCAGCAAGCCCAATTTCGAGGGTGCGCCTCTGCTGAAAAAGGCGGCGCGCTTCGCCCTGCGTGTGCACGTGATCCCGGCCATCGAGAACGAGGTGCACAAGACCTTGCGCGAAGTCGCCGACGAAGCGGCCATCAAGGTGTTCGCCGAGAACGTGCGCAAGCTGCTCCTGTCCGCGCCGTTCGGGCCCAAGGCGGTGCTGGGCGTGGACCCGGGGCTGCGCACCGGCTGCAAGCTGGCGGTGGTGGATGATTCGGGCAAGTACCTGGGCAGCACGGTCATGCACCTGGAAACACCGTCGGGGCTGGCCGCGGCGGGCGGCATCCTGGCCAAGCTGGTCAAACAGGGCGGCATCCGCGCGGTGGCAGTGGGCAATGGCACCGCGGGCCGCGAAACTGAAACCTTCGTGCGCAAGGTGCTGGACGAGGCGGGCCTGCACGCGCCAGTGGTCATGGTCAGCGAATCGGGCGCCAGCGTGTACAGCGCCAGCGACGCCGCCCGCGAGGAGTTCCCCGATCTCGACGTCACCGTCCGCGGCGCCATCTCCATCGCGCGCCGACTGCAGGATCCCCTGGCCGAGCTGGTGAAGATCGATCCCAAGAGCATCGGCGTGGGCCAGTACCAGCACGATGTCTCGGCCACCGCGCTGAAGAAGAGCCTGGATGTGGTGGTGGATTCTTGCGTGAACCAGGTGGGCGTGAACCTGAACACGGCCTCGTATCATTTGCTCGGCCATGTGTCGGGTATCGGCCCGGCCCTGGCCAAAGCCATGGTCGAGCACCGGGGCAGAAAGGGCTTGTTCCGCTCGCGCGCCGCTTTGCTGGAGGTGCCGCGTTTTTCCGCAAAGGTGTTCGAGCAGGCTGCCGGCTTTCTACGCATCCCCGAAGCCGAGCACCCGCTCGACAACACCGGCGTGCACCCCGAGCGCTATCCGGTGCTGGAAAAACTTGCGGCGCAGCTGCATGTCGCAGTGGCTGGGCTGCTGGGTCCCGGGGTCAGACTGGTCAAGCAAGCGCGCGAGCTGGAAAAGCAGCTGGGCGCCTTCACCTTCGCCGACATTATTGCCGAGCTGGAAAAGCCCGGCCGCGATCCGCGCGAAAGTTTTGCGCCGTTTTCTTACCGCCAGGACATTCACACACTCGACGATCTGCAACCCGGCATGCTCTGCCCCGGCATCGTCACCAACGTCACCAACTTCGGCGCCTTCGTCGACATCGGGGTGCACCAGGACGGATTGGTGCACATCTCCCAGCTTGCCGACCGCTTCGTCAAAGACCCGCGCGAGGTGGTGAGCGCCGGCGATCGGGTCAGCGTGCGCGTGATCGAAGTCAAGCTGGACAAGCAACAGATCGCGCTCTCCATGAAGTCAGGCGCGGAGGTGGCGCGTGGGCACGACGAAAAGAGCGGCGCCCCACACGACGACCATAGCGGCGGCAGCCGTCCACAAGGCCCGCGCGCCTCTGTGCCCGCGTCCCAGCCCAAGAAGCCTTTCAACAACCCCTTCGCCGGTCTGGAGAAACTGCGCGGGAAGTAGGCTCCGAAGCTAGCTTTTTCACCACAGAGGGCATAGAGAACACAGAGATCGTATAGGAAGAAGTGGTCCGGACCGACTGGGGCCAACCCTTTCCTCTCCCATCCGCCTCTGCGACCTCTGTGCCCTCTGTGGTGAAAAAGCTAACTCGTCCATCGTCTGATCTCGTGATGATTCTGGCTGCCATTGAGGTATTCTTCATGCGGGTTGCTTGATGATGAACCGGTGCTTCCCAGTCTTTGCTCCTTTGTTTTTGGCGATAGCGGCGGTTGCCGCTCCGGGAGGTCGTGCCATGCAACTTACTTCGCCCGACTTTTCGCCCAACGGACAGATCCCCACAGCCCACACCTGTGAAGGGGCAGACCGCGCGCCGGGCCTGGCGTGGACCGACGTGCCCGCGGCCAGCAAGAGTTTCGTGCTGATCGTCGACGATCCAGACGCACCGGATCCGGCGGCACCCAGGATGACTTGGGTGCACTGGGTGGCCTACAACCTGCCCGGCGCAACCCGCGCCCTGGCGCCCGGGGGAATCCTCCCGGCGGGCGCACTGGAAGGTCTCAACGACTGGAAGCGCGTTGGTTGGCGCGGCCCTTGTCCGCCCATCGGCCGCCACCGCTATTTTTTCAAGTTGCACGCACTCGACATCACGCTGCCAGACCTGAAGCGGCCGTCCAAGGCGCAGGTTGAGAAAGCCATGCAAGGGCATGTGCTGGCGCGGGCCGAGTTGGTTGGCACCTACCAGAAGCAGAAATGATCGCGGCGCGCCTTCCAGTCGGCCTGGCTGGCTGACCCCGCGTCGTTGTCTCTCGCTCCATGCCCGAGGGAATAGGGATTCAAATCGCTATGCCCGAGGTGCGTAGTGCCAACAGGTTGGGCAAATTGGGGAAAGCGCTCGGGACCCGCCGCAAGCTTGCGATCGTCTTGGGCGGCATTGCCCTTGGCCAGGCTATCTTGTACGGACCATCGCTGATCGCGCACGAGCGGCTGAAAAGACTGGCATCAGAGGATTTCGATCCGGGCAGGGCAGCCTGACGGCCGGTGCGCCGCGTGAGAATCCCCTGGATAGACAGTTCATCGCTTCCGGGCTAGGAAAAACGCTGAGCCGTGCCAAAGGGGCAAGGGCACTACCTTCTACAGGTTTGACTTCATGAGCCCCCTTTCAGGGAGGAACACATGCAACGAGAGCACAAAACCCAACGTCGAGTAGCCGGGATTCTCACATCATTCCTCTGCGCAATAGGCGTAGGAATGCTGTTCCCTGCGTGCGATTCTTCTACCGGAACCACCCAACGCGGAACTGGCGGCGCCCAAACCACCGGCGGCGCACAAACTACCGGCGGTGCCCAAACTAACGGCGGCGCCCAAACTAACGGCGGCGCCCAAACTAGCGGCGGCGCCCAAACCACTGGCGGCGCCCAAACCGCCGGCGGTGCCCAAACCACCGGCGGCGCCCAAACCACTGGCGGCGCCCAACCCACCGGCGGGGTTCAAACCACTGGCGGCGTCACCAGGACGGGCGGCGCCCAAACCACTGGCGGCGCCCAAACCACCGGCGGCGCCCAACCCACCGGCGGCGTGAAGACCACCGGCGGCGTCATCACCGACGGCGGCGCATCGAGCGCAGGTGGCGTCACGGGTGCGGGTGGAGCAACCAAGCCGATAGTCACCGGGGGAGGCAGCGGCCACTACCAGATGGAGAACTTGGATCGCGGCGTGGTGGCCGTGAAGGTCTCAGGCGGCGTCTATGTCGGCTGGCGCATGTTTGGCTACGAATACGACACCACGGCCAGCAACGTTTCGTACAACCTCTACCGGGACGGTACCAAGGTGGCGAACGTGACCGATAGCACCAACTACCAGGACGCGTCCGGTACCAGCAGCTCGAAGTATACGGTGAGCGCTGTGATCAAGGGGACTGAGGGGGCGCAGTCTCCTGCGGCCACAGTCTGGGCGCAGCAATACCTGAGCATTCCGATCAAACCCCCGTCCGGCTCGTACAGTGCGAATGATGCGAGCACCGGCGATCTCGATGGCGACGGCAAACTCGACATCATCCTCAAGTGGGATCCGTCGAATTCGAAGGACTCTGGGGCGAGCGGCACGACAGACCCTTGCATTATCGATGGGTATACGATGGCCGGAACGCGACTGTGGAGCATCAATGTGGGTTCAAACATCCGCGCCGGGGCGCACGATACGCAATTCTCCGTGTACGACTTCGACGGTGACGGCAAGGCCGAGGTGTCGTTCAAGACCGCGCCTGGCACCAAGGATGGCAAGGGCAACTTCCTGGCAAAAGGCCCGGCAGCCGGCGCCGACAACAGCAAGGATTACCGCAGCTCTGGTGGAATGATGTTGGAGGGACCGGAGTGGCTAACCGTGTTCAGTGGCGTTGACGGCTCGGAACTGGATACCGTGGACTATCCGGTGCCCTACGGGACGGTTGCCAATGCTCAAGCGACCTGGGGAGACGCGGCCGGCAACCGGTCGCACCGCTACAACGGCGGGTTTGCCTTTGTGAAGGATGGCGGCGTTGCCACTGGCCAGCCGAGCATCATCCAGCAGCGCGGGTACTACACGCGTCTGACGGTCTCTGCCATGACCTTCCGAGGCGGGGTGTTGGCGAAGAACTGGGTCTACGACAGTGGGTCCACCAACGGCAATGAAGCCTATGGCCAAGGCTGCCACTCCTGCATGACGGCGGACGTGGATGGCGACGGTGCGCAGGAGATAATCCCCGGATCGTCAACCATCAACAGCGACGGAACCTTCAGGTGTGCAACAGGAATCGGCCATGGCGATGCCTTGCACGTGAGCGAGCTGGTGGTTGGCAAAGGGATTTCGGTCTTCCTGCCTCACGAGATGGCCGGGGGTCAGGATTGCCATGACGCCTCGACGTGCAAGTTGTACTTCAACATGACAGGAGGTAGTGACAACGGGCGTGGCGTCGCCGATTATGTCAACCCCCTCGACGTCGATGCCGCGGTGTGTTCCAGTACCCATGGCAGGAAGAATTGCGGAACTGGTGTCGACGTTGCTTCCAATGCCGGGACCGACTTCCTCATCTACTGGGACGCTGACGAACTACGCGAGATTGAAAACGGCACTTCCATCACCAAGGATGGCGGCGGAACTTTGTTGAACGCGAGCGGCTGCGCGTCGAACAACAGTACCAAGCAAACCCCGACCTTGACCGCCGACCTGCTGGGTGACTGGCGCGAGGAACTGGTGCTGCGCGAGTCGGGCAACACGGCCTTGCGGCTGTTCACGACGACAATTGTGACCAAGCGCCGCATCTACACGCTCATGCACGATCCGACCTATCGGGCGCAGGTATCGTTTGAGCAGGCGAGCTACAATCAGCCGCCCCACGTGGGATTCCATATCGGCCCGGGCATGGTTGACCCGCCCAAGCCCGATATCCACGTGCAGTAGATTCGTCTCGAGTTCCCCCGGGGTATGGGGACGTCCGCAAACTGGCAAACGACCTCGGTTTTTCTGCCCAAGCGGACGACCGGTCCCGTGCATGACCGCAAGGTTGCGTCGCCCCGATCGCAGGCCAAGCACCCCGTCATGAGCGCCAAGCCGCCCGCGATTGGCGAAACTTCCGTACCAAACCTACTCGCCGGACGAGTGCGCCATTCGGACCGCCGCATAGGCCGGTTGGCCGGGGCAATCCGGTGGGTTGAGCTTGCGCAACTCTAGGCGCAGGGGAACCCCGGCAAAACGCGCAGCGAGTGCGTCGATCATGTGGCGAGCCAGGGCTTCGAGGAGGTGGTGGGTCTCGCCGGTCCCGATCTCCACGATGATCTCGGCCACTTGTCGGTAGTCGATGGTGTCGACCAAACGATCGGTGGACTGGGCGGTCTCCAGCGGCGCATCGATCTCGACGTCCACTTCGAACCGGCGCAAAGAACGGCGCTCCGCAGGGGTCGCGCCGTGGCGCCCCTCGAAGCTGAGGTGAGACAACACAAGGGTGGGCATTCGCTATGCCACGCCCTTGCCCGCTGCAGCTCCCTGGTTCAAGGCGCCTCGACCTCGGCTTCCTTGCGCATCTTACGTCTGATGATTTGGCGCTTGACCGGGCCCACCATGTCAATCAGCAAGCGGCCCGCAAGATGGTCGTGCTCATGCTGCATGGCCCGCGCGAACAGGCCGCTACCCTCGACCGTGAAGGGCTTGCCCTCGACGTCGAGCGCCTTGAACTCGGCGGTCATGGCCCGCTTCACCGGCACGAATATCCCCGGAAACGAAAGACACCCCTCGTCGCCGGTCTGCTCCTCGTCGGACAAGCGGACGATCTGGGGGTTGATGAAAACCACCGGCGGATCAGTAGCCGGCCGGGCCGCCACCTCAGGGTCCACCAGGAAAAGCCGAAGCGGAACGCCGACTTGGATGGCTGACAGTCCGGCGCCCTCGGCCAGGTACATGGTGTCGGTCATATCTGCCACCAAACGCTTCAGATCGTCATCAAAACTGGTGACGTCACGCGACGTCTCGCGCAGGCGCTGGTCGGGAAAACGCAGGATGGGAAGAATGGACATCTCAATAGAAAGGATGACATCCGACGACGGTCCAAGCAAGACGCGGCAGCGCGGCACGGCCATTCAACTGGCTGGCCTCCCTCGAAACTGCGCCCGTGCGTTGACAACCCGGGGTGCCGTCCGTAGCTTAACCTCCCCGTCCGCTTCACTTCCATGAAGCTCGTCCGATATGCCGAAGCCGATCTGCCGACGGTCCACGGACCGTTTCGCCTCTTCGTGTACCATGAGTCCGGCGACAAGAACGGGGCCATCCCATGCCAGGAGCACATGGCCATCGTGCGCGGACCCATAGAGGGCAAGGGCCACGTGCTAACCCGCGTGCATTCCGAGTGCTGGACATCGGAGGTCATGGGGTCGCTCAAGTGCGACTGCCGCGAGCAGTTCCACGTGGCGCTGGAGAAGATTGCGGCCGAGGGCGCGGGCGTGCTGGTCTATCTCCGGCAGGAGGGCCGCGGCATCGGGCTGGGCAACAAGATCCGCGCCTATGCCCTGCAGTCCGGCGGCGCCGACACGGTAGAAGCCAACCTGGCGCTGGGTTTCGAGGCCGACGAACGCTCCTACGACATCGCAGGCGCAATTTTGCGCGATTTGGGCGTGCTCTCGGTACGGCTGATGACCAACAACCCGCTCAAGGTCAAGGGGCTGGAAGACGCGGGCGTGACCGTGGTGGATCGCGTCTCACACTGGGTGGGCGAAAACCAGCACAATGCAGGCTACCTGGCGGTCAAGCGCCACAAGATGGGCCACCATCCCGATGCGCGTGGACCTGGTGCGACCGACCCCTTGCTGGTTCTTCGCGCCGTGCCCAAGACTGGCAAGGGCTAGTGGCCGCAGAGGAGATCGTCATTCCCACCGTCGAAGAAGTTCACGCAGCTCTGGAGCGGGTCAAGGATCCGGCGCTGGGTCGGACTCTCGAGGCGGCAAACATGCTGCGTGAGGTGGGCGTTGACGGCGGCAAGGTTCGCATCAACCTCCAGTTGACTACCCCTGCCTGTCCCTCGCGCGACGCGATTGCGGCGTCTATCCGCGAGGCGGTGGGGCGACTTCACGGCGTGGCCGGCGTGGAAGTGGTCTTCTCGGCCGAGGTGGCACGGCGAGCCGGCCCGCAGCGAGAGAGGCTGCCGGGCGTCCGCAACATCGTGGCGATCGCGGCGGGCAAGGGCGGCGTGGGCAAGTCCACGGTGGCCACCAACCTGGCTGCGGCCCTGCAGCAGCAAGGGGCGCGGGTGGGCCTGCTCGACGCCGACGTGTTCGGGCCTTCCATCCCGCAGATGATGGGCAATCCCGAGGTGCCACCGGATTTGGGCGAGGGCCAGAAGATCAAGCCCGCGGTCCACCATGGCATCCAGGTGGTGTCAGTTGGCTTCTTCATCGAGCGAGGCACTGCCATCATCTGGCGCGGGCCCATGGTGCACAAGCTGCTGCAGCAGTTTCTCGACGATGTCGAGTGGGGCGAGCTGGACTATCTGGTGGTCGATCTGCCGCCCGGCACCGGCGACACGCAGCTTTCCCTGGCGCAGCTAATTCCCGTGACCGGCGCGGTTATGGTCACCACGCCGCAGGAGGTTTCCGTCCTCGACGTCGAGAAGGCCATGGCCATGTGGAAGAAGGTGCAGGTCCCGGTACTGGGCGTGGTCGAGAACATGAGCTACTACCTTTGTCCGTCCTGCGGGCACCGCGACGAGATCTTCTCACGCGGCGGGGGCCGCAAGCTGGCCGAACGCGAAGGCGTGCGCTTCCTGGGCGAGGTGCCGCTTCTGCCCGGGGTACGCGGCGGGGGTGATGCGGGCAAGCCCGTGGTGCTGGCCGAGCCGACCTCGCCGGTTGCCCAGCTATTCGTCAGCATCGCCCAGCAGGTGGCCTGTGCGCTGTCGGTGCTCAACCTGCCCGACCCGGGCACTGGCAAGCGCAGCAGCCGGCTCAGCGTTCTTAGGTGACAGCCAGCCTGGCTGGCCGTGATACTGGACCCAACCAGGGTGAAAGGGCATTCTTGCGGGGGTGAACGGCCCGGTGAATCTGCACAGCGTCTCTCGCCGCGCGATCCGCGCGGTTTCCGGATGGCGCCCGGGCGTGTACCTGTTCATCGCTGTGAGCAGTCTCTACTTCGCGTCCATGAGTCGCGAGGTGCCTTGGGGCGACGCGCGGCCGATCTACGAGGTGGCCGAGTCCATGGTGAACCTGCAGGGAGTCGCGGTGCCCATCCGCTGGCCCTCGGATGCGCCGCCGGGCCGCGGTGGCAAGTTCTACGCGGCCCCGCCCTTCATCCCATCTCTGGTGCACCTGCCCGGCGCGGCCTTGCGTGGTGCTCTCTGGCACCTCCACCCGGGCCCGGAACTGGAACACTTGTCAGCGGTTTTCGCCTGCCATTTGGCCGGCACCCTGCTGGGCGGGCTGGTGGCATGGTTGTTCTTCCGCCTCTGCCTGCGCCACGGCGCCTCGCCGCCCCTGGCTGGTGCTGCAGCGATTCTGCTCGCGACGACAAGTATAGTCTGGGTCTACGCTCGCTCGCCCTTCAGTGAGATCACCCAGATCGCTGGTTTCACCGGCTTTTTCTTCGAGCTTACCAAGCTTCGCGAACGGCCCGATCGGCGCACCGCCCTGCTCACAGGTCTGTGGGCCGGCCTCCTGCTCAATACGAAGTACATCTACGCCCTGTCGTTTCCCGGCGCTTTTCTCCTGGTCGCGCTGGCGCATCGGAAGACCCTGCGTTCGTTGGCCGCGCCACTTCTCAGCGCTGCCTTGGGGTTCCTGCCGGGATTGCTCGTGGCCTTGCTCTACAACTACCTTCGCTTCGGCTCGATCATGAAGACCGGCTACCTCAAGGTGGGCGATGTGATGGTGGAGAACGTTTTCGTCAGTCTGTGGGGCTTCCTGTTTTCGCCGGGCAAGAGCATCTTCCTGTACACGCCACCCCTGGTCCTCGCCCTGCTCGGCTTTCCTGGTTTCTGGCGCAGCCATCGCTGGACAGTGCTGGCCATGATTGCCACCATCGTGCCGGTCATCCTGTTCTACTGCTGCTATCCCGCCTGGCCGGGCGACTGGGCTTGGGGACCGCGCTACGCGGTCTTCGCGGTTCCCGTGCTGTTGCTTCCTGCCATCAGTTTCCTTTCCGCCGCACGCCGGCCCGGGCGCTCCCTGGCAGTAGCGTTGCTGGCGGCCGGCCTCTGCGTGCAACTTCTGGGCAACGCCTTCTATTGGGACCACTTCATTCGCATCGGCCTCGACGCACGCACCAAGTGGCTCGGTCAGCCCAATCGCAGCGCATCCGTGACTGCGGACAAGGGTGGCTACTGCGAAGGCTGTTTCGAGGACACCTATCCCACGGTCTGGCTGGGCCCATTCCAGCCCATCCTCGGTCACCTCTGGCTGATACGGCATGTGCCCTTTGGCCACGACTGGAAACGTGCTTCGCAGGATGCGCCCTGGCGTCGCCACACCCGCCTCAACCTCGACGCCAGGGCCACCTACGAGCGGGCACGCATGGACCATTGGCTCTACGAGACGAGCAAGTATCGGATCGAGGGGTGGATCATGCTCTTGCTTCTCTTGGGTGCAGGAACCGGCGCTGGGATTCTTTTCGTCCGGCGTACGCGAGAGAATGGTCAGCTCAGCTCGCAGTGAAGACCGTCAAGCCCAGCCGTTCCGCCAGCGCCCGTGGGGTCACGCCTGCGAGGTTCGCCAGATCGTCTCGGGCGCGGTTTTCTTGCAGCAGACGGACCAGGCCGAGACGGCCGCCCGCCGAAAAAACCGCGCGCCACAGGACCGAGCAGCCCTCGTCATCACGCGCGTTCGGGTCGGCTCCTTTGGCCAGCAGGATGCGCGCGATCTCAGGCAGGTATTCCTGGGCGGCAAAGTGCAGCGGGGTCCAGCCATGCTCGTCCGCCGCGTTCACCTCTGCCTTGGCCTCCAAGAGAAGCCCCACCAGAGCAACGCTGTTGCCCAGCACCGCCTGGTGCAACGGCGCGCGGCCCTCCTCGTCGCGCACATTCGGGTCCGCGCCCTCGGCCAACAACTCGCGCACGCGCAGCAGATCGCATACGAAGGCCGCCTCGACCATCTGTTGGTTCGTCGCAAGCTTCGCGGATGCCATGCTGGGTAGCCGAGACTAGATTTTTTGCAGAAACTTCGCCATCACCGTCTTCACGCCAACGCTGGCGAAGCGGACCGTCACTTTGAAATCATCGCCCACCGACTGCCAGGCGCGCACCTCGCCCACCCCGAACTTCGCGTGTCGCAACTTGCCTCCCACGCGCAGGCCCAGCTCGCTTTCTTCTCCGCGCGCCATGCCCGGGTCGTAGTGCCGGGTGATCTCGCCCGGCTTGATCACCGGCGCGGCACGCCCGCGCACCTCCCTGGGCGACTCGTCCCGACTCCAGCGACCCTGCCAGGGGCCGGCCCCGTCGGTTTTCTCGTTGTGGTACGCGGGCTGTGGCGCGATCACCTGGTCAATCACCTCGGCCGGTAGATCGCGCAAGAAGCGGCTGGGCACGCCCCCGAGTCCCTGGCCCGACAACCGGCGCCAGCGTACGCGGCAAAGATGCAGACGCTTCATAGCACGGGTGACCGCCACGTAGCAGAGACGGCGCTCTTCCTCGACGGCCGAATCATTATCGATGCTGCGCTGATGAGGGAAAACCCCCTCCTCCAGGCCGACCACCAGCACCTCGGGGAACTCCAAACCCTTGGCCGTGTGCACAGTCATCAGCGCGACCGCGCCCTTCTCCGGATCATAGCTGTCTACGTCGGAAGCCAGAGTGATGCGTTCCAGGAAGTCAGCCAGGGTGGGCTCCTCGGCCTCGCGCTCGTACTCGAGCATTTGCGCCACCAGCTCCATCAAGTTCTCCAGGCGGCCCTCGGCCTCGACCGTGTTCTCAGCCGCGAGCTGGTCGCGATAGCCTGAGTCTTCCAGAACCTTTTCCGCCAGGTCCGCTGGCGGCAGTGAATCCCTTGCCGCGCGCAAGGATTGCAGAAGCTCGCAGAAGGCTGCCACCTTGTGGCGCGGACCTTGGCCCAAGACATCGGGCTCGCGCACGGCAATTTCTAGGGCCGCGTGCAGTCCGACTCCCCGGTCGCGGGCTAGTGCCGATAGGCGATCCACGGTGCTGTTGCCAATCCCGCGCGCCGGCACATTGATGATGCGGGCCAGGCCCACGGCGTCGTCCGGGTTCTGCAAGACGCGCAGGTAGGCAACCAGATCCTTGATTTCCGCCCGGTCATAGAAGCGCGTGCCGCCCACCACCAGGTAGGGCAAGTTATGCGTGCGCAAGGCTTCTTCCAATACGCGCGACTGCGCGTTGGTTCGGTAGAAGACGGCAAAATCCCGCGGCGCTGCTCCTCGGGCCAGCCCGGCTTCCACGGTGGAGGCAACATATTCGGCTTCCTCACGTTCCGTGTCGCCCTCGAAGACCACGACTGGATCCCCGGCGGCGGTCTTGGTGAAGAGCCGCTTCGGCCGGCGCTCGGTGTTGGGCGCAATCACCGCATTCGCCGCGCGCAGGATGTTTCCGGTCGAACGGTAGTTCTGCTCCAGCTTGATGACGCCGGCCCCGGGATGGTCGCGCTCGAAGTCGAGGATGTTGCGGATATCGGCCCCCCGCCAGCCGTAGATGGACTGATCCTCGTCGCCCACCACCGTGATGCTGCGTGTGCGGCGCGAGAGGAAACGCACCAGGCGGTACTGCACGCTGTTGGTGTCTTGGAATTCGTCGACCAGAACGTGATCGAACCGCTCGGCCAGCGCGGCCGCCACCGAGCTGTCGGGGCTGCCCAGACGCAAGGCCCAGAGCAGGAGACCACCGAAGTCCACTGCATTGGCGGCGGCCAGGCGCTCCTCGTAGGTGCGGTAGGCATTAGCGACGACCTTGTCGAGCGGGCCCGAGGCCACAAAGTCGGCCGCGCTGATTCCCTGGTTCTGCGCGCGATCGATGATGGCCACCACCTGCCGCACCGGGAAGGTCTTCTCCGAGATGTTCAGGTCGTGCAGCACACGCGCCATCAGGCGACGCTGATCATCCGCGTCGTAGATCACGAAATCCTTGCGAATGCCCACCGCCGTCCCGTACAAGCGCAGAAGCCGCGCTGACAGCCCGTGAAAGGTGCCCAGCCACATACCCGGCAGGTCGCCGCCTTGCTGGCCGAGCAAACGGGCCACGCGTTCCTTCATCTCGCGCGCCGCCTTGTTGGTGAAGGTCACCGCCAGCACGCGGCGCGGGTCCGCTCCCTCGGCCAGAAAGCGGGCCAGCCGACAGGTAATCACGCGGGTCTTGCCCGAACCCGCGCCGGCAATCACCAGCAGCGGCTCCGACGGATAGGTCACCGCCTCGACCTGACGTGGGTTCAGTTCGCGGGTGAGGGCTTCCCCCAAGCGCGGTGATGGCGCGTGCGGTGGATCGAGCATCTCGTGGGCTTCCACCACATGGTTATACAGAACATCGTGGGAGAGAGCACAGGGCAACCTTGCACTCACCGAACCGGTCGACGGCCCAAAACCTCGATGCGGACCTGGGCCGCTCCTGCCCGCAGCATGTTCAGCCGGCGCGCCGCCGCCTCGGACAGGTCCAGTTGCCGTCCGTGCGCGCAGCCACAGCGATCGTTGACCCGCACCTCCACGGAAGGGCCGTCGGGCAGGCGGGTGACCCGCAGAATGGTTCCCATCGGCATGGTCGAGTGCGCCGCCGTAAGCAGCGCGGGGTCATAGGGCTCGCCCGAGGCCGTCTTGCGACCGACAAGGGCACGGCTGTAGTGGCTGGCCCGAATCTCGACGCTCTCGCCCGGCGAGGGCACCAGCGTCGTCGCGCAGGCACCCACCAGCACCAGGGCCAGCAAGGCCGGATGGTGCGTGGGTGGGAAGACTACCAGTGGATTGCACATGTCGGGTTGGCAGTCTGGCCCGGATGGGCGGCCTGGGGAAGCAATGGATTCCACCTCCATCCTCCGTCACCGGGCGTTGCTGGCGGGTCGCGCGCTGGCGGCGCGATGTGGCCGCGCTCGCGGGCTACGGCTGTGAGTTGTGCTAGCTTGTCTAGCACCTTGGTCACTGCCGAAGCACTCGCTGCTGTGGTTGCTCTGCTGGAGGGGAGATTTCCCCTCTCGGCACTCTGGCTATTTGGCTCGCAGGCCCGGGGCGAGGCGCGGGGCGATTCGGACGTAGATTTGGCCGCCCTGTTTTCCAGGCCGGTGCCCAGCGAGGCGGTGCTTGCCGCTCGCCTCGACCTCTTCAGCCTGCTGGGACGGGAGGTAGACCTGGTCGACCTCCGGCGGGCCTCGCCCATTCTGGGGCGCCAGATCCTACGCGACGGACGCCTGTTGTTGGATCGGGATCCGGTGGACTGGCATGTGTTCGCCATGCTGCTGCCCTCGCGCTGCGTCGACTTGAAAATCTCCCGCGCGGCGGCGGAGCGCACCCTGGTCGAGGTGGTTCATGACCGACGCTGATGTGGTGCTGGCCAAGTAGCCCCAATCCCAGCCCACCCTGGGCGGGCGCCGTTCGCGCCCTTGGCCCTTCACTTGCCCGGCTGCCCGGCCGCGTTCCCGGTCTTCTGCACCACGGTGGCTGCCCCGCGGTCGAGGACGACCACGGTCTGCACCGACTGGATCTCATTGGTCTCGCGCGCGAACACCTGGACCAAGTTGCTGCCCGGCCAAAGCGGCACATCGGCCTCGAAGGCTAGACGGGTCTTGTCTCCCTTGTTGGGCTGGTAGAAGACCTTCTTGGGTGGCAGCTTGGAGTCGCGGTTCCACACCCGGATGTAGACGTCTTTGACCTCGGTGTCGTCGGTGGCTGTAGCCTTGATATGTACCGTGTTGCCCGGCACCACCGTGGGCGCCGCAACCACCAGGACGGGCGGGGTCACCTGCCACTTGGGGACAAAGCTGCCGTGGATCGCGCCGCCCGGCGTGACGTCCGCCGCAGTCACGAACGCCGGCCGACCGCTCTCGATCTCCACCCGCTGGAAGGCGCCGATGCGGCCGGTGCTCTTCCACACGCTTCCCTTGGGGGCATAGCCCACGACCAGCGCATCGTCGGTCGGCGCCTGGCGCAAGACCGCCTCGGAACGCGTGATGGTGACCGGCTGGTCTTCGGCCGCGGGAGCGGGGCCAGCCGGTGCCAGCTTGACCTTGATCTTGTCGGTCACCGATTCGCCGAGAACCGTGTCGGCCACCACCAGCTCAAGCTGGTACTCGTCCCCGCGAAAATCCGATCCGACCTCGTAGACGAAGGTGAAGGTCCGGCTGGCTCCCGGCGCCAGATCCTTGGTGTCGAAACGACCGGCGCTGATCAGAATGCCTTCCTGCCCGGAACCGTTGCGCAAGATGGCCTCGGTGCGCAGGGCCGCGCCCTGCCCGATGTTCTTCACCTTCACCAGCGTTCGCACGCGCTCGCCCCTTTGCACCTGGCCGTCGCGATTCCCGACCAGGTCGTCAATGGTCTGGTAGCTGTAGGCGAAAAGCGGGTGCGCCTTGCCCTCGATGTTGAGGGTCATCTCGGGGCTGTTGGCCATCAGCGTCCCCTGTCCAGACATGTCGGCCCGGATGACATCGGTGCGAGTGAGACTGCTCTTGGACGCTCTGACGGTCAGGTCGTAGGTCTTGCTGCTACCCGGGGCGATCTTGCCGAAGACCATCTCATTCTCGTCGAAAAGCGGGTTGTCGCTCTTCAGCACCGCACGCACCCGGTAGACCGCCGTGGTCCCCACGTTCTTCACCGTGCCCCGGACCTTGATGGTGTTGCCCGCCTTCACTTGGGCTTCGCCACTAGCCGCCGCCAGAGTCACCTGAATCTGGCCCGGCCCTTGGTTGCCTGGGCCGGTGCTCCAGTCGACACCCAGTTTCTCCAGCGCGGCGGACAGGCGCCTGTCCTCGTCGGCACGAACCTTGTCGAAGAGCGCCTTGCTCGAATTCACCAGATCCTGTCGGCGCGGCGTGCGAGCCTGGGCGAGTAGGTCGCGGGCCAGCGTGATGGGAAAATCCATGCGATCTTCCTCGGGCTCCACGTTGTCGCTCTCGTCCTCGTCGGGCAAATTGGTGTCGATCTCATCCAGCTCCTGCTTGCGTCGCAATTCAGCCGCTGTCGGCACATAGAGGTACGCGACGACCTCCTCGGGTTTCGTGCCCTTGCGCACGCTCGGGCTCACCAGATGCCACTCGTAGTCCGATTCCTGGCGCCGTCGCGTGGAACTTTGTAGATTGATCCACGCCTCATCGTTGTTCTTTTCCACCCGCATGCGCACCAGTTCCACATCGGGCGTCACGCCCACGCCCTGGATGGAGGTATCCCCTGGGGTCAGGTACTGCGCTGTCGTAAGCTTGAGCCCCAGCTTGTCGTCCTCGGGCTTGTTGCCAAAAGACACGGGGGACGGGATGTCGAACAGCATCTGCACCGAACCCTTGCCGAAGGTGGTCTCGCCGATGACAACCCCGCGGTCCAGGTTCTTGATGGCCCCGGCGACGATCTCCGAGGCGCTGGCCGAGTTCTGGCTGACCAGAACCGCCAGCGGGGCCTTGTTGTCGCCATTGCGGGTGGCGTGCTCGTCCTTGCGCTGCGCCCCGCCCACGCCGACCATGGACACGATGACGCCCGACTCGATGAACGCATCGGCCACCTTTTGCGCCTGGTCGTACAGCCCGCCGGGATTGCCCCGCAGGTCCATGATAATGCCCTTGACCTTCTCCCGGTCGAAGAAGGCCAAAGCCCGCCCCAGGTCGCTCTCGGTATTGGCGGAAAAGCTGAGCACGCGGAAGTAGCCGATCTTGGCAGCGGGCTGTCCGCCGACCGCGGGAACCGTCAGCACGCGTGGCGGCGGGTCGATGGCGGGCGGGCGGATGAAATCGCGGACGATGGTGAACTTCTTCGCAGCCGGCACATTGGCTCGCTCGATGTAGACGTCCACCGGCGCACCCACCTCACCACGCAGCCGGTCCACCGCCTCTTGCAGCGTCATGTTGATGGTGGACTCGTTGTTGATGCGGACGATGTGGTCTTTGGCCTTGAGTCCGGCGCGTATCGCCGGGGTGTCCGGCATGGGCTTCTTGACCAAGATGCGCCCCTTGCGGTCCATTTCGATGACGATCCCAAGCCCCCCGAATTTGCCCTGCGTGGTGGTGCGCATGTCCTTGTAACTGTCCACGTCGAGCAGGACCGAGTGCGGATCCAAGGTGTAGAGCATGCCGTTGGTAGCGGTCATTTCGATCTCGACCAGGTGGCGGGCCGCATCCTTGGCCGCCACCGGCTGCAAGCGCGGCTGGATGAAACGAAAGATGTCCTGCAACGTGCTGCGCAGGGTCCAGGGCGAGTCCACCCGCTCCACGGGAAAGGTCTTCTGCTCGCTATTGACTCGCACGGTGACCTGCTTGGGATCCTGCTCGGGAAATCGGTCGACCAGGATCTCCGGCACGTCCCGCTGCAAGAAGTCGAGCGCACCCACCAGCATGCGCCTGGGATCAAGGCGGGTCTTGTCGAAGTACTGGTTGTTTACGTAATAGAGCGTCTTGGTGAAGATCTGGGCCTGCGCCAGATCGTAGGTCGCGCTCCCGGCTTGGACCGCGGCGGACAGGGAGGCATTGGTGCCGAGCCGTAGGTCATCGCCGCGGCGTGAAATGGTGAGAAACAGGGCGAGGGTGCAGGCCCCCAGAAGGATGATTGTTTTACGTAGGCGTCGCATGAATGACTCCGGTTGGGTCGGAGAAGACGAACTTGGATCGTCGAGTAGATCCATCTTGTGGCCGAATCATAGCAAGACAGAAGCGCGCCGTCGTGCGAGGATTCGCAGCGCGACTTGGCCGCTGCGGTTTGCAGCACTTGTGGCCATGTCGGCACCCATGCAATGGAGAGGCTGTTGACCGAATCTCACTCTGGCACGCTCTATGTTGTGGCTTCGCCCATCGGCCACCCGCAGGATCTGTCGCCCCGCGCGCTCGAAACCTTGCGCATGGCCGACCTGGTACTGGCCGAAGACACGCGCTCGGCGCGCAAGCTGCTGGACGGGCACGGGATCGACCGTCGCACGCAGTCGTGCTTCGATGCCAACGAGCCGGCGCGTGCCGCACAAGCAGCGGCCTTGCTGCGCTCGGGCGCCAGCATCGCGCTGCTCTCCGAGGCGGGAACCCCCACCGTGTCGGATCCAGGCTACCGGGTCGTGCGCGCGGCCATTGCCGCGGGCGCTCGGGTGGTGCCTGTGCCAGGGCCCTCGGCGGTGCTGGCCGCGCTGGTGGGCTCCGGCCTGCCAACCGATCGGTTTCTCTTTGTGGGGTTTCCTCCGCGCAAGGCAGGCGCACGCCAAGGCCTGCTGGCTCAACTTCGTTCGCTTCCTGCCACGCTAGTCATCTTCGAATCGCCCCATCGAATCGCGACCACGCTGGCCGACTTGGCCGCCATCCTGGGAAAAGACCGGCCCGCTTGCTTGGCGCGCGAGCTGAGCAAGACCCACGAGGAATTCGTGCGCGGCACCCTGGCCGAGTTGGCGTCCCGGTACGCGACTGAGCGTCCCTTGGGTGAAGTGACCCTGGTGGTGGGCGGCGCTTCCGCGCAGGAACCGGAAGGCGACGGGCAATGCGACGAGGAAGTGCGCGGACGAGCGCGGGCGCTCCTGGCCTCAGGCCTGTCGGCGCGCGATGCTGCCGACGCTTTGGCCAGCGAAACCGGCCGCCCACGGCGCGAGACGTACCGGCTCGTGCTCGACTTGCGTGCACGCGAGTAGGAAGAGCAAGTTGACGATGAGGAACGGATTGCCAGTGAAGAGGCCCAGCAGCTTCACCTGGAGGTAGTGGAGGGCATCGGGCTGCGGATCAAGCTCCCAGAATCCCGGGTCTACTCGCGATCTCGCAGACCCAACTCCTTCATCTTGGTCTGCAAGCTCTTCCTTGAGATCTGCAGCTTGCGCGCGGCCTGCGTCACGTTGCCTCCGGTTTCGTCGAGAGCACGCTGGATCAGCTCGCGCTCGACGCGCTCAGTTTCGACGCGAACTGCTTGCTTGAGAGAGCCCACCTCTTCGCCCACAGGTGGCGCGGCGGAGGGCAGCGGGATCACCACCTGAGGCACCACTGCCTCCACCGCTGCCAGATCGGGTTGCGACGGCCGCAGGGGCACCCCTCCCAGGTCAGCGGGCAAGTCCTCGATCCGAATCTGCGGCCCTTCGCAGAAAAGGATGGTTCGCTCGATGACGTTCTCCAACTCGCGAATATTACCGGGCCAGTTGTGCGCCACCAGCCGTTCCACCGCCGCGGGATCGGCGCCCGTGATCTGCTTCTTCAGCCGGTCGTTGAAGCGCGCAATGAAATGGTCCACCAGCAGGGGAATGTCCTGGCGCCGTTCGCGCAGGGCGGGCAGGTGGATAGGCACGACGTTGAGCCGGTAGTAGAGGTCCTCGCGGAAGGCGCCGCTGGCGATCTCGGTCGCGAGATCCCGATTGGTCGCGGTGAGCAGGCGCACATCGACCTTGATGGTCTTGATCCCGCCCACCCGCTCGAACTCCGACTCCTGCAGGACGCGCAACAACTTGACCTGCATCTCCACCGGGATCTCGCCGATCTCGTCGAGAAACAGCGTGCCCCCGTGGGCCAGCTCGAAACGCCCAGGCTTGGAGCCCACCGCGCCGGTGAACGCCCCCTTGTCGTAGCCGAAGAGCTCGGACTCCATCAGGGTCTTGGGAATGGCGGCGCAGTTGATCTTGATGAACGGCCCTGCGTGCCGCGAAGAATTGTCGTGCAGAGCACGCGCCACCAGCTCCTTGCCGGTGCCCGACTCGCCGGTGATGAGCACGGTCGAGGGCGTGTCGGCCACCTTCTCGACGATCGCGTAGAGCTGACGAATCGCGGGTGATTCGCCCACCAGACGGAAACGCCCGTGGGTGGTGGTGTCCTCGGGTCGCGCATCGCGACGCGCCAGCATGTGCGTACGCATCGCCTTGGCGACGATCTGGTGAATCTGCACCTGGTCGAAAGGTTTTTCGAGGTAATCGAAGGCGCCCAGCTTGACCGCCTCGACCGCGTTTTCCACTGACCCGTGCGCCGTGATCATCACTACCGGCACATCAGGGTAGTCGACCGAGAGTCTGCGCAGAAGGCCCATGCCGTCGAGAATCGGCATCTTGAGATCAGTGATGACCATGTTGATCCCGCGACCCATATTGGCCAGCGCTTCGTTTCCGTTGGCTACCGTCACCACGTCGTAGCCATCGCGCCGCAGAATCGCCTCGAGCACGCGGCGCATGTTGAGTTCGTCGTCCGCGATGAGAACGCGCTTGGTTTCAGTATCGTTTCCGGCCACGGCGTGACGTTAGCTCATTTCAACCCGGAGGGCATGGGCGGTGGTGTGGGAAGCGACAGGGCTGGTGCGATGACCGCGGGCGGCGACAGCGGGATGGGGCCGGAACCGGGCAAGGGCGGCGGGCCTTTCTTCGCTTCCGCATAGGAGGCATAGGCATCGGCTTCCACGGGCAGAAGCACGGTGAAGGTCGAGCCGGCGCCCGGCTGGGAACGCACCTCGATGGTTCCACCGTGGTTCTCGATAATGCGTTGGCTTATGGGCAGGCCCAACCCCGTGCCTCGTTCTTTGGTAGTGAAGAAGGGAATGAAGAGGTTGCGCAGATCCCCCGGCGGAATCCCCACGCCTGTGTCACGGAAGCGAACCTCCAGAAATGCTGCCGCTGCGCTCCGCCGCGTAGAGCGGCGCAGGCTGGTCGTCACGTGCAGCTTTCCGCCCTGAGGCATGGCCTCGAGCGCGTTGAGCGTCAGGTTGAGAAACACCTGCCGCAACTGCTGGGCATCGGCCCTCACCTGGGGTAGTCCCTCGATGAAGCTTGTCGAAATCTCCACGTTGGTGCTGCGTTCCTTGTCGAGGAGGTGCAGCGTCTTGCGAACCACATCGTTGATGTCGAGCGGATTCTGGTCGCCGCGATAGGGCCGGGCGTAGTCGAGGAACTGCGACACGATCTTGTTCAGCCGATCGACTTCCTCGACGATGATATCGAGAAACTCGCGTGTGCCACCGGCCTCGGCCGGCTGCGACCCGGTCGGTTGCAGAAACTGGGCCGCGCCTTTGATCGATCCCAGGGGATTGCGGATCTCGTGGGCGAGGCCGGCCGCCATCTGGCCAAGCGCCGCCAAGCGATCACGCTCTTTCATGCGCTCGTACACCTGCGAGTTCTGCAGGGTGACCCCGATGGACGCGGCCACCCCGCGAAACAGCTCAATCTCCTCTGAGGAATAGGCCTCGCGCAGGCGCTCATCGCGCAGAACCAGCATGCCCAGGAGTTGCTCTTCGCCGATCACCGCCAGCACGACCGAACCGTTGACCAGCTCCAGGGCGCGCACCATGAGCAGGAGGCTCTCGCGCTCCTCGCTCTGGGTGTTGCGCAGGGCTGCCAGTTCTCGCTCAAGGCCTTCGATCGACACCACGCCTGCGCGGCGCAGCCGCTCGAGAAAGGCGCGATAGGCGACGGCGTCCAAGCGTCCCTCGGGCCGCGGTCCGACATGTCCGGCCAACTCGTAGGCCGAGCCGTCGGGGTCGACAGTGTAGAGTGAGGCGTGGGTCACACGGCGCGAAGCCTCCAGGGCCGAGAGCACGCGCGGCACCAAATCCCGCACATCGATGACGTTCATCAGATCGGTGCGCAGGTTTTCGATGCGCCGGAACAGCTCGTACTTCTCCTGAAACATCCAGCGATTCACCACCCGCTCCAGGCGTGTGCGCAAAGGCTCGAACACGATGATGATCGCGGTCGATGCCACCAGGGCGTTGAGGAAGAAAACGCCCAACTCGTCGAGTTCGACCCACTTCACCAGGAGGAGGCCATAGATGACGGTGGCGATCATCACCAGGGTGGCCAACACCACCATCCGGCCGAGCAACTCGTTGAGGTCGAGCAAGCGGTAGCGGGCTAAAGTCTGCGACAGGAAGTACAGATAGATGGTGATGAAGATGTTCCCGAACGACGGCGCACCGGGAATCAGATCGAGCAACGCCGCCGTCACCGTCGCCACTCCACCGATCAAGAGGTAGAGGAGTCGGATCTTCTCGACCCGCGATGGCGTGCCCCGGTAGCGACGGTAGAGGTAGTAGACGGAGAGGTAGAGGCCGACGAAGACATAGGTGACCAGAGCGGCGTGAAACCACAGGGCGGTGTGGATGGGCGCGGCCAGGAAGCGGCTGAGCAGCAGCGCCGAGTAGAGCAATCCCGCGCCCACCACGGTAGTGCGCGAGAGCGGCGGCGGCCCGGCCTCGTCGCCCAAGAAGGCCTGGAAGAACCGTTGCGCGGTCGCGGGAAGTGACACGGCGGCGGCCATAACGGCCCACTTGAGGAACGAATCGGGCTCAGCCGTGCCAGTGGCGAAGAAAGACAGGAACTTTTCCAGCGCGATGTTGAAGGCGAAGGTTGCGAAGAGAACATGAACCGCCCGCCGCGGTTCACGCAGAAGAACGGCGCCACCGATCGCCAGGCTTACGATGGCAGCTACCAGTGCGGATAGGGTCTGGGTGTTCAAGACCCTGGCATTTTACAGCCTTTGCCGTCCTGGCCTCGGTCTGTTAGCATCACCGCTCATGAGCGCGGCCAATATTCCGCGGCCGCTCCGGCGGTCCACACCCCCCCAAGACGCTTCGCATAAACGCGGTGCCGGGGCAAGGACTAGGCGGTTTCTGCTATCAGCACTCGATGCAGCAATAGCGCACAGTGCTAGGACGGAAGCTCCGTGATTAACTCGTCTGTCCTGGTGCTCAACCGGAGCTTCCAGCCCATCCACGTTACCAATGTGCGGCGCGCCTTTACCCTGCTCTACTTGGGTGCGGCGCAGGCCATCGACCGGCAGTTCCGCATGTTCGACTTCGATAGCTGGTCGCAGCTCTCGACCGAAACCGGCGATGAGGTCATTCACACCGTCAATCGCGCCATCCGCGTGCCGCGTGTGATCATGTTGCAGCTATACGATCGCATCCCCAAGGCCAAGGTCCGCTTTTCGCGCCACAACATCTACACAAGGGACGCCAATACCTGCCAGTACTGCGGCCGGCAGCTTGCCCGTTCGGACCTGAATCTGGACCATGTCAGGCCCCGATCCCAGGGCGGGCGCACGACCTGGGAGAATGTCGTGTGTTGCTGCGTGGACTGCAACCTGGCCAAGGGCGCGCGGACTCCGGAGCAGGCCAAGCTGCGTCTTCTCCGCACGCCTGCCCGACCCCGCTGGACCCCGACTTTCCGCACCGCGGGCGATGGCGTTCGCTACCGCGAATGGCTACCCTTCCTCGACCTCGCCAATGCGTCGTACTGGAATGTCGAGCTGGAGGAGTAGTGTTCTTCAAGGACTCCGCGTCCTTCTGACTCGGCCGGCGCGCGCCGAGGCCGACAAATGGGCGGCGGCTCTGTCGGCGGAGGGTGCCACTGTCGTTCCCTATCCGACGATCGAGGTGCTAGCGCCACCCTCATGGGAGCCGCTCGACCAAGCCCTCCGGCAGGTCGAGCGCTACGACTGGATCATCTTCACCAGTCAGGCCGCAGTGCTTTTTGCCGCTTCACGCATGGAGGACGGCCGCTTTCCGGCCGGAATGGCCCGCCCACGCGTCGCCGCAGTGGGCGCAGAAACCGCACGGGCGCTCGAGGAGGCCGGCGCCCACGTGGATCTCGTGCCCTCGGACCAGCGGCAAGAGGGCCTTGTTGGCGTTTTGCGCGACCTTGGAACCGGCACCCGCCTGCTCGTCGTTCATGCCCTCGCCGGCCGCGATACGCTGATCGGGGCCATGCGCGACCAAGGCTGCCAGGTTGACGTGGTCGCCGCCTACCAGACTGCCGCCCGCAGTCCTCTGCCGCCCCCACCGGCCTTTGACGTGGCGACTTTCGCCAGCCCATCGGCGTTGCTCGCCTTGGTGGAGAGACACGGCACCCGCGTCCTCGCGAACAAGACAATAGCCGTTATCGGGCCCACCACCGCAGCCGAGGCCGTCCGTCATGGCCTTTCGCCTGTGATTGCTGCTGAGCCCAACATCGATGCGCTAATCTCGGCTATTGCCCGCGCCCGCGCACCCAAAGGAGGCAACTAGGATGTCATTCCCAGAAAACCGGCCACGGCGACTACGCCGCACCGAAGCTTTGCGTAGAATGGTTCGTGAGACCACGCTCTCCGTCGACAACCTGGTCTTCCCGCTCTTCGTGTGCCCGGGCAAGGGAGTGCGCCGCGAGATTGCGTCGCTGCCTGGGCAATTCCATTTCTCTGTCGACCAGCTTGGCCGTGAGGCTGAGGCGGTCGCCAACCTCGGTATACCCGCGGTCATCCTGTTTGGGCTGCCGGAGCGAAAGGACGCCGTGGGGAGCGAGGCCTGGCATCCGGAGGGCATCGTCCAGCGCGCTATTCGCACTATCAAGAAGGCCGTGCCTGATCTCGTGGTGGCTGCTGACTGTTGCTTCTGCGAGTACACGACCCACGGTCACTGCGGCGTCATCCTAGAAAAGAAAGGGAACCAGAGCGTGGTGGACAACGATGCCACCCTGGAAAACCTGGGCAGGGCAGCCCTGGCGCAGGCACAGGCGGGCGCAGACATCGTAGCTCCCTCCGGGATGATGGACGGGATGATTGGCTTTCTGCGCGAAACGCTGGACGAAGCCGAGCAGCAAGACGTCATCCTGCTCTCCTACGCGGCCAAGTACGCCTCGGCCTTCTACGGGCCCTTCCGCGAGGCGGTTGCCTCAGCGCCGTCATTCGGCGACCGGCGCGGCTACCAAATGGACGTGGCGAACATCCGCGAGGCGATACGTGAGGTGGCTCTCGATGTGGAAGAGGGCGCGGACATCGTCATGGTCAAGCCCGCACTTCCTTGCCTTGACGTCATCGGCGAGGTGCGCCGTGAGTTCGATGTGCCAATCGCTGCGTACAACGTGTCGGGCGAGTATGCGATGCTCAAGCTCGCCGGCCAAAAAGGGCTTCTTGACTATGATCGAGCCATGGTGGAGACTTTAATGTCTGTACGGAGGGCGGGTGCCGACTTGGTCGTGACCTATCACGCCAAGGAGGCAGCGCAGCTCCTGACGGGCAAGAGATAGCGGGTCGTCGGCGCCGACCGGGCGCGTCTGGGCTTTTTTGTTGACTTTTGCCCGCCGATACATAAGCTTCCCATCCCCTCTGCGGGCAGCCGGTGGTCGGCTTCCAGCGAGAGGGCCGTTCGGTCTTTGAAAGCTGAATAGCAAACTGAGAAGAAATGCCGATTCCCTTGTCCTCAAAAGGGACGAGCGGATTCGGCCCCGAAACTTTGAG
>PMBS01000225.1:0-5178 GCA_003153015.1 Myxococcales bacterium
GCGCCGGCCAGTTCCAGTTGGGTCAGCAGGCGATCGAGCCGATAGGGGCGCTCGCCCACATCCTCAAAGAATAGGATCGCGCCACGCAGGTCAGGCAGATAGGGCGTTCCCAGCATGCGCGAGAAGACCTCAAGGTTGCCCCCTAGGAGTGGCCCTGCTGCGCGGCCTTGCACCAGCGTCTCGAGTCCCGCGCACAGAAGCCGCGCGTCCGGTTGTTCCAGTGCCGCGAAGAGCGCGTCGTGATCCTCCTGGTCGAGTCGCCCGAGCTGCGTGACCACCGGCCCGTGAATCGAGGCCAGGCCCACGCGCGCCGCCTGCGCCAGCAGCAGAGTTCCGTCGGAGAATCCCACGATGGGTTTGCCTGCCAGGCGGAGCAGGTCGGGCTCGATGGAGGCCAGGATGCGCAGCAGCCCGTAGCCGCCACGGCCCATGATGATGGCGCGCGCGTCCGCATCGCGCAGCGCTGCCGCCAGTTCGGCCAAGCGAACCTGGTCAGGCCCGGCGGTAAACCCGGTGGCGAGAAACAAGCAAGCCGGGTCGTAGCGAAGCTGATAGCGGGCCGACAGCACCGCCGCACCCTGAGCGAAATCGTCGCGCGGAATGGGACCTGAGGGCGCCACCACGCGGACCAGGTCACCGGGTCGCAGATGCGGGGGCCGGAGCACGATCGTCTAGCGCCGCCGCTTGGTGCGGCGCCGTCCGCCCGATCCTTGTACTGGCCGTGCGGGCGGCAGATCTCCACCGGCCGACGGCGCCTCATTTCCGGCAGTGGACGACTCACCCGACGTGACCACGGCGCCAGAGGCTGCTTCGGGCTGACGTGCAACCGCCCCTTCCAATGCGCCGGTCAGACTTGAGCCAACCGCCACGGGAACCGCCTGGGGAACCGCGGCGCTGTCGGTTGAGCCCGCAGGCGCAGCAGACTCGGCCGCAACGGTTTCTGCTGAAGTAGGAGGTTCCTCTTTCCCGACGGGCTTCGCGTCCACCGCCCGCTCCGCCGATGCGACTGGCTCAGAAGCCGATTCCGCGGCGGCCGGAACCCCGGCTGCCTCCACCGGTGCGGCTTCCGTCGGCGCTCGATCGTCCGCAGCCGGCGCCGCGACAGCAGCAGTCGCTTGCCTGGCCGCGGCGGCTGGCGTGCTGCCAGGCTTTGCCGCCGGCGGCAGAATCCACACGGCCGCGCCGGTTTCGTCTGCCCCCGCTGGCCGCACCTGCATGCCACTGTCCGCCCCGTCGGCAGATTCCACCACGCGCAATACCCGAACGGAAACCAGCGAGTCTGCCGAGCGCAGACCCACCAGCGTGCCCACGGGAAGTGGCTCCTTCATGACGATGAAGCACTCGCCTCCCTCGCCCTCGCGCACTTCCTCGGCACGAGCTATCACAACGCCCGCGTAACAGATTTCGACCGGCGCTTGCATGGCGGCGCGAGTCTACAGGGGTGGGCCATAGGCAAGCAAGCGCTGAGATTGGCCCCTGGCCAAGGCGCGCTACTTGTGCTTCTTGCCCGCTCGCGGAGCGCCAGCCGTCATCCCTTTCGGGTCGAAGGGTTTGGCGCGCTTGGTGATGGTGGGCTTGGCGCCGGTGCCGGTGCCGGTCAGCTCCATGGTGGCGGGCGGGATGGACGGCGAGTCAGCACCACCAGATTTCGGTTCAGGCGTGGTCACCACCTTGATCAGGCCGAGCGGCGGGACATCTTCGCTCACCCAGACGTCGACCGTGCCCACCGGCGTGTGGTCTCGGTAGTGGGAGGTCGGAAATGCGCCCGCCTCCACCTTGATGGTTTCCTTGCCCACCAGGGTCTTGGCATCGGGTTTCTGGAACTTCTGCTTCGGCACATCGGGCGGCGCTTGCATCGGGTCGCCGTCACCGACCTGCATGACCATTTCCTTCACCGGGTTCGCCGCGCCGATGGGGTCGAGGTCAAGCACCATCTTCAGCGTGATCTTGCCCCCCATCTGGACGGCCATTGCCCCCAGCATCGACATCTCAAGCGTGGTGGAACTGGCGTTGCGAGCCACCAACGCCCAGCGTGACTTCATTTTGACCTCGCCGAAGTTCATGCCGTACTCCGCCCAGCTACCGACGGGAGCCTTCTTCAGGTCGACAACCAGAGGCAGGGACTGCGGTGACCCGGTGGCTTGGGCTGCGGCGGTGGCGGGCAGCAGGATCAGGGCGAGGGCGATGATGCGCTTCATGAAATCTCCTTGTGGCTTGTCTAGCGCGATTGCAGGATGAACGCGACCACAAAGCCAAGCCCCCACACTTGCACTTGCGCTTTCCTGTTTCGTGCAGATGATAGGTGCTGCGAAATGGACCTGAAACGTGCGGATCTTCTCTTCTTGGTCGCCGCGGCGCTGGGCTGTGGCACATCCGGCACCTCGGAAACGCCGGCACCCGGTACGTCTGGCCGGACGGTTCGGGGTTCGCTCGACAAGAAGGTCATCAAAGAAGTCATCCACGAACACCACAAAGAGGTGCGGGCGTGCTACGAAGTGGAGCTGGTGAGGCAACCTGATCTGGCCGGCCGTGTGCTCAGCCAGTTCACCATTTCCGGCACGGGCGACGTGGTGGCGGTTGTCCTGCGTGACTCGACACTGGGTAGCCCAAGCATAGAGGAGTGTGTGCGGAGGCGCCTGCTTACCTGGAAATTCCCCAGGCCTCTCGGCGGGGGCAATGTCGACGTCGTCTACGCGTTCAATTTCTTCCCTAGCCCGTAGCCAGATCCGAGCGCCCGAACCGCAGGACGCGCGAGCGAATCGTGCTAGATAGCAGCCTGCAATTGAACAGTGGCCCCAAGGAGACATCCATGGCTCTTCCCCGCATGGCTTTCTTTCACGACCGCGTCCTGCCCTACGCCGAAGCGAAGCTAGGCCTTCTGACCCACGCACTCAACTACGGCACCGGGGTGTTCGCGGGCATTCGCGGCTACTTCAACCAGGACGAGGGTAAGCTCTTCGTGTTTCGCCTGGCCGACCACGTACGGCGCTTCCACGAATCGGCCCGCATGCTGCGCATGGGCCTGGCCCTTTCGGAAGAAGCGACCGCGGCAGCCCTGCTGGACCTGCTGCGCGCCGAGGGCCTGCGCCAGGATTGCTACATCCGCGCGCTGGCCTTCTATTCCGACGAGGTCATCGGTGTCCGGCTGCACGGGCTCAAACCGGTTGTGGCCGCGGTGGCGGTGCCCTTCGGCCTGTACATCGACAAGGCCGAGGGTGCGCACTGCACGGTCTCGTCCTGGCGCCGGCCCGACGACAACGTGATCCCGCCGCGCGGGAAGATCACGGGCAGCTACGCCAACAGCGCCCTGGCCAAGAGCGACGCCGAGCTGGCCGGCTTCGACGAGGCCATCCTGCTCAACCGCGACGGCAACGTCAGTGAAGGATCGGGCGAGAACATCTTCCTCATCCGTCGCGGGATCGCGGTCACGCCTTCGCTGGACCAGAGCGTCTTGGAAGGAATCACCCGCCGGTCGCTCATCACCCTGCTGCGTGAGGAGTTGGGCCTAACTGTGGAAGAGCGTCGGGTCGAACGGGGTGAGCTTTTTGTGGCTGACGAGATCTTCCTGACCGGCACCGCCGCGCAGATCACCGCGGTCACGCGCATCGACCACCGTCCGGTGGGAGCCGGCCAGATGGGCAGCGTCACCACACGCCTGCGCTCGCTGTTTTTCGACGTCGTGCGCGGCCGCTCGCCCAAGTACCGGACGTGGTGTACGCCGGTGGCATAGGCCGGCGGTTGTCTACCGCCGCCGCCAGTGGCCAGGCCGCCACCGCCAGTGAGCGCCGGCAGGCTGCCATTGTGGCGGCGCCCACACCCAACCAGGGCGAGGGGCTTCCCAGCGGCCTGACGCCCACTGGTAATGGCGTCCGTCCCAGATCCAGTCACCCTCAATCCAGAGGTACCCGTTCCCGGGCTGGCGCGGCACCACCTCAACCCGGCGGGGCGGCGGCGGCCCAAGGGCGATGTTGACTTCTGCCGGTGCTGACTCGGCGTAGACGGCAGCCGCGACCGGCGGGGGCGGAGGCGGGGCAGCGGCCGGCTCCCAGTATCCCGAATGGAAAACCCACTCGCCGTTTTCGTTCACCCAGCGCGCATCGACCCAGACTCGGCCTGGCGTGGGCGGCTCCTCCCAATGGCCACCCATCCAGACGTGGCGATCATCTTGCCATCCCCAGTAGCCGCGGATCCAGATGTGGCGCGGCGAAGGAGCGACTGACCGCATCTCCGTCCTGGGTGCCGGGGGTGCCATACGCAGCCGCCACGCCTGTTCGCGTACTTCCTGGCGGGCTTCTTGCGCGCGTATTTCTCGCCCGCGTTCGGCAGCTTCCCGATCCCGGGCTGCGCGTTCCTGTTCCCGGGCTTCGCGCCCGCGCTCGCGATCCAGACGCTCGCGCTCTAGGCGATCACGATCCAGACGCTCGCGCTCTGCGCGCTCGCGATCCGGACGGTCGCGCTCCAGACGGTCGCGCTCCAAACGCTCGCGCTCCAAACGCTCGCGATCCTGGCGGCCGCGATCCAGACGCTCGCGCTCCAGACGCTCGCGCTCCAGACGCTCACGATCCGCACGCTCGCGATCCTGGCGGCCGCGATCCAGACGCTCGCGCTCCAGACGCTCACGCTCCAGACGCTCGCGCTCCAGGCGAGCACGGTCTTCGTCCCTGCGCCGCTTGGCCTGCTGGAGATCGCGCGACTCTTCGTCGCGGTCCGCCTGCGCAGGCAGCGCAGTTCCAAGTCCGAACAAGACGGCAAAGGCTGTGACCCAAGTTCTCATGGCGTTCTCCTTAAGTACCTACTCTATGGACGAACGTAGTCCTGGTTCAATTCGATTCTTTCGGCACGGGCCGCCACCGTCGGCGCCACGCATTAGCGTGCATCGGCTGCCCGTGGCCAGGCTCGCCGGGGTAGACTGCGCCTTGTGTTTGGGCCAGCTTCATCGCGCGGCCTTGGCCGTCGCCACCTTGCAGCGGCGAACAGCCAGTGGATCGCGCCTCGGACCTGCAAGGGGCGTTCGCGGTGAGCCAGCCAACCGAAGTCCCGGTCGACGGAATCCTGGATCTACACACCTTCTCGCCCAGGGAGGTGAAGGATCTTGTGCCCGAGTACCTGGCCCAGTGCCGCCAGCGAGGGCTTCTCGAGGTGCGCATCATCCACGGCAAAGGCGTCGGCGCCCTGCGC
>PMBS01000225.1:5193-6053 GCA_003153015.1 Myxococcales bacterium
TTGACTCGACTGTCCTGGGACTACGGCACGCAGCCGGCGATGGTGCGAGTGCCTATCGCCTGGGTCGTGCAGCCGGACAGGCCGACGGAACGGCAGTCGAACGTGGCGGGGAGCCCGAGGTTACAGTAGCTAATCACACCGTCTTGGCAACTCTCCGAGGCTCCCACGATGCACTGCTGTTCGATTGGAGTGCAGCCCATGGTCGTGGCATCGCCGATGACCCCCAGGCTGCAGGTCAAACCGGAAACCCTACTGCAATCGAACCGCGATTCAGTACTGCCCCAGCACATGACCTCTGTGGCGCCCTCGCATCGCGTCTGAAATGTGGATGGGTCGCAGGGGGTATCGCCCACGCAGTCGAATATGCCGGCAGAGTTGCTACGACACGCCTGTCCTTCGCGACGACAGTCGCGGGAAACCAGGACGTTGCCCTGAGTCTCGCAGGTCACCAGCAGGTCTCCATTGCAACTTGGAAGCATGCTTGCGGGATCGCAAGAGGCTATGCCACAGTCCGCGCCATCGGCCGAAGCGCCGCAGACCAGGCCGGCCGCAGCGCAGTCGAACGCGGTCACTTCCCGCGAAGTGCCGTTCATGCTGCAATTGACCAGGGTGTTGCCGCTGCAGGTGTCCTGGGCCGTGGTGTCGCAGACGGCAGCCTGCGCGGCAGTGGGTCTTGAACAGGCGCGGATCTCGTCGCAGGTCGAGGCAGCGGAAATGCAGGTGAAGACGGATTCTGTCCGCTTGTCGCCAGACGCCTCGCTGGGCGCCAAGAGCCCGACGGCTCCCACGAAATACACGCAGCTACCAAAGCTTTCGCCCGCCGATCCCGCGATATCAATCGTGAGACCGCATGCGGAAAG
>PMBS01000225.1:6095-8460 GCA_003153015.1 Myxococcales bacterium
TTTCGCGGTCCGCGTGCTTCAGGTGTCGAATAGCGCCCGTCACAGGTGTCAGATTATCACCGTCCGGAGCAGGAGTTTGGAATTCGACACCCACTCCCAAGCATCAGACCAAGGCGTCGCAGGCGAGGAAGTAATTGAGAGCTACACGATGCTGGCGAATGCCTCAAAGGGCATCCGGGCTGGACGCTCCTTTTCTGCCTGCACCTGCCAGTCCGCCAGCGCCGGCGAGATCTCCTGGGTGTGGCCACCCATGATGATCAGGGTGATGACCTGAGCGCTGTCGGGCAGCGCCAGGACCTGCCGAGCCGCCTGGGGATCGAATCCGGCAATTGGATGGGCGGTCAGGTTTCTCTCGGTCGCGGCCAGCATCAGCAAGGCCGNNGGCTTCAGGGTCGCCATCATGCGCTCCAGCATGCCCGGACTGCGCACGAACACGAAGCGCCAGGGCTGCTTATTCGAACAGGACGGGGCCAGCCCCGCCACGGCCGCGAGGTCTTTGATAAGAGCCTCACTCATCTCCACCGGCGCAAACGAGCGCAGCGACCGACGTTGCTTCACGACTTCGCGAAATTCCATGGTGGCCCCCTGGCGTCAGTCTAGTGCCGCTTGCCAGAAGTTACGAAAGGGTTTCAACCGATGCGCGCGACAACGAGGGACACTAGAACACGAGGCGAGGCGGCACTAGCTTCGATCTACGGAGGGGAGAGCCCCTCCCCCCGTCGGGCAAAGCCCGACGGCGAGGGCGAGGGCGAAGCCCGAGGGGCGGGCGGGGCGGGCGGCAGGTCCCGAGTGCCGGAGGCTTCCCCCCTTCCCCCGCTCGGCCGTTCGGCCTCGCGGCTCGCGCTCTGCGCTCGCGTGCTGCCCGAAGAGAGCCTGGAGATCCCTTCTACGACTGCTGGCGAGCAGCACTGGCGCGTGTCGGATACCCTCGCTCTGCTGGCGCGACTGCGGTACGCTGCCCGCCGGTGAGCTTGAGCAGTCTCTTCGACGCAGATTCCTTTCGGCGCCATCGCATGGCCTGTGCCTGCGCCGCGGGGATCCTTGCACTGGCCTTGGTCGAGACGGCCAACGCGCTGCTGGCGCCGCTGCGCGCGCCCACCGACCGGGATTGGCGCGCGGCCGCCGCCGCGGTTCGGGCTGGCTTCCGACCGGGCGATCTCATCGTCACGGCGCCTGNNCTGGGCCGACCCGCTGCTGCGCATGCACTTGGGCGATCTGATCCCGATCGCCGTGGCCGGGCGGCTCGATGCCGCCCGCTTCGGCCGTATCTGGGAGATCTCGCAGCGGGGCGCGCGGGCGCCGGAAAGCGAAGGCAGCCGGATGGCGCAGTTGAGCCACCACGGCGCGCTCACCCTGCGGCGCTGTGAACGGCCAGCCAGCCGGGTGTCGTTCGATTTTGTCGCGGAATGGAACCGTGCCATCGTCTCGCGCGTGGCGTCCGGGGGTCAGGTCAGTTGGTGCTATCCCGTGTCTGACCACTTCGAATGCGCGGATTCCCCAGCGCAGTCGGTGAAAGCCGAGCTGCTCGAGATCGACACCAGCCCGCATTTGGCCCTGGCTACTGCGCTCCCTGGCCACGCGACCACAGTCATCGAATTCGACCACGTCCCTCTGGGGCGCGAGCTGGCGGTTGGGGCGGGACTGCACAATGTGTGGCTGCGCAAGTCGGGCAAGGGAACCGTCAACCTGCGCGTGCTGGTTCAAGGCCACGAGCTAGGGCGCATCCAGGCTGGCAGCCTGACCGGCTGGACCCTGGGCAAGTTCGACACCTCTGCGCTGGCCGGACAGTCGGAGAGTGTGCGTTTCGAGATTACCGTGGATGACCCGACCGCTCGCTATTTCGGCTTTGCCGCGGAGGCGCGCAGTTGATGGACCAGGTTGGACAACGCCGAGGTTGGCGACGCCCGTGGATCGTGCCACTTGCGCTGGCGCTAGCAACCAGCGGCTGGCTGCTGGCAGTGGAGGGCCAGCAAGGCTTGGCCCGGGACGAAGCGCAATACTTCCGCGCCGGCGAGCACTACTGGGGCTGGTTCGAGGCCCTGGGCGAGGCGGTGCGCGCGGGCAAGCCGGGACGCGTTTTCTCGCGCGCGGTGGTCGATAGCTTCTGGGGCGACAACCACGAGCACCCGCCCCTGATGAAGACGCTCTACGGCCTGTCGTGGCGCCTGTTTCATCGCTGCGACTGCGTGGGGGCCAAGCAAGGACTGCACCCGATCGCGGTGCACGGCAAGCATCGGACCTTGCCCCTGTTTGCGCGCGAGTCGACCGCCTTTCGCTTTCCCGCCATCCTCCTCGCCGGCCTGGGTGTGGCGCTGGTCTACGGGTTTGCCCGCCGCTTGGTCGGGCCATGGGCGGCGGCGGGCGC
>PMBS01000225.1:8473-12185 GCA_003153015.1 Myxococcales bacterium
CTTTGCGGCGTATTCTATGGCTTCGCCCTGGCCACCAAGCACAATGCCTGGCTCATCCCTTGTTTTTTGGTGCTCCACTACCTATGGATGCGGCGGGGTGATTTTCTTCGCCTGCGCCCGCCACGTGTACCCCTGGCCTTCGTGTCCATGGCCAGCTTGGGCCCCATTGTCTTGTTCGCGCTCTGGCCCTGGCTGTGGCACGCGCCGGTGGCACGCGCGCGCGAATGGGTGAACCGACATGCCCAACACGAGCACTACAATTTCGAATACCTGGGCCGAAACTGGAACCTGCCCCCGCCGCCGGCTCAAGCCGGCCGCTGGCTCTTGCGCGCCACATTTCCCTTTGTATCAACGGCATTCACCGTGCCAGTCACCACCCTGGCCCTGGCCGCCGCGGGTGCAGTGGTGCTGGCTCGCCGGCGCCGGAGGGCGACGCCCGAGGACGAGTCCGGTGCGCGCGCCTCGTGGCTGCGACCGGCCGCGGATGTGGACCTGGCGCCCGGCATGTTCCTGGCAGTGCAAATCCTGGGACCGCTCGGGACCCTGGCACTTCCTTCGACGCCGATCTTCGGCGGGGTGAAGCACTTCTTGACAGCCATGCCCTTCTTGGCCGTGGTGGCGGGCGTGGGCCTGGCTTGGGTCACGCGCCAGGCGGGGTCGCTGGTGCGTGCTTCCCGCCTGCGCCGAGCCTTGCCCGCGGCCCTGGCCGGCCTGCTGTGCCTGCCGGCGGTGGCCGAGACCCAACGCTCGCATCCTGACGGCCTCGGCCACTACAATCTTCTGGCCGGTGGGTTTGCTGGCGGTGCTTCGCTGGGCATGAACCGGCAGTTCTGGGGCTATTCCGTGCTGCCGCTGCTGCCCTGGATAAAGGCGCATCGCCCCCCGTCCAACCGCGTCTACTGGCATGATGTTCTTCACGACGCCGTCATGATGTATGTTCGCGATGGCCGGCTGCCGCTGGGAATCGGCGACACGGGCGTGGGCGAATCCGTGGTGGCCCAGTCGGATCTCGGTATCGTCATCTTGGAAAAACACTTCGCGGTCTACGAGTACCTGCACTGGACGGCCTATCAGACCACCCAGCCCGCCCAGGTGTATGCCCACGAAGGCGTGCCGTTCGTCGTCGCCTATCAGCGCGGGGTGCCCCCGCCGCGCCCGGAGCCGTTGCCGCCATGAACCGGTTTGAACGCCTGTTCTCCAGCGTTTGGGGGCTGGCCATCATCTACGTGGTGTTCTTGGGCGCCTATCTGGGAGCCTCGGATGGGCGGCTTCGGCAACATTCCGCCTACAACCACTTCGTGTACCTGGCTGATGGCTGGCTGCACGGCCGCCTGGACCTGGCCGCTAGCCCGCCCAACGAGAACGACTGGGCGAGGGTCGAGGTCTTGCACCTCAAGGATGGCCGCACGCTCAAGGGTCAGTTCCGCAGCAACGGCCCCACCGATCGTTTCTATCCCCTGCATGGCCCGTCCCTGACCGTCAACAGCGACGAGATCACTTCGCGTTCCTGGATCCGCTACGTGTCTTTTCCACCGCTTCCCGCGGTGCTGATGTTGCCGTTCGTGGCGATCCGGCACCTCGCTTTCAACGACGTTCTCTTTACGGTGATTTGGGCGGCGTTCAATCCGGCGTTGCTTTTTCTGCTGCTGCGCAAGCTGCAACGCCGTGGTTACAGCAAGCGCAGCGTGGCCGATGATCTCTGGCTGACCGTTCTTCTGGGCGCGGGATCGGTCTACTTCTACAGCTCGGTCTTGGGTCAAGTCTGGTACACCGCCCATGTCGTTGCTGTGACCTGTGTGATTGCCTACGCCTGGACCGCGATCGAAGCGTCGCGGCCAGTGCTGGCCGGGCTGTTCGTGGGCCTGGGCTTTGCCACACGCACCCCGCTAGGATTCATGTTCCCGCTGTTTTTCTTTGAAGCCGTGCGCGTGACCGGCGGCTGGGATCGCCTGCGTAGATTGCGTAGGGAGGGCTTGCCGGCCGGTCTGCTAGGAAAGTGCCTGCGCTTTTCCCTGGCCGCCGGGGCAGTCCTGGCCGTACTGCTGACCCACAACTACCTGCGCTTCGGCAAGTTCTATGTCTTCGGTCATGAGTACCTGAATATCGCGTGGCAGGACCGGATTCAGAAATGGGGCCTCTTCAACCTACACTTCCTGTCGCGCAACCTGGCCTGCGCTCTGGTGCTGCTGCCCCGCGTGCTGGCGCAATACCCCTACGTCAAGGTTGGCGCGCACGGCATGTCCCTGCTCGTGACCTCGCCCAACCTGGCCTACACCGTGGCGCCGGCCGAGCGCAGCCCGCTGGCGCGCGGTCTGTGGATCACCATTCTGTTCACGGCGTTACCCTCGCTGCTCTACCAGAATTCGGGCTACATCCAGTTCGGCTACCGTTTCAGCCTGGACTACATGGTTTTCTTCATCATGCTGCTTTCGGTGGGAAATCGCCGGCTCACCCTGCTATGGAAGGCGCTGCTGGTATTGGCGGTGGCGGTCAACCTTTTCGGCGCCATCACTTTTGATCACTGGACCCAGTTCAGCTACGACGATTCCTTCTTCCCGCACGGAAACAATTGACCCTTGGCCGATGCGGTGGCCTGATTGGCGGGAAGGCCGTAACCTGGGAGGATGATGACCATGCCTAGAATGCGCTGCTGCTTTTTCTTTGGTCTGCTGAGCATCTCCTGCGCCACGGCGCCGCCGCCCAAGCCGCCGGAGAAGACCGAGGCGCCCCCCGCCCCCGCCCCGCGCCTGGAGAAGATGCGCGAGCCGCTCGAAGTCCTGCCCCTGGAGCTGTTCTTCTCCGGTGTGCGCGGGGTGGCCAAGTCGAGTGAGTCGGTGACCATTCGCAACACCGGCGACCAGTCGGTCGCGGTGAGCGACCTGGTCATCGTCGGAGGCCAGGCCGCCACTTTCAAACTGTCCGGCCTTCCTGCCTTGCCGGCACTGTTGCGGCCCAGTCAGTCCGTGACCCTAAGCGTGGGTTTCGCGCCGCCCGCCGAAGCCGAGGCGGGCGTGCACCGTGCCCGCCTGCGCATCGTACGTTCGGGCGAAGATGATGGCCCACCCTGTGACATGTCAGCCCTGGTCACAACCGGAACCGACATGGCGGGCGAGCCTCCGCTGCAGCCGATCCTCGAGACCCTGGGCTATGCATCCGATTTGGGTCCGGCCATTTCCGAGGCGAAAGCCGGCGCCGAAGCAATGTCGGGGCTATTCCAGCATGCCAAGACCGGCAACGTGGGCCTGTATGTCGTCGCCCGTTACTCCCAAGACGAGAATTCCTCCTACGGCATCTATTCCGTCGAGGGCAAGAAGCTGGTCACCAAGCCGATGGGCAGCATTGCCAAGGGACACAATCAGACCCTCAGCCCGGAATTGGAGGGCGAAGGACAGACGAGTTTTGATCCGGGTGAGACGCCGTTTGGCATCTTCGTCAAGCTACCCAAGCGGACGCTGTATTCGGAAGGCCAGCGCAACAGCGAGGCCGCCCAGCACGCTATGCACGTCTACCCCCTGCGCAGCCGAGGCGGCGCGCGCGTCCCCGACTCCCTGCTGGTCGTAGTGGACGAGGACGGCGACAACGATTTCCAGGACTACGTGTTCACCTTGGTGAATGTGAAGCCCGCGCAATAATAGTGCGGCTTCACCTCTTCGATTCACCGACGGCCGACGATTGTGATGGGAACCCTGAGAGGGTTCCCAAGCCCTCCCGC
>PMBS01000074.1:0-5802 GCA_003153015.1 Myxococcales bacterium
GTGGTCGATGAGATCAAGAAGTGGGCCGAGCGGCAGCAAGGACTGCCCGAGAGCACATTCCGCAAAGCCATCAAGTACATGCTCGACTTGTGGCATGGCCTGACGGTCTTCCTTGAGAACCCTTGGGTGCCACTGGACAACAATTTCGTGGAACGGCAAATCCGCCCGTTGGTCGTGGGCCGCAAGAATCACTACGGCAGCAAGTCGAAGCGTGGCACCGAGGTGGCCGCGCTCTTCTACTCGCTGATTGAGACAGCCCAGCTACGCGGAGAGGACCCTGCCGCCTACTTGCAGCGGGCGGCCACGGCCGCCATCGGCCAACCCGGCACGGTCACGCTGCCCACGGCGTCCGAGTAGGCGGCCAGCGGCCCCGGCGGTAGTCGCCCAGGGGGACGGGGCCGGGCGAGGCCTTACGATCCACCTGAGCCAACGGTCCCGCCACTGCCCGTGCTTCCGCCTGAACCGGTGTGACCACCACTGGCGCCCGGGGAGTTTCCATTCCCCTCGGCGGCGGCGCAGGCGCTCAGACTTAACATCGCGGCAAATAGCAAGTGCTTCTTCATGGCTCCTCCACAAACCTGAGATTCGGCGAAGAAAAAGGGAATGGAAACAAGAAACTTGGCAAAAGAAACGCATCCGTCGAAGAAAAAACACGACCTTAGAAGCGGCTGGCCACTGCGCAACGCATCTCGCACTGGCAGCGCGCTGCGCCCTACAGGGGCTGAACCCAACCAGCCAGCGACGATCCGTACCAGACTTGCCTCAGATACACCTGCCTTGCGCCATTCCGGCCCGGAGACGAAAGAGGTTGGGGTTGGGAAACGCCCGTACGCCATGACGCCCCGCTTCTGCTCACCGATCACTTTCTGGCCAATCCCAGCCCGCAGACGAACCTATTGACATGCCTGGGCAACGTTACTGTAATGGCGCCTGCCGACCATGACTGCGCAGCGCTGGCGAACACAAAGCCAACTCGCCCCGCCCGCTCCTTCACACTTTCCACACAACTTCTTCAAGCCGCTTCCGAAAACTACGTTGATGACAAGCAGAGACGTCGCACATCTGACGATTGTAGCGCTTGCCGTGTCAGTGACGCTGGGACTTGCTTGCGCGGAGCGAGACTGGAGCGTCTGCACGCCGCAGGATCCCTGCCAGACGGGCTTCGTATGCACTGACACTTGGCAATGCGTGCGGGCTACCGACGGTGGGGCAACGGACGGTGGCGCAGAAGGCCCAGCCGGGGAGAACAGCGGTAGCGACGCTGCTCAGAATCAGCCAGGCGGCGACGCATCCGCCAGCTCCGAAAGAGGTTCCGACGCTATGGGCCCAATGGGGACAGAAACCGGCGTCGATGCGACGGGCTCGATAGGGGCAGAAACCAACGTCGATGCCATGGGCCCAACGGCGCCAGAGACTGGCGTCGATGCGACGGGCTCGATGGGGGCAGAAACAAGCGTCGATGCCATGGGCCCAACGGCGCCGGAGACTGGCGCTGAGGCTCCGCGCGCGGCCGATTCTGCGAGTCCAGACATTTTGCACGCACCGGACGCTCCGAGCAGCGCACTCGACCTGTCGCCTAATCTCGATGCGCCATCGTCTGGATCTGTCCCTGATGCACCACTCGAAGCCGCCCCGGCCGCAGACACAGCCCCACCCGGCTCGCCTCTCGGTGCCACATGCATCAAACCGTCTGACTGTGCTCTGGGCCATTGTAGCGATGGGGTATGCTGCGATTCTGCGTGCACGGGTGCATGCGAGTACTGCGCCCTGGCAGGGAAGGTCGGAACTTGCAGCTACGTCACTGGTTCGCCCGCCCCCGGTCATCCTGCCTGCGGGGGCATGGGGATTTGTGCCGGGGGTTGCAGCGGCCAGGGTGCCTCATGCTCTCTTCCGGATCGACAGACCAACTGCGGTGCGGCTAGCTGTGCGAACGGAACTGCCTATTCAGCGCGGACTTGTGACGGGGCTGGCACGTGCAGTCCCTCCCAGTCCACCCCCTGTGGGGAGTTTGCCTGCGGAACTACGGCATGCCTTTCGAGCTGTTCGGACAACAGCCAGTGTGTCGTCGGCGCTGCCTGTGTCAACTCAAAATGCGTTCAATGCGCGGCAGGTGAAAGCGCTTGTCCAAACCTGTGCGCGAATCTGCAGACCGACAATGCCCATTGCGGATCCTGCTCCGGGGCGGGTTCGGTGTGTTCCGCAGGCAAGCAATGCAACAACGGCATTTGCTTGCTCGGAGATGGCCAGCCATGTGCCACGGACAACCAGTGCGCGACTGGCCGATGTTCTCTCTTCTATCAGGATGCGGATGGAGATCTCTATCCAAACTCGCTCTACCGATTGGGTTGGTGCAATCTCAGCACTTCGAAGGTCTCAGGGTACATCCCCGCGCGATCAGATCAGCAATGGGACTGCTGCGATAGTCTGGCCGACGTCCATCCCGGCCAAACCCAGTACTTCACGAATTCTGCGCTGGGCTGTGGAACTGTAGGCTATGACTATAATTGTGATGGCACCGTTGAGAAAGCGACGATGGACGACGCTGGCAGCACTTGCACGCTGGACTCCGTATCTGGCACTTGCGTTGCCCATACCGCACCTGGGGAGCCCACCGAGGACTGCGGCACCACCCACTCCATTGGCCTCGGATGCGGCTTTTCCGGGAATCCGCCGGTGTGCGTCTTTCTCACTTCAAGAGGCGGCTCAGCTGTTGCCTGCCACTGAAGACTTGTCTTTCGATAGTGCTCGGAGGTTCCCGCTCCGCTAGCCGGATGTCGCGGCGGCGATGAGCCCCGGTGAATCCTTCGATCTCACGTACCCAGGATGAGTCGGGATAGTTGCCGTGGGTTATCGGGAAACCATCAAAGGTTTTTCTTCCGCTGCTGAAAGACCTGCCGCAGGTGGTCAGGGTCGGAAGATTCGTGATTTCCTATTGAGGGTGGGATGCGGGACATGCTTAGATTCCGCCCCATGAAGCTCATTCGATCAATGTCAATGGCCCTCTGCGCAGCGGCTCTGGCTGCAAATGGCTGCTCGTTGGAACCGAGCGGGGGTGGCAGCGGTGGCTCGACCTCAAGCGGCGGTTCGCATACCGGCGGCCAAAACGGTTCTGGTGGCAGCGGAACTGGCGGACACCCAGCTAGTGGCGGCAATGCATCAGGGGGAAGCGCATCGGGCGGCAGCGCGTCAGGTGGCAGCGGCGGCAACAACTCTGGCGGCAGCGGGTCAGGCGGGCAGACCGCTAGCGGCGGCAATGCATCGGGCGGCAGCGCATCGGGCGGCAGCGCATCGGGTGGCAGCGGTGGCAACAGCTCTGGCGGCAGCGGGTCAGGCGGGCGGACCGCTAGCGGTGGCAATGCATCGGGCGGCAGCGCATCGGGCGGCAGTGGTGGCAACAGCTCTGGCGGTAGGGGTGGAACGACCAACTCGGGAGGTGCATCTGGTGGCGCGGGCGGCTCGACGAGCACCGGTGGCTCGACGGGGACTGGTGGATCGAGCGGTGGCACGGGTGGTTCTGCAACCGGCGGCGTTACCGGCAGCGGCGGCAACAGCTCTGGTGGCAGGGGAGGAACGACCAGTACGGGAGGTGCATCTGGTGGCGCGGGCGGGTCGACGCGTACCGGTGGATCGAGCGGAGGTATGGGTGGTTCTGCAAGTGGGGGCTCCACCGGCACGGGCGGCGGAACCGGAACATGTTCCCCTTCCGCTGACACTTGCCCGGCGCCGAACGGCGGCCTGACGTTCAACTGCAAGAAGCGCTTCGCGTACGGGGTCAATTACGCCTGGTCGTACTATGGCGGTGACTTCGGCGGCATCTCGGCCTGGAATCAGCAAGGCGTCGCGGGCGCCAAGGCCGCGCGTACAACGGACCTCACCGACATGAAGAACAACGGCGTGGACGTCGTTCGCTGGTGGATGTTCCCGGATCTTCGCGGGGACGGCATCAAGCTCGATAGCAGCAAGACACCGTCGGGCGTGGGCGGAACGCTGGTGGCCGACATCAACGCGGCACTGGATATCGCAGCCACCCTCGACATGCACATCAAACTCACCCTGTTCTCCTTCAACGACTTCTACAATGACTACACCGACAGCGGCCTCACCATCGTCGGGCTTCAGCCCATCGCCACCGACGCCACCAAGCGGGCCGCACTCATCAAGAATGTCGTGGTTCCTGTCGCTCAGGCAGTTGAATCCAGCCCCAACAAGGATCGCATGGTGGCATGGGACGTGATCAACGAGCCCGAGTGGTCCATCGCAGCAGGTACAGATCCCTACGGCGATCAAGCATTCGATCCAACAATGACGGGCAGTAGCGGCCAGACCACGACGACCCTGACCTTTGCGCAAATGGAAGCCTTCGTGAAGGACGTGGTCACGGCTTTGCACGGCGCCAGCACTGCGCCGGTCACCGTGGGCAGCGCCGCGGTCAAATGGGCCAAGGCTTGGAGCAATGTCGGCCTCGATTTCTACGACTTCCACTGGTACGGCTGGGTCGACCAGTACTTCCCGCACACCAACCCCCCGTCCTTCTACAAGGTCGACGACAAGCAGGTCGTGGTGGGCGAGTTCCCCCTCAATCCGTCCGCCGATTCGACTGGGCTCGCGTTCGGCGGCGCAACCTACGGCAAACTCGTCGACGACTGGTTCGCAGAAGGCTACGCCGGCGCTCAAGGATGGGCCTTCTCGGACACCGCCGGCGCCTTCAACTGGTCCAACGGCAAGGCCAACGTGAAGACCTGGGCCAGCGCCCACACTTGCTACACCCACTACTAGATGACCAACTCGACAGCCGTGCGGGGGCTGGCGTTGTCATTGCTCGCGGCCGCCTGCGCGAGCACCAGCGGACATGCCACGACGACGGCCGCGCGCGCGGGACTTGACGAACCTACCCTGATGGAGAAACTGCGCAGCGATCTGCAACCCAACCCGGCCTCGGCCCTGGCGCTTGCCGACGAGGGCGAGCATCGTTTCGCCGATTCGCCGCGCGCCGAGGAGCGCCGAGCCCTGGCCATCCAAGCGCTCATCAACCTCGATCGCATCGGCGCGGCCCGTTCGCGTGCCTATGAGTTTCTCGCGCACTACCCTGACGGCCCCTACTCGGCGCATGTGGCAGCCATGACCGGGGTTCATCCGTCGCCCGCGGGACCGGGCGGGCAGCACTAGATGCGGCGTGCTCGGCTGATCGGTTTCTTCATCGCGGTCCTGGCCTGCGCGGTTTTCCTCTATTGGCAAAGAAGCAAACCGCAGCCGGAAAAACCAGAAAATGCCGGCGGCACCAGCGAACAGGTTGTGCCGGCCACGCCAACTCCTCGCCTGGCGCTCGCGCCGCGAGGTCGAGACGCCGGCATCGTTGACGCCGGCCGTGTCGTCTTCAACGAACAGTCACTGATGCAGCAGATCCGCGCACATGTGAAAAGCGATCCGCAGCTCGCCGAGGCGCTAGCGCGCGAGGGAAGACAGCGCTTTGCCGACAGCCCGGATGCCGACGAGCGCGATGCCCTGCTGGTCGACGCGCTCATCAACCAACAGCGAATCGGATCCGCGCGCTCCGAAACCTACTACTACTTCGATCACCATCCGGGTGGCCGCTTTGCCGAGCATCTCTTTGTCATGACCGGAGTCCATCCCAGCCCCCCGAGACCTGGGCGCTAGCTCGGGTAGCCGTCTACCGGCCCCTGCCGGAGCTGGGTGCCGGAAAAGTTTTCACTCTCCGCACCGCGCTTAGCGAGTAGCATTGTCGTCTGCAGGGTGACTCATGAAGAAGATAGTCTTGTTTGCGGTCGCCGTCGTCATGGCAGG
>PMBS01000074.1:5858-7007 GCA_003153015.1 Myxococcales bacterium
CCTCCTCAGGTGGCAGGGTGGATGCCAGCGGTGGCCAAGGCGGCAGCTCCAGCGGCACGGGCGGCGGCGGTTCTGCTTCAGGTGGCAGCGGCGGCCGAGGCGGCAGCTCCACTGGCACCACCGGCGGCGGTTCTGCTTCAGGCGGCAGCTCCGGTGGCAGCGGCGGCCGAAGCGGCGGCTCCACTGGCACCAGTGGCGGCGCCTCTGCCGGTGCCGGTGGCTCGACCGGCGGCGCGCCTGGGAACGGGGGAACATCCGGTAGCGGCGGCGCAACCGGGAGTTGCACCGGGTGCCAATCCCTCGAGCAATGTTGGAATGGCCAGCTTTGCGTCGCAAAGTCGGTGTCGCTCCCAGCGGGCTTTGCCATTGACGCCACTGAAGTGACGCGCGCTCAATATGCCGCGTGGCTGGCGACGAGTCCCTCCACGAACGGACAGGCCAATGTCTGTTCGTGGAATGCGAGCTTCACGCCGGACGCCACGTGTATGGCGACAGTTTCCGTATGCCAGGGCGCGGAGTGTGCACAGCATCCGCAGCCGTGCGTCGACATGTGCGACGCAGCCGCCTACTGCACGGCGGTTGGCAAGCGGCTTTGCGGCGCGATCGGCGGTGGTCCAGTCTCTTCAACCGCTGTAGACCTCTCCATCGACATTGCGAGCAAGAGCCAATGGTACAATGCCTGCACTTCGAACGGCGTCAACCAGTTCACCTACGGCGATTCTGCAGTCTGGGGCAACTGCAATGACTATCTCTCGTTCAGCAAAACAACTGTGCCGGTGGCTAGCATGCCGGAGTGCCAGTCTCCGATACCTGGATACGCGGGAGTCTTCGATTTGATCGGCAATGTGTCGGAGTGGGAAGACAACTGCTTCGGGTCCGCCGGGCAGGCGGACATGTGCACGCCGCGCGGCTTCTCCTTTGGAGCAGGCGCAGCCATGCCCATGTGCAGGCAGTACACCTACGCAAACCGCGCTGCGGCCTACGCAACCATCGGATTCCGTTGCTGCGTTCCCTAGGGTGATTCTACGGCCTGGCGCCGCACGCTGACGCCCCTAACAAAGTCCGTGATCAACGCGGGAGGATCCGGGGATACTGGGGCAGATGGGTTCGCCGCCCGGAGGCCAAGATGACCGCGAGATTTCCGTTTGT
>PMBS01000014.1 GCA_003153015.1 Myxococcales bacterium
GCCCGACCCGATGACCCCGCCACTGCGCGCACCTCCGGACCCGATGACCCCACCGTTGCCCGCACCTCCGGACCCGCCGCCACCGGCGCCACCAGCGCCTACGCCGCCGGAGCCGCCCGCGCCTGTGCCGCCGGCGCCTGTGCCGCCCGTGGGAGTGACTGGGCCGGTACCATAGTACTTGATGTTCGGCTTCGTCTCCGGCAGCGTCATGTTGGGGCCAATGTAAATGCCTGGTTCTGGGGGCTGGTTGTAGGCCACATTCTCCGTGGCTACGCTCATCCGGTAGATCGGATCATGCATCAACGTATAGAGACGATGCGTAGTCGGCGTGGTGGTGGTATAAATATGCAGCGCGTTGTCGCCGCTTGTTCTCAACACCAGTTCCTCACGCCAGTCACCGAAGATGTCTGCAGTAAGAGCCGGCGTTGATTTTGAGCCGTTGTTCGAGTCGCAGCCGCTGGCGCTTAGCCCCGTACCGCCACCGCTGCCGTAAGGGGTGATTGATGTCCCGTTTTCCAGGAATCGGTTCAGCTCGGCGCCCCACCATATGGTGAAGTTATCCGACGAAGGCGAGCTCCCCACACTCTTGTGGCTAGCGTCAAAAAGCCCGCCGACGGTCGACCACATCTGCCAGCCTGTGGTGCCGGCAATAAGCGGTCCGGTACAACCGCGTCCGTTGTCGCCCGAAGACTTGTCCTCCCAAATGATTGTGCCGTCTTTGGCATCCTGGAAGTGCGAGGCTATCCCGCCGTTTTCGCTGGTCTGCTCATCTGCCATCCATATCTCCAGTCCGGGCCGGTTGGGATCCAGGTCCGACATATGAAGGGCATCCCCGTGCCGGAGCCCAGTCGAATAAAGGCCCTTGCCGTCATGGTCTATGGTGGCCGAACCGTAAACTATTTCATCAAATCCGTCGCCATCCACATCCCCTTGACGGATGCTATGCCCCCCCTGACTCTCATATCCTTGGGAAGACTGAAGCGGTTTCCCATCTTTCCCGGTGGCGCCTGGGACCGCCGTGTCGAAGTACCATCGCTCGGTTAGTTGGCCGTTCCGCCAGTCGAGCGCCCAGAGCGCCGATCGCCAGTAATAGCCACGGCAGGGGATCACGCTCGGCCGTTCCCCGTCAAGATAGGCAACGCTGGCCAGGAAGCGGTCGACGAAATTGTAGTTACTATCATCTCCCCAACCCAGATCCCCAGCAGGAGAGGCAATGCCCTGGATGGCACCAAAGACGCCTTCCGCGCCTCGACCCGGTTTGTAGTCAACGGTCACGAGCTCAGCGCCGGTCTTGCCGCTGAAAATCGTGTACCATTCAGGGCCGGTAATGACTTTGCCTTGTGTGGCGGTGGCCGTACTCGTGTAATCGATGGTATTGTCCGCGCCGGCGGCAGGTCCGGTTTTCAGGAAGTTGTCCGTGCCGTCCTTGGTGCCGGGAGCCGTCTTGCAGGCCACCTCGGCCATGCCATCACCGTCAAGGTCGTACACCATGAACTGCGTGTAGTGGGCGCCGGAACGGATGTTTGGCCCAAGACTGATCCGCCACATCCTCGTGCCGGCCAACTTGTAGCCATCAAGGTAGGTCGGTCCCGTGTATCCCTGTGAGGCGTTGTCCTTGGAGTTCGACGGGTCCCATTTGAGTACAATTTCATACTGGCCGTCACCGTCAAGATCTCCAATGCTGGCGTCATTGGCGGTCTCAGTATAGCTGGAGCCGTGCGAGGACCCTGCGGCCGGTGGAGTCAGAGGGATATTGAGATAGCTATTGTCGATGACAATGGCAGGCTCGGAAGTCTCCCCTTCAACCCCGTTGGTGACCGCCTTCACTGTGTAGGTACCGCTGCCGCCGGCACTATCCAGATAGTTCGTGGAGTCGGTGATCACCGCCGTGTTGAGCTTGCTGGTGCCTCGGTAGACATTGAACCCGAACGAAGTGTCCTGAGGGTCGGTTCCGAAGAGGCGCCAGCTCAAAAAATATCCGCTGCCGGACTTGACCGCAATCAGCCCACGGTCGAGCTTTTCCATGTATCGCTGGGCGCTCGCGGACCCCGCGGTCATCAATACCACTCCGATGGTTGTCGCGACAACCAGCATAGACTTACACTTCATGCGGCACCTCTTCTTTTCGGGGAGAAAACGCCGACGTTACGGCAGGGACGAGTCGTAGTATTTGATGTTCGGCTTCGCCTGCGGCAAGGTCATGCCATAGCCGATGTAAATGCCCGGCTCGGGCGGCTGGTTGTACGCGACATTCTCCGTGGCCACGCTCAACCGGTAGATCGGGTCATGCATCAGTGTATAGAGACGATTGGTGGTCGGGATGGTGGTCGTGTACACGCGCAATTCGCTGCCGCAAGTGAGGACCGTCTCTTCACGCCAATCGCCGAAAATGTCTGCGTTGAGGCTCGGCGTGTTCTTTGAGCCGTTGCACCCTGAGCAGCCGCTGGCCGACAGACCCGTGAACGAGGCCCCGTCTTGCGCGGCACGCAGCAGACTGCCATCCCACCAGATGGCGAAGTTCTGGGAGCTTGGCTTGCTCCCTACGTTCTTGTGGTTGACGTCCCACAGCCCGCCAACGCCCGACCAGAATTGCCAACCTTTGAGGTTGGCAGTGAGTGGTGCGGCGCAGCCGCGTCCGACGTCACTTGAGCCGGGGTCCGTCCAGTAGACTTTCCCGGTTGCGGCATCATGGAAATCCGCGCCTATCCCTCCATTGCTGACTACCTGTTCATGGACCATGTACACTTGCAGACCGCCCCTGTCTGGGTCAAAGGCTCCCATATGGAATGCGTCCCCGTGTCTTAGACCCGTCGAATAGAGTCCTACTCCGTCATGGTCTATTACCGACTGGCCCATGACGATTTCGTCAAATCCGTCGTTATCCACATCCCCTTGACGGATGCTGTGGGCCCCTTGGCTCTGATACCCTTGCGAACTCTGATACTTCTTGCCATCTTTTCCAACACCGCCAGTGACGGTGTCGAACAGCCAGCGTTCAGTCAGCTTGCCGCCCCGCCAGTCGAGCGCCCAGCACGCGGTTCGCCAGTAATAGCCGCGGCAGGGGACCACACTCGGCCGCTCCCCATCGATATAGACGACTGAGGCCAGGAACCGGTCGACGAAATTCCCGTTTGTGTCATCGCCCCACCCCATGTCATTGGCATCAGCAATGCCCTGAACAGCGCCCCAGACGCCCGGTGCGCCGCGATCCGGTTTGTAGTTCACGGTAACAAGTTCGGCACCGGTCTTGCCGTTGAAAATGGTGTACCATTCAGCCCCGGTTAGAATCTTGCCGTCAGCGTTCCGCCAATCGACGCTGTTGTCGGCACCGACCGCGGGCCCCGTCTTCAGATAGCTGCCCGTGCCGTCTTTGGTGCCAGGCGCGGTCTTGATGGCCACTTCAGCGCTTCCATCACCGTCAAGGTCGTACACCATGAACTGCGTGTAGTGGGCGCCTTCGCGAATGTTTATGCCGACTTCGATCTTCCACATTTGTACACCGGCGAGCGTGTAGGCGGCGAGTTTCGTCGAGCCGCTTGTTCCTGCATACGCATTGTCCTTTGGACTCATTTCCTCCTTGACCACGAGCTCGTACTGGCCGTCGCCATCAAGGTCCCCGCAGCTAGCGTCAGCCGCCTTGTATCCGGAAGAGTTCTTCATGGGGATCGAGAGGTAGTTCTGCGCAAGAACATGTTCCACGGCGCTGGCCGTCTGTTCCTGGCCCCCGACAATCGCCTTCACGGAATAGTCAGTCGTGCCACCGGAGGTGTCCTGGTAGGTGGTCGAATCGGTGATCGGCGATGAATTGAGCTTTGTCGTGCCCTTGTACACATTGAACGCGATATCGGAACCCGCCTCGGTCCCGAACAACCTCCAGCTCAAGAAATAGCCGCTCCCGGACTTGACGGCAACCAGACCGCGGGAGAGCTTTTCCATATACCGGCCGGCCCCTGGGTTGGGTGTCCCACCGGTCGTCGTGGAGCCACCTGTGGTCGTCACACCACCGGCGCTGCTTGCGCCGCCGGAGTTGCTTGCACCGCCGGCGCTGCTGGCACCGCCACGGCCGGTTGCGCCGCCCGAGCCGGTTGCGCCGCCACGGCTGGTCGCGCCGCCCGAGCCGGTCGCGCCGCCCGCGCCGGTTGCGCCGCCACGGCTGCTTGCGCCACCGGCGCTCGTGAGGCCGCCGGTGCTAGGCGTACCACCGCTCGCGACCGTACCACCGGTCGGATTGCCACCGGATGCGGTGGTAGAACCGCCGGCTGGGATACTCCCGCCGGTGCCAGGCTGGCTACCCCCGCTTGGCGTCGAATTGCCCCCGGTCGCAGCAGTCGAGCCACCGGTCAGATTCCCGCCCCCGCTCGCGACGCCGCCTGAACCTGGGGCCCCGCCGGAAGAAACGGTGCCCGCGCCGGTCGAATCGCAGCCTTGAAGCAAGGTGATGGCGCCGCCAAGGAGCAGAGCCATGCACCCTCGCCCTAGAACTTGTTTCGCGTTCCGAGTTCTCATTCGCATCGCATTCTCCTTGATGTCGTTCTTGCGCATCCCAGCGAATGCGCTCCATGTGCCTAGCCCCTACTACCTAAGGCTGCAGTGGCCCTACCCCTCCGTAGGGCTCACGCGTTTTCTGTCCCGAGAGCGGAAAAGTGCAGATCTGGGCGCCCGTGGCATGCCCTGACAGGGGTGTTCCCAGCATCCGCGCAGTCTACACCATTGACGCCGCGCCAGGATCGCAGTTTGTCGAGCCTGCCCTAGCCGCTGGGAGGCAAGACGAACGGAGTCTTTGAGCCTCCGTGGACCCTTCCAACCCGCGCTTTCCGGAAGGCATATACGCAGCGCGGCTCAAGGATCTGCAGCAACTCGAAAACGCGTCGTGTCAATCGCGAGCACCCGGCGCTCAGCCCATCGGCCAAAGCGAGCACCCACCTACCTCCGCATGTGGACACGCAACTGAGTCTCCGATCTGTGTATTTCTGAGCCCTTGTCCGAAGCCGAGGTCACTATTATTGGGCTCTTTGCCTGGTTGGCATCCTGCAGCACCACCCGACGTTCAAAGGAAGGGATACAACAATGCCGGCAAATCCACACCCCAAGCGCCGCGATTTTCTCAAGACCGCCGCAGCGGGCGCTGCGGGCGCGATGGGAATCAGCGCCCTTAGATTCGACAAGCTTTTCGCCCAGACGAGTGGGGGGTGGGTTAGCGGCATGCAGGTCAATCCGGCCATCGACAACCAGCGGGTCATCTGCTGCCACGACCCAAAGATGCTGGGGAACTACCCCTCGTCCGGCACTGTGAGTATGGCCTTTACGTCGCAGAACTCCTACGTCGACGCGGCCGTGGTCAACTCCTACATGGACCAAATGGCGATGCAGCTAGCCCAGAAGACCACTGCGGCCGATGCCTGGAGCACGATCTTCCAGAAGCCGGCGAGCAAGACGTGGGCGAACACAAAAGTGGCCATCAAGACGAATGCGATAATTGCCACCGGGAATCATCCCCGCGTAGCGGTCATCAAGAGAATCTGCGATGTGCTCGTGGATCAGTTGGGGGTTCCAGCGGCAAACATTGTTCTCTACGACGCCAACAGCGACGCATCAAAGTGCTACACGACCTATGCCAGCCTGACTGATGCAACCAAGATACGCGCTGTCGTCAGCGTCAAGGCGCAATCATTGGGCGGCCAGGCGGACGTCACCATTGCCACCGCTACGAAAACCATGACGGGCGTCGCTGACTTTGTCAACGGCGTCACCGACATCCTCGTGAATGTCGCCGTGCTGAAGTATCATGGCGGTCCGTCATCAGCGCCGCACCCCCTATTCGGCAGTTGTTCCATGTGCATGAAGAACCATCTCGGTACATTTATCAATAAAGGGAGCGAGACAGGCGCGGGGGACGCGAGTGCGACGGGGCTGCACACGCTAGAGGCCATCATCGAGATCAACAAGCATCCCGCCATCCTTGGCGGCAATCCGGTCCGCCAGCAACTGTGCATCGTGGATTGTCTGCTGGCGAACAGCGGCAATGCCGGAGGCAATGCCGACGCCCGCGTAGACCGGCTCGTCATGGGCACGTTTGCCCCTATCGTCGACTATCTCACGGCAAAGAATGTACTTTTCAACCCAACCGCCATGGGCGGCAAGGTCGTCACTGACTACCTCAATAACTACCCGAAATTCCTCACCAGTTTCGACTATGCCGAGACAAGCCCATTGCAGTGGATTGACTTGGGCACCGGGGGGACCAGCACCGGGACCGGAGGCGCGGGCGGGGGCGGGACCAGCGCGGCCGGAGGTGCGCGCACCGGCGGGACCAGCGCGGCGGGAGGCGCCGGCACCGGCGGGACCAGCGGTGCCGGAGGCGTGCCTAGCGGTGGAACTAATGCGGCCGGAGGCGCAAGCAGCGGCGGGACCAGCGGTGCCGGAGGCGTGCCTAGCGGTGGAACTAATGCGGCCGGAGGCGCAAACAGCGGCGGAACCAGCGCGGCCGGAGGCGCCGGCACCGGCGGGACGACCGCTGCGGGTGGAACCACTGGCAGTGGTGGCACTACCTCAGGCGGCTTGGGAGGAACGGGCGGTGCGGCGACAAGCACTGCCTCGGCATCGGGTGGCTCGGCGAGGACAGGCGGAGCCAGCAACGGAGGCGGAACGGGCGCGAACTCGACGGGCGGCAGCAGCGGGACTTCGAGCGCGACGGCTGGCCACGGGAATTCAGAGAGCGGATGTGACATCGCCGGGGTGGACCGCAGGGCCACCCGCTGGGGCGCGATGCTGGCGTTCGGTGCCGTGGTGGCCGAAAAGCTTCGGCGCCTGGTCAGCGGCAATGATCGGTCGTCGTGATCCGGTCGGCAGGCGGAGCGCCGAACAGTGGCAAGAGCCTGCCACGATGCGCTGACGCCTTCTGGGTAGCGCAGGCGTGGATCAGGGTGGCCTCCAGGCGCGCACTTTCGATTTTCCCGCGCCCCAAGCGGGAGCGTCTGGCGATCCTTCGTCGCACATTGCGCCCTTGCTTCACTGCGTCGGTCAATGACAGCTGCCATCCTAGCGGTGCAGGAAAGCCAAACGCCCCGTCCTGACCTTTACCTACAGACGTCCGCCTGTGGATGTTCAGTTCAACTTCCGCTTCGCATATTCTTGACCCTTCTGCGAAGCTGATGCCACTGCCATATCAAGTGGGGGCCCCGGCTTCCGGGTGAACCCTGCCCAGAAATGCATGCGTTGGAGAGAACTCACGACCATCACCTGTCCTCGAACCCATCGGTGTCAGGCTTTTTTTCTCTTTGCGGCGGTCACCCTTGCAGTATGCTTACCCCTGTAGTCCGACTAGGATACTGCGTCACCACCCAACCTTCAAAAGGAGATTCCCATACCATGACCATCCGTTCGGCTCTTGTGTGTTTGTTTGTGGGTTTGATCGCTTCAGGCTGCGGCAGCGGCACTAGCGGCCCCCTCAGCGCCGCCGACTTCGGCAATAAATACAAATTGTCCGCTAATGACGTGCCCGGTTGGACACCAACCGTGGCCTCAGCTGACGATCCGTCTCCCTTCAACATCTATGACGGCGAGGACGCATTGATTGGGAGACTCGACGGCGGCGACATCTACAGCGTCAATGGGTGCCGGGTGAGCATGTACCAGGACCTGACGGGCCCGAGTCAGGCGATTTGCACGGTGGTAGCCATGGATTTCGTCACTACTGCCAACGCCACTAAGATGTTCACTTATCAGCAGGAGAATGGTTATGCCCTTTCCATCCCGGGATATGACGCATCAACCGCGCTTGGATCCTCGACATTGGGTGGCATTAACGCTGTTGCCCATTTTGGGGCGTCGTATTTCGAAGTGCAATTGAGCGGGTTCGCCGACGCCACTTCGGCAGGCACAGCAGCCAAGCCATTCCTGGACGTGTTCAAGTCAAAGACCAACTGAAAAAGGAAACAACCATGCCAAGAAATCCACACCCTCAGCGCCGCGATTTTCTCAAGACCGCTGCGGCGGGCGCGGCAGGCGCGATGGGAATCAGTGCCTTTAAGTTCGACAAGCTTTTCGCCCAGTCGACTGGGGGTGGCTGGACTACCGGCATGAAGATCAATCCGGCTATTGACAACACGCGGGTCATCTGCTGCCACGACCCGAGCATGCTTGCGAACTACCCCACCTCCGGCGTTGTGAACAGCGACTTTGCGAGCCAGAACTCCTACGCCGACCCGGCCAAGATCGCCACCAACATGGACCAAATGGCGATGCAGCTCGCCCAGAAGACCAATGCGGCCGATGCCTGGAGCACGATCTTCCGGACGGGCAACTCCGGCGGCTGGGGGAGCACGAGGGTGGCCATCAAGGTAAATGGGATCAATGGCGGCAGCCCGACTACCGACAAAATCAACCGTACTAGGGTGGCGGTCGTCAAGAAGATCTGCGATGTGCTGGTGGACCAGCTCGGGGTCAAGCCGGGAAACATCGTCCTCTATGACACTTGCGACGATGCATCGAAACCCTATAGCACCTATGTCAATGCCAGTGACTCGACTAAGATCCGCGCAGCAACGGTGAGCACCAGAGCGGCAGGCTTGGGCGGGTTTGCGGCGGTCACCCTTACCAATGCTACGGCTATCTCCGCCCCCGCCGACTTTGTCAACGGCGCCATCGACATCCTCGTGAATATGCCCACGTGCAAGATGCACAATGGTACAGGAGGGAAATACTCCTACGGCAGTTGCACCCTGGGCATGAAAAACCATCTCGGTACCTTCACCGACGCCTCGAAAGCCCAACATTCGGACGGCCTGCACAACCTGCAGGCTCTCTTCGAGATCAACAAGCATTCGGCGATCCTCGGCGGCAATCCCGTCCGCCAACAACTGGTCATCGTGGATGCGCTGCTCTCCAACGGCGCTAGCGGTCCTGGTGGGTCCGCGGACAATCGTACCGACCGTCTGGTCATGGGCACCTTTGCCCCCATCGTAGATTATCTTACGACAAACAAGATCCTTCTCGACCCAACCATCATGGCCAAGTCTCCCATTCCAGCGGCGGGAATTACCGCCGCGGCCACCATCCTTCCCCAATTCCTCACCAGCTTCGGCTATACCGCGACTGACCCGCAGTGGAGTGAATGCACTCCTCCCAATTGGCCCGCCATTACCGGCGGCGGCGGGGGAGCCGGCGGGTCCGGAGGCACCGCCACCGGCGGCACCAGCGG
>PMBS01000029.1 GCA_003153015.1 Myxococcales bacterium
TGCTGGAGACCAAGAAGGACTACAACGCCGGCCTCAAGTACATCGACCAGTCGCTGGCCATCAAGGAGGATTGGCTCAACCTCTGGATCAAGGCGTCCTTGCTCGCTGCCAAGGGCGACTACAAAGATGCCTACGGCCTGGCCGAAAAGGCCTACAAGCTTGGCCAGAAGGCGGAGTTCTTCTTCTTTGAAGCTGACGTGAAGAAGGCGCTCAGCGAGTGGAAGAAGAAGATCTAGCGCCGCCAACCAGGCGACGATAGACGGCCTGGTAGCGATCCACGGCCGGTTCCAGTTGGAAAAGCTCCTCGGCCCGGGTTCGTGCTGCGCGCGACATGCGTGCGTGAAGATCCGGGTCGGCGAGCAAGTCGCGCACGTGCTTGGCCATGGCTTCGATGTTTCCCACCGCAGCCAAGAATCCAGTCTCGCCGTCCCACACCACCTCGGGTAGCCCGCCTACGTTGGAAGCCACCACGGGCACGCCACACGCCATCGCCTCCAGCGCGCCCAGCCCGAAGCTCTCGGTCTCGCTGGGCAACAGGAACACGTCGCTCCCTTGCAGGATCTTCGCCACGTTCACGCGCTCGCCGAAGAACGTCACGTCGTCTGCCAACCCGAGCAGACTGACCAACGCCTCGACGTGTGAGCGTTCCGGGCCATCGCCAGCCAGGTGCAACTTCGCCGGCATCTCGCCGCGCACGCGCGCGAAGATGCGCACCACGTCCTCGACCCGCTTGAGCAGACGGAAATTCGAAACATGGGTGACCACGCTCCTGGCGGCCGGCGCCTTGGCGTCCGGGCAAAACCGACTCGTGTCGACGAAGTTCGGAATCACCTCGATGCGATTCTCGCGTGGCAGGTCGAGTTGGCGGTGGGCCTCCTCGGCCAACCAGTGCGATGGCGCGGTGATGCCATCGCCGGCCAGAACCGCAAAACGCACGAGCGAGGTGAACTTGGGATCCGCGCCAATGCGGGTAACGTCCGTACCGTGCAGGGTGGTGAGGATCTTGGGTGCGATGGCGCCCAAGACTTGCCGGGCGAGATGGGCTCCGAACGCGTGAGGCACGGCGTAGTGCACGTGAAACAGGTCCAATTTCTCTGTCTGTGCCACTTCGACCATCTCGGCGGCCAAAGACACGGCATACGAGCTTTGTGCCGGCACGGGATAGTTGAGCGCGGCGACGGGATGAAAGGAAACTCCTGGGCAGGACAGATCGAGGCGCGCGGGCGGCTGGTCGCTGAAGAACACGACATGGTGGCCTCGCCGGGCCATCGCCATTCCGATCTCCGACGCAATCACGCCGCTGCCACCAAAGGTCGAGAAGCAGGCCACCCCGATGCGCAGGGAGTCCGCACTCACGGCAGAAGCTCCAGTATGTCGGTGGCAAAGGCACCGGCCTGCTGCAGTCGCTCGAACACCAGGCGCTTGAAGACCGTAGGACCCAGGCGGCTGGCCAACCAAGGCCAACCATAGAAGCGCTCCTGCGCCACCCCGCCGGGATTGAGCACCATTTCCAGCTTCTCAATCCTTCGCTGCGTGGTCTCGTCGCGCTCGACCAGGCCGCGGGCGTAGCGCCCGATGAGCCGTTCCAGGGCACGGGCCACACTGTCCCGCGTGCGCTGCGCCGGTCGGCGCAAAAGCTCGCCTGTCGCAGAAATGGCCGACGCGATCTCCTCGACCGCGGGTAGGATCTGCCGCGCCACCCGATCGCGCAGTTCTTGCGGATCGGGCGAGCCGGCTGGGACGGCGGGATGCAGTCGGGCGCGGATGTCACGCGAAGGCTGCGCCAGATCGGCAGCGACCAGCCCCGACTGCTCCAGCCAGCGGCGCGTACGTGCGTCCACGCAACGAAAGCGCGCGCGCGGAGCCAGCAGCGGAGGCACGACGCCAAAATGCTGGTACAGCGGCCCCAGCTCGGCGAAGTAGTTGATCTCGCCCGGGCCGCCCACGTAGGCCACGGTCGGCAACAGCGCGTCCTGCACGATCGGGCGCAACAGCGCAGACGTGGAAAACCGCAGCGGCTCGCGCCTAAGCAGGTCGAGCAATTCGGCGTCAGCCACGGTTGCCGTGGTCCCGGCCAATGCCCACGCCCCTGCCCCTTCGCGCGCGCTCTTCTGTAGGCGAAAGCGCGGACCGGCTGCCGTGTCCTGGTGAAAGAACACCAGGGCACAGGAACGCACCGGAACCTGCGTGGCAAATCCCGCTGCTGACAGCGCAGCCTGGCGGTCTTGCAAAAGCCGTTCGATCACGTCCGCGTCTTCGAGGCACGACCGGTAGATGGGCGCAGCCAGCGCGGCGATGCGCGCGTCGCGCGGGTCGAGGAAAAGCAGCCCCTCGTCGGCAAAGAGAGTCGCCAACACCCCGGCGAATGCCGCCGCCAGGGACTGCCCGGGCCGATAGTGCGCCCGCAGGAGCGTCAGCACCTCGTCTGCGCCGGGTTGGCCAGCCAGCAAAGAAGCCAACTGGCCGAGCACGCCGTCTATCTCCGTACCCAAACACCGATGCGCCACGGACACGCGCGCCTCGCCGGCCTCGGCCAGTTGTAGCTGCACAGGCTGTCCGTCCGATCCTGCCACGGCGCAGGTGCGGATCTCGGCGAAGTCGTGGTCCTCGGTCTGCAGCCAGAAGAGAGGCACGCAGCG